>DATJUK010000051.1:0-6768 GCA_035502495.1 Solirubrobacterales bacterium
TCCTCACGAGGGAGCCACGGGAGGGTCGCGGGGGTGGTACGGGAAGCCTCACGGGACCCTCACGGGACCGGGTCCCGTGAGGGAGACGCCGGGGACGTCACGCTTCCCGGGGGGTTCCTCGGGACCCGTGGGAGCGCTCTCGACTTTTTGGCCCCTATAGGGGCTCAAAAGTCGAGAGCGCGTGCCGGGGTCCCGTTCCCGGGGTGCGGAGGCGCATGAGGGTGTGACGTCCCCGGCGTCTTCGTCACGCATCGTGTCGGCTCCCGGGCATCATCCGGTGTGGGGTGTCACGTCAGTCCGACCTCCTCCCGTCCCTTTCCTCATCCCCCCGAATGCCTCGCGTCCCGGGCGCCTCATGGCGGTCACAGTCCGCCAGGACCGCCATGAGGCGCCCGGGACGCGCCTCGGACGGCCGCACCCGGCCGCACCCCCGGTGCGTTCGCAGTAATGCCCGCTATGCGGGCATTACTGCGAACGCACCGCGCGCCACCACCGCGCGCCACCCGCTCACGCCCCCTACG
The DNA here is from genome assembly GCA_035502495.1 of Solirubrobacterales bacterium. Classification (GTDB taxonomy): domain Bacteria; phylum Actinomycetota; class Thermoleophilia; order Solirubrobacterales; family 70-9; genus VAYN01. The sequence continues at coordinate 522 of DATJUK010000051.1, forward strand.
AGCGATCGCCGGGCCGTGCGGGTGGCACGTCGTCGCCATCGGGAAAGCCGCGCTCGGACGCTTCGACCTTCGCCGTCTCGCGACTCGGCATCGTGCGGATGTAGATCACGCCGCCGACCAGGTAGAGGGCCGCGAAGGCGAGCAGGATCGGGCGGAGATTCGGCAGCAGCGCCGCGAGGACCAGCCAGGTGATGACCAAGGCGACGAGGACCAGTCGGAAGTGGCGGCCGCCGTAGGCGGCCGAACCGCGGGTCGACGAGGCCGGTGGGACGGCCAGATCGGTCGTCCGCTGTGGATTCTGCGATCGAAATGCCACGTTCAGGGAGTTTTCGGCCAAACGAGCCCTGACCTTTAGCGGCGATTACTCCGGATCGGTCGGGGCGGGCGAGGCGGCCGGGAGCCCGCGCTCGAGGCGGGCCTTGAAGTTGCGGCGCAGGTAGGCGTAGGCGGCCACCGAGGTGAGGAGGTAGACGATCCCGACCAGGATCATCACCCCGCGGATGCTCGGCACGGCGATCGCCAGGATCACGACGACCACCAGACCGACGATCGTCGAGAGCCGCATGAATCGCAGCGTCGCCTCGACCTGGCGGCGCAGCAGCTCCTGTTCCTCCAGATCGGCCACCGAGGCCACCCTAGCTGCCCCTGTCCCAGCGCTCGACTTCCGGCTTCGGGTCGATCGGCACGCCGTTCACGTGGATCTCGATGTGGAGCTGGCAGCCGACCGTGCGCGCGTTGCCGGTCTTGCCAACCTCGCCGACCCTCTCCCCCGCCCAGACCCGCTCGCCCTTATGGACGACCGGCGCCTTCTGCATGTGCGCGTACATGTAGGTCCGGTGTTCTCCCTGCCCGTGGATCAGCAGGTAGTTGCCGTAGAGGATCGGGTCGTAGCCGACTTCCCGCACCTTCCCCGTCACCACGCTCACCAGTTCGGTCCCGCAGGCGGCGAGGATGTCGAAGCCTTCGTGGACCCGTCCGCCGCTGCGGGGCGCGCCGAATTCACCGATCGGGCCCCGTTCCCCGTGCGGTCCCCGCACCGGGAAGACGTGCTTGAACCATTCGATCCCGCCGTCGGTGGCACCGAGCGGGACACCGGCCGCGGCGGCGGCGCCTCCGCCCCACGCGCAGGTCACCGCGACGAGGAAGCAGCAGACCCCGAGTCGGCGCGGCCGCGTCAGTGGTGCGCGATGACGCGGTCGACGATGTTGTACTCCTTCGCCTCGTCCGCGCTCATGAAGTAATCGCGCTCGGTGTCTTTGGTGACCTTCTCGAACGGCTGGCCGGTGTGCTTGGCGATGATCTCGTCGAGCCGCCGGCGCACGTCGATGATCTCTTTGGCGTGGATCTCGATGTCGGTGGCCTGGCCCTGGAACCCGGCCGACACCTGGTGGATCAGGATCTTCGAGTTGGGCAGCGACATCCGCTTGCCCTCGGCGCCGCCGCAGAGCAGCAGCGCGCCCATGCTCATCGCCACCCCGACGCAGATCGTCTGCACGTCGGGCTTGATGAACTGCATCGTGTCGTAGATCGCCAGCCCCGCGTACACCGACCCGCCGGGCGAGTTGATGTAGAGGCTGACGTCCTTGTCCGGATCCTCCGACTCGAGGTGGAGCAGCTGGGCGACGATCAGGTTCGCGATGTCGTCGGTGACCGGCGTGCCGAGGAAGACGATCCGCTCGCCGAGCAGCCGCGAGTAGATGTCGAAGGCGCGCTCGCCGCGCGAGGTCTGCTCGACCACCATCGGGACCAAGGGACTCATCGTGCGCGCACTCTATAGAAGGCGTTCGGCGGACCCGGCGTCGCCGCCGCGGCTCACTCGTCGCCCGGGGTCCAGAGTTTCCCGGCCGGTTTCTCCTCCCCCTCCGGGGCGAGGATCTTCTCCGCGTTCTCGGCTTTCTCCTTGCGGTCGTCGGCCTCGGCCTTGGGAATCGCCTTGGCCGACTCGGCGACCAGCTCGATCGCCTTCTGCGCCACCAGGTCCTCGGCGATCACCTGGTCGCGGCCGTTCTCGCGCAGGCGCGCCAGCAGCTTCTCCGGCGTCGTCCGTTCGTGTTCGGCGGAGTGGGCGAGCGCCTCGACCATCTCCTCCTCGGAGGCCTCGAGGCCCTCGGCGGCGGCGATCGCGGTCACCACGGCCTCGCGCTTCAGCTCCCGCTCGGCGTCCGGCTTCGTTTCCTCGATCAGCTCGTCGCGCGTTTTCCCCTGCATCTGCAGGAAGACGTTGGGATCCATCCCCTGCTGGGCGAGCTGCCGTTCCATCCGCTCCCAGCGTTCGCCGGCGCGGGCGGTGACGATCTCGTCGGGGACCTCGACCGTGGCCGCGTCGACCGCGGCGTCGACGGCGGCGATGCGGAAGTCTTCCTCGGCGCGGCTGTTCAGCGCGCTGCCGACTTTCTCGCGGATGTCGCCGCGCAGCTCCTCCAGGGTGTCGAACTCGGAGGCGTCGGAGGCAAAGTCGTCGTCGAGCTCCGGGAGCACTTTCTCCCGCACCTCCTTGACCTTCACCTTGAAGACCGCGTCCTCGCCCGCCAGTTTCGGTTCCTGGTACTCGTCCGGGAAGGTGACCTCGACCTCGACCTCGTCGCCCGGCTTGGCCCCGACCAGCTGGTCCTCGAAGTCATCGATAAGCGAGTTCGAGCCGAGCGCCAGGAGGTAGTCGTCGGCCTTCCCGCCCGGGAACGCCTGGCCGTCGACGAAGCCCTCGAAGTCGATCAGCACCGAGTCGCCCTCCAGCGAGGCGCGGGCGACCGGCTCGAGCCGCGCGAAGCCCTCACGGATCCGCTCCACCTCGGTGTCGACGACCTCCTCGTCGACCTCTTTCTCCTCGCGGCCGACCTCGAGGCCCTTGTACTCGCCGAGCTCGGCGACCGGCCGCACGCCGACCTCGAACTTGAAGGTGAGCGGCTCGCCCTCCTCCTCGGGGGACGAGACCATGTCGATGTCCGGGTCCCCGATCGGGGTCACGCCGGCGTCGAGCAGCGCGCCTTCGTACCACTCCGGCAGCGCCTCGCGGATCGCTTCGGCGAGCACCGCGCCGAAGCCCAGCCGCTGGATCACCAGCGCGGGCGGCGCCTTGCCCTTGCGGAAGCCGGGCAGTCGCATTTCGCGTGCCATCGCCCGGGCGGTGCGGTTGGCGGCGCGCTGGACGTCCTCGGGCGCGACCTCCGCCTGGACCTCCACGCGTGAATCGGGAAGCTCTTTGAGAGTCGTCTGCATCGTCGGCTGACCCTAGCGGGAGCGGAGCATCGTCCGCACCGCCGCGGCGAAGTCGATCGCGAAGGCGAAGCCGCGCCCCGGCGCCCCGGTGACGAGCCAGGCGCGGAAGCGGTCGCGCGGGCCGAGCGGGCGCCCGCCGCTCACGAGACCGCCGCCTTGCCGCGCCCGGCATCGGCGAGGATCTGCGACTCGAGGCGCTCCCGCGCGCTCCGCCCGGCGGCGACCGCCCGCTGCGCCCGGTCGGGGTCGAGCGCCACCCCGTTCGCGTAGGCGAGGTCGAGCAGGCGCTGCTTTTCGATCCCCTCGCTCGCCGCCTGGAAGAAGAACCAGGCGAGCACGCCGAGGCCGAGGAAGACACCCTCGACCATCATCACCACGCCGGCGATCGACTGGTCGGTGAGCGCTTCGATGTGGTGCGCGGCCTCGCCCTTGGCGTAGACGTCGTAGAGGACCTGCCCGTCCCACATCAGGATGTTGCCGAGCACGGTGGCGATCAGCCGCATGACGATCACGTAGACGACCTTCCAGCCGGCGGTGAACCAGGTGGGCATCGGCAGCGGGCCGAAGACCGGCATCCAGAGCAGGACGCCGAAGACGATGAACGTGGTGTGCTCGAGGAAGTGGATCGGCGCGCCGCCGTAGGCCGCGTCGTAGAGCGGCGGCGCGTGCCAGAGGAACATGTTGAACGCCCACAGCGGCATCGCGATCAGCGGGTTGCAGAGGAAGCGGAGGCGGTCGAAGAAGCGGATCGCGAGGATCGGCTGCAGGAGCGGGCCGGTCAGCCCGAGGACGATCAGCAGGCTGGCGATGTCGCCGATCAGCAGGTGCTCGATCATGTGGGCGATCACCAGTTCGTCGGCGAGGTCGGAGAGCGGCGTGATCAGCGCGCCCGCGATGCAGAGGAGCCCGGCGGCGAAGCAGATCTGGCGCCAGAGCGGCACCGGGCGGCCGCGCGCGGCCAGGGTCGTCGCCCGCCGCGCGTAGAGCGCCGCGGCGATCAGCATCGGGACGAGCTCGAGGGGAGCGAAGATGCCGGTCAGGTGGGCGACCGGAAGGTTCATCCGTTCCCAGCGTAGGGGGTGTTAGCTTGCCGCGATGCCCGACGACTTTCCGACGATCGGCGGCTACGGCTTCCTCTCCGACTGCCACACCTCCGCGCTCGTCTCCTTCGACGGCGCGGTCGAGTGGCTCTGCCTGCCGCGCTTCGATTCGCCCAGCGTCTTCGCCGCGCTGCTCGACCGGGGCGCCGGGCGGATGACGCTGCGGCCGCCCGGCGTCGTCACCCCGATCAGCCGCCGCTACATCCCGGGCACGCTGGTGATCGAGACGACCTGGGTCACCGACACCGGCTGGCTGGTCGTCCACGACGCGCTCTCGATCGCCTCCTGGACGCCCGACGAGGGCGGGCCGATCGTCTCCCACGACTCCGACCAGTCGCTGGTGCGGACGATCAAATGCATCGACGGCGAGGTCGACGTGGAGATGGAGTGCCTGCCGCGCATGTCCTACGGGCGCGGCGCGCCGGCCTGGAGCGACGGCGACGCGGCGGGCGAGTCCCCGGGGGTGAGCGAAAAGATCGCCCGCGGCGCCGACGGCACCGAACTGGAGCTGCGCACCGACCTCGAGCTGGAGACCGACGGCGACGCGGTCCGCGGCCGCATCCACCTGAAGGAGGGCGAGCGCGCCTTCGTCGGCCTGAGCTGGGGCGAGGAGGGGCTGAGCGGCCCGGCCGACGCCCAGGACGCGCGCCGACGGCGCGAGCTGACGGAGGAATTCTGGCGGCTCTGGCTGCGCCACGGCGAGTTCCCCGACCACCCCTGGCGCATCCACCTGCAGCGCTCGGCGCTCGTCCTCAAGGGGCTCACCTATATGCCGACCGGGGCGATCGTCGCCGCCCCCACCACCTCGCTCCCGGAGACGCCGGGCGGGGAGCGCAACTGGGACTACCGCTACAGCTGGATCCGCGACTCGACCTTCAGCCTCTGGGCGCTGCACACGCTCGGCTTCGACCAGGAGGCGCGCGACTTCATGCGCTTCATCCTCACCGTGTGCCGGGACCATCCCGAACTGCAGATCATGTACGGGATCGGGCACGAGCGGGAGCTGACCGAGTCGACGCTCGACCACCTCTCCGGGTACGGCGGGGCGCGGCCGGTGCGGATCGGCAACGGGGCCTTCGACCAGCGCCAGAACGACGTCTGGGGGGCGCTGCTCGACTCCGTCTACCTGCACGAAAAAGCGCTGCGAGGGACGGGGACGAAAGCCGACCGGGCGCTGATCCGCCACCAGGTGGAGAAAGCCATCGAGTCCTTCCCGCAGCCCGACCAGGGGATCTGGGAGTCGCGCGGGGACCCGCAGCACTACGTCTCCTCGAAGGTGAGCATGTGGGTGGCGGCCGACCGCGGCGCGCGGCTGGCGCGGGAGCTCGGGCGCGACGAGCTCGCCGCCGAGTACGGCGCCAAGGCCGATGCCTTCAAGGCGGAGATCTGCGCGAAGGGCTGCCGCGACGGGGTCTTCCGCCAGCACTACGACACCGACGCCCTCGACGCCTCGCTGCTCCTGATGCCGCTCTACCGCTTCCTGCCCGCCGACGATCCGCGGATCGTGGCGACGGTCGAGGCGATCGCCCGCGACCTGACCGAGGACGGCCTCGTCCTCCGCTACAAGGTCGACGAGACCGACGATGGCCTCTCCGGCAAGGAGGGCACCTTCCTGATCTGCTCGTTCTGGCTGGTCTCGGCGCTCTCGGAGATCGGCGAGCGGGAACGGGCCCGGGCGCTCTGCGAGCGCCTGCTGACGATGGCGGGCGCCCTCGACCTCTACGCCGAGGAGATGGAGGCGAAATCAGGTCGCCACCTCGGCAACTTCCCCCAGGCCTTCACCCACCTGGCCCTGATCAACGCGGTCTCCCACGTGATCGCCGACGAGCAGAACCCCGACGGCGGCTCGACCCAGGTCTTCACCGACATGGGCGGCATCCGCGAAGCCCTCTAGCCCCACCTCCGGTGCGTTCGCACTTCTCGCCGCATAC
>DATJUK010000052.1:0-34460 GCA_035502495.1 Solirubrobacterales bacterium
CCTCGCTCGGCTACATCGCCGACGAGCTGGTCGCGCCGCGCTCGCCGGAGGCGATCGACCCGGCGCTGACCGAGTTGAGCCACGCGGCCTCGCGGCTCGAGGCGATCGACTACTACCGCGCCGCGATCGTCCACCGCGATGAGCTCTACCGCACCGTCGCCGACCTCTTCACCGGCGCCGACGTCCTCCTCACACCGACCGTCGCGACCGCCGCCTTCCCGCATCCCGGCTGGCATCCCGGCCCTGCCGAGGTCGCCGGACAGGCGGTCGACCGGCGGCTCGGTTGGATCTTCACCTTCCCCTTCAACATGACCGGCAGCCCGGCGCTCTCGATTCCCTGCGGGTTCACGTCCGCGGGCCTGCCGGTCGGCCTGCAGCTGGTCGGCGCGCGCGGGGAGGAGAGCGTCGTGCTCGCCGCCGCGGCCGCCTACGAGCGCGCCAACCCGTGGGTCGACCGCCACCCGGAGCCCGCCCGATGAGCGGCCCGCGCTTCAGCCTCATCCACGATTTCCGCGTCGGGCCCGGGCAGCTGCCGACGCCCGCCTCCTTCGACCGGGTCGTCGAGTTGATCGTCGAGGCCGAGCGGCTCGGCTACTTCACCGCCTGGACGACCGAGCAGCACGGGGTCGACGACGGCTATCTGCCGACCCACCTGCCGGTGCTGAGCGCGCTCGCCCGCGAGACCGAGACGATCCGCCTCGGCGCGGGCGTCATCCTGCTGCCGCTGACCCAGTTCCGCCGCGTCGCCGAGGAGGCGGGGGTGGTCGACGTGATCTCCGGCGGTCGGCTGACGCTCGGCCTCGGGGCCGGGCACCACCCACACGAATTCCGCGCCTTCGGGGTCGAGCTCTCCGATCGCGCGCGGCTGATGGACGAGGGGCTCGCCTACCTGCGGGAGGCGCTGCGGCCCGGGGCGATCGCCCCCGACGGGCTGCCGATCAACATCCCGCCGGTCCAAGACCCGCTGCCGATCGTCGTCGGCGCCGCGGTCAAGGCCGGGGTCGACCGGGCGGCCCGGCTCGCCGACGGTCACTTCTCCTATGCCTACGTCGACGCCGAGGAGTCGCTGGCCGCCCAGTGGCGCAACCGGATCGAGCCAGCGATGGCGGCCCACGGTCGCGAGCGCGGTGAGTTCCAGCTGATCTTCTCGACCTTCGTCTGGGCCTCGCCCGATTTCGAGCGCGAGTGGCAGGAGCACGTCGGCCCGGCCTTCCTCTATCAGCAGCGCAAGTACTCCGAATGGGCCGGCGAGCAGGCGCCGCCGGCAGGCGTCCTCGCCGAGGCGCCGCGCCTGGCCGAGCTGCGCCACTCGATGTTGGTCGGGCCGCCGGCGGAGATCGCCGAGCGCCTCGCCGCGCTGCGCGCCGTCTATCCCTTCGACGAGATCGTGATCTGGCCGCAGCTGCCGGGCGTCCCCCACGAGCTCGCCCGCCGCGCGCTCGCCTGCTTTGCCGAAGAAGTGATGCCGAGGCTCGCCGAGGCGCCGGGCGGGCCGGTCGCGGGAAAGGAGGAGGGGTGAAGCCGACCGAGGTGATCGAGGCGGCGATCGAGGCGGTGCAGGAGCACGACCTCGAGCGGGTCGACGGGCTGCTCGAAGACGACTTCGAGTTCGAGGACATGCCGACCGGAGCGCGCTACTCGGGAGTGGCCGGGATGCGCGAGCTGCTTGCCGACACCTGGGAGGTGCTGCCGGACTACCGCCTGCTCGACCCCCGGATGCATGCCGGGGAGGACTTCCTCGTGCTCGAGTGCACGGTGGCCGGGACCCACTCGAGCACCTACTTCGACGTCCCTCCCTCGGGGCGCGAAGTGATCTTCCGCGCCTGCCTCCTCTATGAGTTCGGGCCCGGCGGGCGGATCAGCCGCGAGCGCTACTACTACGACGTCGACGGGCTGCGGCGAGCCCTCGCCGCGGCCTGAGCCGTGGACGCGACGGTCAACGGCTACGACTGGGCCGGCGCCGCTCGCCGCGCGGGGATCGGCGCCGACGGCGCCTTCAACTCGGCGACGCTCCGGTTCGACCAGCGGCGGGCGTTGATCTGGCGGCGCGCCGACGGGCGCGCCGAGGTCTTCTCCGGCGCCGACCTGACCCGGCTGGGCGCCGACCTCGCGCAGGCGCTCGCGCGGGTCGGCATCGGCCCCGGCGACCGGGTGGCGGCAAAGCTCGGCCGGCGCCCGGAGAGCTTCGCCCTGCCCTTGGCGCTCTGGCGGCTGGGGGCGATCTACGTGCCGCTCTTCAGCGGCTTCGGCGTCGAGGCGATCAGCGTCCGGCTCGCCGACAGCGGCTGTGCGGCGATCGTCGTCGATGCCGCCAACGCGGCGAGCGTGCAGGGCGCCCGCGGCGCGGTCGACGGTCTGCGGGTGCTGGCGCTCGGCGGCTCGGTGCCGGCGGCGGAGCAAGACGTCGACCTCGACGCGGCGCTCGAGCGCGCGCCCGGCGAGCCGCGGCTGCACCCGACCGCGGCCACCGACCCGGCGACGATCATGTACACGTCGGGGACGACCGGGAAGCCGAAGGGCTGCGTGGTCCCGCACTACGGCGTGCTCACGCTGTGGCCGTTCGTCGAACACGCGCTGGCGATGAGATCGGGCGGCGTCCTCCTCTCGACCGCCGACGCGGGCTGGTCGTTCGGCCTCTACACGACCGGCCTCGCGCCGCTCAGCCTCGGCGCCACCCGGGTGATCATCGAGGGCGCCTTCGACGCCGCCGAGTGGTGGCGGATCGCGCGCGAGCTGGGCGCCGACCACCTGGCGAGCGCCCCGACCGGATTCCGCCAGCTCGCCGCCGCCGGGACCGACGTCCTGCGCGCCGAGTTCCCCACCTCCCTGCGCGCCGCGACCAGCTGCGGCGAGCCGCTGACCGCCGAGGTGGACGGCTGGTTCCGCGAGAACCTCGACTTCCCGATCTACGACAGCTACGGCGCCACCGAGCTGGGGATCGTGATGGCCGACCTGCGCGACCCGGCGCAGGACCAGGCGCTCCTCGGCGGCATGGGCCAGGTGCTGCCGGGGTTCGACGTCGCGCTGCTCGACGAGAGCGGCGAGGAGGTGGAGGAGGGGATCGGCCGGGTGGCCGTCCGCGACCACGGATGGCTCCTCAGCCGCGGCTACTGGGACCGCGAGGAGGTGTGGAACGAGCGACTGCGCGACGGCTGGTGGTGGACCGAGGACCTGGTCGAGCGCCGCGCCGGGCGCTACCGCTACGTCAGCCGCGCCGATGACATCATCGTCACCGCCGGCTACAACGTCGGCCCGGCCGACGTCGAGGCGGTCCTGGTCGAGCACCCCGAGATCACGGACGCGGCCTGCGTCGGCGTCGCCGACGCGCGCAAGGGGCTGGTGGTCGCCGCCTTCGTCGTCGTCGATCCGGCCGGCGAGGACGCCGGGCGGCAGGAGCGCCTGCTCGAGGAAGGCCGGCGCCTGGTCGGCGAGCGGATCGGCTGGCACGCCGCGCCGCGCAGCATCCACCGCGTCGAGGCGATCCCGCGGACCGAGAGCGGCAAGGTCATCCGCCGCGGCTTCAAGGAGTCGGCGTGACGACAGCCTGTCCACCCAGGTGCCGAATCGGAGACGGTTGGTGGTTGCCTGAGGGGTCGCGCCCGCGCCTACGATCATGCCACGGCGCGCCGCGTCGGCGCGGTGGGAAGACGCGGATTTCCCGAGCACCCGATCGTCGAACTCAATTGCCAGAAGAAAACTCAGTCCTGCAGGCGCAGGGCGTCGACAAGAGCTTCGGCGCCACCCGGGCTCTGGAGGGAGCGGGGATCGAGATCGCGCCGGGCGAGATCCACGCGCTGGTCGGCGGCAACGGCTCCGGCAAGTCGACCTTCCTCAAGTGCATGGGCGGCATCCACCAGGCCGACGCCGGCACGCTGCGGATCGAAGGCCGGGAGCACGACCTGCGCTCGTTCACGCCGCAGGCGGCGCGCGCCGCGGGCCTCCACTTCGTCCACCAGCAGCTGACGACCTTCGCCGGGATGACCCTGGCCGAGAACCTGGCGATCGGGCACGGCTTCGAGCCGGGCTTCCCCGGCCGGGTGCGCTGGCGACAGATGAACCGGCACGCCAAGCAGGTGCTGGAGCGCTTCGAGCTGCCCTTCGCGCCGACCCAGGACGTCGCCTCGCTCTCGCCCGCGACGCAGACGATGCTGGCGATCGCTCGCGCCCTGCAGGACCAGGAGCACGCCGACACCGGCGTCCTCGCCCTCGACGAGCCGACCGCGACGCTGCCGACCCAGGAGGTCGACCTGCTGCTCGGCACACTGCGTCGGTACGCTGCCGCGGGTCAGGCGATTCTCTTCGTCTCCCATCGCCTCGACGAGGTGATCAGCTTCGCCGACCGAATCACGGTCCTGCGCGACGGGCACGTGATCACCACGGTCGCCACCGAGGGGCTGGCGAAATCGGCGCTCGCCGAACTCATCGTCGGCAAGGAAGTCTCGGAGATCCGCAACCACGCGCGGGTCCCCGCCTCGGCCGGCGACCAGCTCGAGGTGCGCGGCCTCTGCGGCGGCAAGGTCCGCAACTTCGACCTCACGGCGTTGACCGGTGAGGTGATCGGGATCGCCGGGCTGGTCGGCTCGGGGCGCTCGACCCTGCTGCGGATGCTCGGCGGCGTGCAGGCCGCCGAGGCCGGGTCGGTGAAGGTGGGAGGGCGCGAGGTCGCGGTCGGCAGCCCCCGCGCGGCGATCAAGGCCGGCATCGCCTACCTCTCCGAGGACCGCGCCCGGGACTCGGTCCTCTCGGGGCTCTCGGTGGCCGAGAACCTGGCGATCGTCAACGTCTCCGCCCATCGGCGGCTCTGGCAGGTCTCGCGTCGGGCGGAGCGGCGCGGTGCCCGCGAGGCGATGAAGCGCTACCAGATCAAGGCGCACTCGCCCGACAGCTCGATCGCCTCGCTCTCCGGCGGCAACCAGCAGAAGGTGGCGCTGGCCCGCTGGCTGCAGCTGCAGGTGAAGGTGCTGCTGCTCGACGAGCCCACCCAGGGCGTCGACGTCGGCGCCCGGGCCGAGCTCTGGCGGCTGATCCTGACGGCGGCCGCGAACGGCACCACGGCGATCGTCGTCTCCTCCGACATGGAGGAGCTGGTCCACCTGAGCGAGCGGATCCTGGTGATCGAGGACGGCGTCGTGGGCGCCGAGCTGGCGGCCGAGGAGACGACGCCCGGGGCGCTCTCGCACGTGATCCAGGAGGCCGGGGTCAGGTGAGCGAGAAGCGCCGGAAGCGGGGGATCAACTGGGGCTACCTGGGTGAGGCGACGGCGCTGCCGATCCTCACCGTGCTGCTCGCCGTCTTCTTCGCCGTGCTGCCGGAAACCTCGGAAACGTTCCCGACCTCGGAAAACCTGAAGATCATGCTGGGCAACCAGGGGGCCCTGATCGTGATCGCGATGGCGGCGCTGATCCCCCTGATGGCCCAGGAGTACGACTTCTCGGTCGGCGCGACAGCCGGGATGGGGGCGATCTTCGGCGCCTCGGCGTTCGCGAGCGGCGTCTCGATCCCGGTGGTGATCCTGCTGACGATCGGCATCGGCGCGGTGGTCGGGATCGTCAACGGCCTGCTGGTGACGCTGGTGAAGGTCAACTCGGTGGTCGCCACGCTCGGCACCGCGACCCTGATCGCGGGCGTGGTCGGCTGGAAGTCGAACGGCCTGAGCCTCACCGCGGGCATCCCGAGCGCGCTCTCGACCCTCACCACGAAGGGCATCTTCGGCATCCCCGACAGCTTCATCATCGCCCTGATCGTCACCGGCCTCGTCTATTACCTCCTCCGCCACACGCCCTTCGGCCGCTACCTCGACGCGATCGGCGCCAACCTCTCGGCGGCGCGCCTGCTCGGCGTCTCGGTCGACCGCTACGTGCTGGCGAGCTTCGTCGTCGCGGGCGTGCTCTCGTGCAGCGCCGGGCTGCTGCTGATCGCCCAGTCGGGCTCCGCCAGCCCCTCGATCGGGCCGGGCTTCACCCTGCCGGCGATCGCCGCCGCCTTCCTCAGCGTCGCCGCCGTGGTCCCCGGGCGCTTCAACGTCTGGGGGACGCTGATCGCGATCATCTTCCTGGCGATCCTGAACAGCGGTCTCACGCTCGTCGGCGCCAGCCCTTACGTCAACGATTTCGCCAACGGCGGCGCGCTGATCGCAGGCGTCGCCCTGGCAAGCCTGCTCGGGCGCCGACGGCGCCAGTCGGCGTAGTGACCAGCGGTCCAGCGGATGGAAGGAGACTGAAGTGAGGCACAAGGTGAGAGCATTGATCCCGTTGTCGGCGGTCCTGTTGCTGAGCGGACTGGTCCTGGCGGCCTGCGGCGGCGGCAGCAAGAGCGGCGGTGAGGGCGGCGGCTCGGACTCGGGCTCGACCGGGGCGGCGCAACTGGCGGCGGTCAACAAGATCGTCAAGGGCCTTTTCACCAAGGAAGGCACCTTCTCCTCGCCGCCGACCACGGCGCCGAAGCCGAAAGCGGGCACCAACGTCTGGCTGATCTCCTGCGGCCAATCGATCTCGATCTGCAGCCATCCGATCGGCGCCGCCGAAGAAGCTGCCGCGTCGCTGGGCTGGAACTCGACCACCTTCGACGACAAAGGCGAACCGGCGAAAGCCTCGGAAGGCATCCGCTCGGCGATCGCCGACCACGCCGACGTGATCTATGACTTCTACATCGACTGCCGTTACATCCAGGGCGCGCTGAAACAGGCGAAGGCGGCCGGGATCCTGCTGGTCGGCGCCGACGTGACCGACTGCGGCGAATCGAACGCGGGCAGCGAAAACCTGTTCGACTACATCACCACCTACAGCGGCAACCTGACCAAGGCCAAGAAAGGCGAAGAAAGCTACCTCGACCACATCAGGGCCTGGGGTGCCTCGCTGGCGCTCTGGTCGATCCAGGAAACCGAAGGTCACGCCGACGCGCTGATCTACCAGGACAACGTCGGCTACGGCGACCGTGTGCTGGCCCACGCGACGCTCGAAGCGTACGAAAAGTACTGCCCCGAATGCGAAGCCGAAATCATCGTCTTCCCCTATTCGGCGCTGGAAACGGGGATGCAGGAACGGGTCCGCCAGGACCTGCTGAAGAACCCCAAGGTGAACGTGCTGAACCCGACCTATGACACGATCGCGATCGCCGGGCTGGTGGCCGGGGCGGAAGCCTCCGGGCGCGACCTGCTGATCAACTCTGGCGAAGGCGACGAGGCCGGCGTCAACCTGACCCGCGAAGGGAAGCTCGGCGCGGGCTCGGGCTGGTCGCTCGAATGGGACAGCTGGGCCGCGCTCGACGCCGCCAACCGGCTGATGAACGGCGAGGAACCGCAGCCGACCGGGATGGGCCTGCAGATGTTCGACAAAGAACGCAACCTGGGCCCGTCCGGGCCGTGGAACCCGCCCTACGACTACGCGGCGATTTACAAGAAGGCGTTCGAAGGCGGCGAAGGCTGAGGTGAGCGAGGCGGTCGCGGGGCGGACGGTCCTCGTCACCGGGGCGGCCGGCGGCATCGGGCGGGCGTTGGCGCTCGCCGCTGTCGCCGGCGGCGCCCGGGTCCTCGCCACCGACGTCGCCGCGGCGGGGCTCGGCCGGCTCTCGGCCGAGCTCGGCGAGGGCCATCTCTGCCTGCCTTGCGATCTGCGCGACGCCGAGGCGATCGTCGCCCTGGTGGCCACGGCGACCGACCGGCTCGGCCCGATCGACATCTGCTTCTGCAACGCCGGGGTGGCGATCGGCACCGACCCGATGGCGACGAGCGCGGGCGAATGGGAAGACGCGATGGCGGTCAACGTCGGCGCCCACGTCGCCTTCGCCCGGGAGCTCCTGCCCGGCTGGCTCGGCCGCGGCCGCGGCCACTTCGTCAGCACCGCCTCGGCGGCGGGCCTCCTGACCCAGATCGGCAGCGCGCCCTACACCGTCACCAAGCACGCGGCCGTCGCCTTCGCCGAGTGGCTCGCAGTCACCTATGGCGACCGCGGGGTGAAGGTGAAGTGCCTCTGCCCGATGGGGGTGGAGACCGCGATGCTCGGTCCGGTCGGGCTGCGTGGGCAGGCCGAGGAGGCGGTCCGCGCGGCGGGCGACGTCCTCACCGAGGAGGCCGTCGCGGCCCAGGTCTTCGCGGAGCTGGAAGGCGACTCGTTCCTGATCCTGCCCCACGCCGAGGTCGGTCTCTTCTTCCGCCGCAAGGCTGAGGACCACGACCGCTGGCTAGCCGGGATGCAGCGGCTGCGGCGAACCGTGGAAGGCGTTTGAAACGCCGGACCTGGGCGGCGGGTCAACACCCGCTGCTGTCGAGTCGGCTCTCATGAAGGGCCCGGACTGACCTAGGCTTTCCCCGTCGAGCTCGATGCAGTGGCTGGGGTGCTCGCCGATGCGCGGGGCGGCATGAATATTTCCCGGAGGGTTCTTGAAACTCGAGGGGCCAACGGCATCTCGGAGGGCGCAGATGAAGCGGCGAACCTCAATCGCTGTCTGGACATTGGTCCTGTCGCTGATCGTCGGGATCGGCTGTGGTTTGGCTGGAGGCTCAGCTTATGGAGCAGACGGAAGCGACCCGTTCCGTTCGTACGAACTCGACCGGGACATTCCGACCTCCCGCGACGTACTTCTGCATGAGCAAAGAACTGCAGCCACGGCCTGGGCCGGCTATGCGTACAGCCAACCCACCCCACAATCGAACCACACTCCTTGTGTCTATCTTGGTGCCCTCAATTTTGTCGGGCATCACAGCTTTTTCGCGACCGAAGCGGGGTGCCTGCCGATCTGGCCTGGCTCCGAATCTCGCCGCCCACTTCTCGCCTACCGGCAAGTATCCAGCGAGTGAGAATTGACTTGGCCGAAGGGCCTCATGTCTGGGTCCGGGCTTCTCAGATCTCGCGGAGTGACGCGTCTCGCGCGCGGATCACGAGATTGCGTTATGGAGCGTTCTCGGTTCTCAAGGATAGGTGCGTGAGCAAGGTAACGGCCTATGACGCCGTCGACCGCGCTGTGGACAGTTTCAGGTATCGGTACTGCAAGTAGGTGGCTTTGTCGAGGACGTCCGTTCGGGACGATGCGCAGTCGCTGTCGTTCCCTACTGGAGCCAGACCCCTTCATCGAGGCGGATTTCGTCGCGCGTCCGGCTGGACTCGGTTGAGCTCATCGCGGGTAGCCGACGGCCGGCGAAGCCGATCTCGGATCCCATCGAGAATGAGTGGCTTCTCCAACTCGAACCGAAATCCGCGACGGTGAGAATTTCGGACTGAGAAGGCCACTTTGGTGGCCCGGCGCCTTGTCTTACGAAGGCCGCCTCCGACAGGATCAGGACGACGGTCGGCCAGAACCGCGAGCTTCGCCATTGACATACAACATGCGATCTTCAGCTTCTGATCAAGGACGTCCGCGCGACCATCGAAGCGGCCGGGGAAGCGCCAGGCGACTAGCCACCTGTTCAACCGCGCGGGTGTGCCTCGATCAGGATCTCGGTGACCCGGCCTTCGACCACGGTGAAGACGGTGGCGCTTTCCTTCGGTCCCTTCAGCGTGTAGAGGTCGACAGCCGGGTCGTGTTCCTTATTCAGCCCGCGGTAGGCCGCGGTCAGTTCCTTGACGGTCGAGCCGAGGTGGATTCCCTTCGACGTCGCGAACCGCGTCAGCCTCGTATCGAAGTCGGGCTTCGGCGACGCGCCGCCGGTCGTGCCGACCTCGACGTAGATCGTCGCGACGTATGGGGTGCCGCCGCTCTGCTCCAAGTTGGCGACGGCCTGTGCGGGGATTCCGCCGCCCTTCGTCGCACCCGCGTAGTCGCAGGTCAATTCGCAGGCGGCGTTCTTGCCCCAAGCCTTGGTCACCTCGGTCGAGGTGCTGCCGAGGGACACGTCGCCGATCGATTTCGCCGGGACGATCAGCGTATTTCCCGGCTTCGGCAAAGCGGCCCCGGCCGTGATCGATAGGGCGATCGTAAGCCCGGTGGTCAGGAGGAGAAGGGCCAGGAGGCGGAATCGGTTCATCGGTGGCGCCAACGTAGTCGCGCTCGCGCCGGCCGCCAAGCGGTGCGCGAGGATCGAGTACGCGCCGGCGCGTATAGCCCTGGAGTGACGGTTCCAGCGACCGGCGGGATCGCGGCTAGGTTTGCTCCGCATCTGCAATTTCGCCCGGAAAGTGAGAGACGATGGCTCGTGGCGTGAAGAGGTCCGGCCTGCTGGCGGTCGTGATGGTGTGCGCGTGCGCGTCGGTCGGCGCAGCCACGGCAGACGGTGCCACCGTGTACACCTTCGGCGCCGAGATCAACCAGAGTCCGATCACGGCCGGCACCTGCGGCTTCGAACACTCCACCGAACGCCCGTGCGTGTTCGTCGACAACACGATCACCTCGCAGGCGGGGCTGTTGACCGCGCCCTGCAACGGCACCATCACCCGCTTCCGGTTGAACGGCATCCCACGCCCGGGCAACTCCTACTCCCTGCGGGTGCTCGATCGCAACGGCGACGGCAGCTACACGGGCACCGCGACCAGCGCGCCGGTGGAGATCGCCACCGAAGGGATCAACGAATACGCGTCGAGCCTGCCGGTGTCGAAGGGTGAATCGATCGGCATCGATTTCGACGGCTCGACCGAAGAGCACGGCCTCTTCTACGTCAGCGAAGCCGGGGTCAGCTCGGCCGTCCTCTTCGCCTTCCCCGCCGACGGCACCCCCGCCTTCCCCAACATCCCTTCGACCGGCTTCTATTACCTCTACGACGCCGACGTGGAATGCGCAGCAGGGTCGGCGCCCCTTGGCCCGCCCGCGACCACGCCAGCCCCGGCCCCGGCCCCGGTCGCCCCGACGCCGAGCAACTCCTTCACCGTGGTGGGCCTCAAGAAGGCGACGGTGATCCTCAACCTCGCCTCCGCCGGCCAGGTCACGGTCACCGAAGCGACGGCGAAAAAGAAGAAGGTCGCGGCGGGAGGGAAGTCCGCCGCCCTGCTCCGTCCCTCGAGCGCGACCGGCGGCCCCGGCCGGACCAGGCTGAAGCTGGCGCTGACCGCCGCCGCCAAGGCGAAGCTCCGTGAAACGGGCAAGGTCAGGATCCGCGCCAGCCTGGCCTTCACCCCGACCGGAGGCACCACGGCACTCCAGACCCGCTCCTTCACGGTGAAGGGCAAGGTCAACCAGCCCGGCCATTCCTGACGATAGGTCGGGAGTTCTGCCACTCGGGGAATCCGAGAAGGCAACCGGGCGCCACGACCGGCGGGTGACACTCCGGTGGTACACTGGCGCTTGTGCCGACCGACCATCCCCGCATCCAGGTGACCGAGGATCGCGAGCTGCGCGCCGCCCTGCGCGCCGCGGCGCCCCACCTGCCCGCTGGCCTGCCGCGCTCGCGGCAGGTCCGCGAGCTGGCGATCGTCGGCGCCCGCCACCTCAGCGGCGAGGAGCCCGAGGGCGCCCGTCGACAGGAGCTGCTCGAGAGGTTGGCCGCCCGCTTCGAGGACCCGGAGCGGTCGGGGATCGACCTCGACCTGCTGCGGGACGGCAAGCGGGATGCCTGGCCGGTCCGCTGAGGGCGGGCCCTGGGGCGAACTGCCCCTGGTCATCGACACCTCGGCCTGGGCGCGGGTCGGCGACCCCGTGGTGCGTGGGCACTGGCGCGAGGCACTGTTCGAGGATCGGCTACGGCTCTCGCCGCCCGCCCGCCTCGAGTTCCTGCTGAGCGCGCGGAACGCCGAGACCTTCGACGCGCTGACCGAGGAGCTCTCGACCATCCGCCCGGCGCCGCTCACCGCCGCCGTCCTCCGCGCGGCCGAGGACGCGATGCGGGCCCTGGCGCGCCGCTCGGCCGAGGCGCAAAGGCTGCCGATCGTCGACTACCTGGTGGCCGCCGCCGCGCAGGAGCTGGGCGCCGCGGTCCTCCACTACGACCGCGATTACGACAGGCTGGCGGAGGTCATGGAGTTCGAGTCGGTCTGGCTGGCGCCCGCGGGCACGCTGCCCTGAGCGACGTCCGCCCGAAGCGGCGCTCTCATGTGTCAGCAGATGGAATTCACGCTGCTCCTCCCCGGTGCCGGCGCGCAGGGCACCTTGCCTTATCTTGGTCTGGAAATACCGGCTGAGAACTGAGGCAAACATGCGTTCGGCTGCAATATCGGCAGGGGTGGGGGCACTGCTGGCGGCTTGCATCCTCGGCGCCGCGGGCGCCGCGGGAGCGGGCGACTCGAGCACACCTGCGGGAAAAATCATCCCACTGCCGATGGGGGGCGCCGGATGCTCTCTGGCCTCTGTCGAGCCTGGGCCACGAGCGGCGATCATCGTCTTCTCGACCCGCTGCTCCGGTCGCCGCCGCGTTCGGACGGTCGGCTTCGCGATCTGGCGATACCCGGGCCGCCCGTCGGGGATCGTCGGCTACGGACCGGTGCGGGTGATGGGCGCCGATGGGAAGTCGAAGCCCGCGCGTTGCGCACTCCAGCGGGGTACTCTCAGTTGTGACACTTCGGTTCGCGGTCCTTTCAGGATCTCCGGTCGCATCGAGGTCCGGCCGAGAACTCGTTGTCGGCGAAGGGTCTCGGTCGTTCAAGTCAGCCCGGCACCCTGCTCCGGCAAGGTCTGCGCCGGCCCGTTGAGGCTGACCCAGCTGGCGCGTCGCAAGCCTCGCGGCTGCGGTTGAGCCGGGGTGGCTTCGTCGCACCGCCGCGCGGCGCCGACGCGCGGCCTCCCTCGGCCCCTCGACTTCAAACGAGCAGCCCCATCTGACGAACCGATATCCGGTCGCAGAATTGTGCCGAAACCGCCCCGCTATTCGGAAGGTCCTACAGAGCAGTCATTTCTGCTCTTCGCTCCAGTGTGGCTTCCCGGGACGGATGACGACCGGCGGGGTCTCCGCCGTGCGTGGGGGAGCCTCGATGGAGACGTTCTCCCCCGGACCTGCGCCAACGAAGCCTGCGCGGGTGCATTGAGGGTGAACGGCCTCTATCGTGGGCGGCCGCGAGGTGGTCGGACGTCCTCTATTTCTTCGAGTCGATCCTCGTCTGTCTCCAAGGTGCGGCCGATGCCGCCGCTCGCCTGGTCCAAGCGATATTCGGGCTGAAGGGTGGTCGGACGATGGCGAACTGGGGACGACGTGATTGGTGGTCGGCCTTGGCAGACAGCGATGCACCATCCGAGGAGTTTGACCGAGGGTGCCTGGAAGACATCGATCTGCTGGTCGGTGAGCTCCGCAACTCGATCCACGGCAAGATCCTCGGCAGCGAGTTACGCGAGCGCGTCGAACCCACCGACCCCGCAGCGGTGACCGGCTATCCACGACAGACGGTGGTTCTCGATGGTGAGCTCGGCGGCGCCCTCCTCCCGGCCGTGGAAAGACAGGGCGGGCCGAGTAGATGGGCCATCCACAGGATCTCGGCGGCCGGTGCAGCGTGGTTCGACCCGTGGCGTTACGCCGACGCCGCCATCGCGACCACCGGCGAAGCGCTGTCTTGGGTGCTGGCCGCGCTTGCTCAGACCCCCGACTTCTCAGGGCTGGCCGATGACGCAGGGGTCCGCACCCTGTACCTCGGCCGCGTGGTCCAAAGGGAAAACGCCCGGTTGCTCTTTGGTGTCGAGAGTCTGCCTACCCCGCCTCGTCGCGTGCCCTGACCACTTCGGTGGGTAGCGCCGCGGCCCGGTTGATCCATTCCTGCGTTTCATCCGTGGACACGGACTTCCGGTCCGACGCGCGATTGACGCTCGGCTCGGTCGAGCGACCCTGGGTCGATGTCGGCTCGCCCTAAGATCGAGGCAATGGTGGAGCCACAGGTCCAAGGCAGGAAAACCGAGGCAGCTAAGGCCGAACTGAGCCAGGCACTAGCCGAGATCGTCGGAGATGTGGCCGACGCGGTCGTCGGTGGACTGGTCTGGGTGGTCGAGCGCGTCGGTGAAGCGGCACGTGATCCCGCACTGCGCACCCAGGTGCAGGCGGGCATGGCGGCGGTCAAGGAGGTCCTCGAGGAGGAGCTAGAGCGACACGAACGGGATCCGCGTTCCTACCTCTACGACGAGATGCTCGCTGGAACAGCCGTCGTCCTAATCGCCAAGGTCAGAACGGACGACGAGTCGTTTCTTCTAGACGGTCTCGAGTCCGCCTTTTCTGTCGCCTCCCTGGTGCCCGAAGCGCAGGTCGCAGTCGCCGAGAGCCCGGCTCTGTCCGACGACCAGCGGCAGCGGCTGCTCCACGGTTTCGAGCAGCTCGCCCTCGGGCGTTGGATCCCGGCCTGTGACTCCCTACTCACCGGAACTGAGGGAATGATTTGGGATGCGGCCGTCAACGCGGGCGCGATCGATGCAGATCGGCGACTGACCGATTCGTCGAAGCGCAACCGCATAATCAACAGCGTGAACGGTCTTCTCGACGCAGAGACCATTGAAGGACTGCGGCCTAGCTATCGATTGTTCCTCAGTCGTCAGATCTTCGGCGCCGCCGGCAACGATCTAAGGCACGGGCGTTCGGGGCGTGATCCTCGCGCCACCGCGCTCTTCGCCGCCGCGGCGGTACTCGGTTGGCTTGATCACGTCGACGGGACCGAACTCATGGTCCGCTTCGCGAACAATCTCGATCGCTTCGTCGATCAGGTCGCCGCCGAGCTGGAAGCGGAACAGCACCTCTCCGAAGCATCCGCCCCTCCCTGACCTCGGGCATGAGCCTGGTCTGCCAAGGGGATGCGGGTGCTCGGGCGGGACGAGATCGTCCGGCTGCTGGTCGCTTGCGCCCCTCGCTACCGAACCCTGATCTCGACGGCTACGGGTCTTCGGATCTCGGAGCTGTTGGGGCTGGTCTGGTCGGACCCTGACCTCGATGCAGGCGAGCTCCACGTGAGCGCGCAGCTGTCGCGCGCGCGGCACGGCATCCCTTCGAGACGGGTCGAGTTGAAGACCACGGCCGCAGAGCGGGATGTCCCCCTCGCTCCCCAGCTTGTCTCCCGACTGCGCGAACACCGAAGCGAGCTGCCGCCGATCGGCGAACAGGCATGGGTGTTCCACACCGGCGTCGGGACCCCGTTCGGCCACCGCAAGCCGGGCTGCTCGGCGTCGATGAGGACGAGGGGACCGTCGTGATCCCGCCACCGCACCCGTCGGGTGCCCGCCGTCCTTCCGCCCGCGATCGCGCGGCCGCTCGATGGGGGATGGCCGCGGACGTGTGACCGAAGGCGCGCTAATCTGCGCGACTGTGAAACGTGTCTGGATCTGTCTAGGGACAGTTGCGGTGCTGGCTGTCGCGCTCTGCGGCGGCGCCGAGGCCGCGACGCCGATCTACACGGGCTCGTTGTCGGTGGCCGATGCAGGTGGAGGATCGATGACCGTGACGGTGAGCGCCTCCGCGACCGGATGCACCGAATTCTGCTCGTGGTTCACGTCGGTGCAGGAACGCCATTCCGCGTTGCCGTGCGTCGATGATCATGTCTTCATCCGCGCCCTCAGCGGTCTCCATTCCACCGGAGGACCGTTCGTCGAAAGCGCGACCTTCAGACCGTTCTTCCCGCGCGCGGCACGGCTCTGCCTGTACGTCAACGGATCGGCGACCCCCACCGCGGAATTCCTTTACACCGTGCCGACCGGCTATGGCGACCAACGCAGCACCGCCTACAACTGTCCGAACTTTGGCAGCCAGTCCGCCGCCGAGTACTACCTCGAGCTCTATCCCGGGGACCCCTCGCGGCTCGACGCCGACCACGACGGTGCGGCCTGTGAGGACAATCCCTGTCCTTGCGGCGCCGAAGCGGTCCCGCCCGAGCCTGAACCCGCGCCTCCGGTGCTTCCTGCCCCGGCCACGGCCCCGACCACCACGCCGTCCGCCTGCGCCGAAGGAGAGGCGGCTGTCGTGAGGGCCTGGCATCGGGTCACCAGGGCAAGGCAGAGGATGCGGGCGGTCCGAGGCACCCGCGCGGCTCCCAGGCGGAAGGCGGAATGGCAGCGCACGGTCCGGGAAGCCAGGCAGACCGAACGCCAACAGGATGAACTCTGCGGATAGTCACGCGGTGGGGATGCGCGCTGGACGGATCGCTTCGAGGATTGTCGGTGCAGTCTTCGTGCTCGTTCTGGTGCTCGCGGCAGCCGGCAACCTCGTCGCCGCAGCGCCCGCTCGCGCCGAAGAACCGACCTGGTGGGAACGCTGCGAAGAACTCCCCGGCGACCAGATCGAACAGTGCTTCTACGAACACAACGGCGAAAAGGAATCTGCCGGACGGGTACCTAACCATCCCGCCGACCCGGTCCGGCGCCATATCGAGCTGCACTACCCGAAGGCGCACTCCCGCTTTGTCAACTGCCCGGGCAACAACCGGATCGTCCTCGAAAACGGTGAATACGGGATCCTCTGCGAGTTCCGTTTCGTCCTGCAAGGCGATGTCGTCAAAGGGATCTCCGGTGTCTCGCCCGAAGGGAGTGCCTGGGCGCACGCGACCTGGTACGCGGTCGGCTTCCACGCCGAGCCGCCTGCGCCGAAGGACTGGCGCCACTGCAAGACGCCCGGCTGGACGGCATCGGAACCGGTCCGGCTCCTGGTGCGCGGGACGCTCTGCCCTGAGGCCCGGCACATCGCCGGCGACATCGCCTCGCGCGCCCTGACGAGCGGGGATCTCCGGATCCCGCATCACTTCGACGAAGGCGAGTATCAGACCAACACGCTCGGTTTCGTCACAAGTCGATTCCGCTGCACCGGCCGTGTCAAGGTGGCCGATCCCCGAGTCCTCGGGGAGAACCCTTACGGCCACGAGACGGCATCGTGCCGTACCCGCTTCGGCGACCGGTTGACCTATGTCTTCAACCAGGGTTCTTAGCCTTGACCGATCCGAATCTGGTCCCTCCTTCGGTTCCGGCGACGCCCGAGAAGCGATTCCGTCTGCGCTTGCCCGCGTATCTCGATGGCATCGACATGTTGTTCTTCTTCGCGGGCCTCGCTCGCTATGCGTCGTTCGTCTCCTGGGCGAACGTGATCGTCCGCGCGATCAGGGGTGAAGAGGTCAAGGAAAACTGGAGGACCCTCGCCTCCACCGGCCTGTTCCTCGGCACCTGGGTGCTCACGTCGAGCGCCAAAGTGAGGGAGATGGCCTCGTTGCGGGGCTCAGCCTTCGAGATGCGGGGCCTGGTGCACGAGGCGACTGTGCAATCCGAACGGCGGGATCGGCAGGCAGCCGAGCGAGATCAGCGCGCGTCGCGACAGGAAGCGCGCATGCTTTCGCTCACCAAGTGGCTCTTGCTCCTGGCCGCGCTAACCCTGGTCGCCGCCATCGTCACTCTCGTGGTGGCGATAGCCAAGTAGTCGCAATGCGGTTCCCGCCAGGCGGTCCGGTAAGTCCGCCGGAGCAATGCCTACCTTTGAATCGTGAGCCCACTCGACCTCATCGAGATCGTCCTCGACCGTCTTCCCGGATGGGCTGTCTCAGGCTTGGTCCTCGCGATCGTCCTCATCCCAGGGGCCGAGCCTGCCGTCGTCCAATGGGTGCAGCGCGAAGCGGTCTCGGAGGCAAAGGCGGAGTTCAAGAGCCTGATGCCTCGGCCCACTCAGCAGGGCGACGCCCATAGGCAAAGAGCCCACCGATGGAATCGAGATAGGCACTCGCCTCCGGCTTGACCAGAACTTGACCGGATCCGTGGAACTGCGTCCCAGGAGGCGAAGCATTCCACCTATGCGGCAATAGACAGCGATTACATGCACTCGTGATCCTGAGTGCCTGAAACTGGCGGTGATGCCTACGAAAATCAGATCATCTAAGGCAACATCGCCCCTCGAGTTCTTCGGCATTGGTGTTTCGACCTCGGCACCTTGCACTCGAGACACCAAGACCACAAGGTGGTCAGGGCCGCCTTCACGTTTCCGCGTTGCACGGTGGCACGCGTTTATCGCGCGACGGAGAGGTTGAGTTCCCGATCGTGCCACCGTTGGTCATCGTGCCTGCGACGACGTAGTCGCCCTTCCACGGACCGGAGGCGATCAGGTAGAAGCCATTCACGCTGGGCATGCCGCCGGATTCGTTCGGGGCAAAGCAACTCACCTCCACTTCCGTGCGATAGGGGATCACTTCGGACCCTTCGACGGTCGTTCCTTTCGGGTCGGCGAACACCGGTGAGCCGAGGGTGTTGTCGGCGTACTCGACGACGGTGGTGGACGCTTTGGGTTCGCCACCGCCCCCGTTCGTGCCGGTGGAGTCTCCCTCGCCCCCGCCACCTTCTTGGCCCACGGTCGAGGGGCTTCCGGAGTTCGAGTCCAACAGTCCGGGGAGCCATTTGATCCCCGCGGTGATCACTGCACCGATGAGGAGCAGCACAATTCCGATCAGGAGCTGATCTTTGTACTTCACAAACCAGCCAAGAAACGAGCTGCGCTCCTCGACTACCGGCGAGGCCGCGCTCCCATCGTCCTCGCTTCCGGCCCCTGGGGTCTGCGGCTCATCTCCCCGGCCTCGCTGCAGCGCCCGCGCGATGGCGTCGACCACTAGGTCGAGGCCGAGGTCGATCGACAGATCGGGCCGCTGGGCAAGGACGGGGTCGACTGCACGGACCTGCTCGGCATCGATCCCGTGCGAGACCAGGATGATCGGCTCTCTGCCGTCGGGCGGTTCGCGGTCGGTCAACAGATCGAGCTCTGCCCGGGTCCAGTTCCCCTCCAGAAATCCGGGTCCGAGGACTGCCACTCGACTACCGCTGGGATCCGCTGCGGTGGTCAGCTGATCGGCCAGGGAGACTTGGAATCCGCGTTCCTTCAGACTCTCGGCCAGTTGCTCCGCGGCATCGTTCCCTTTTTCGCGCACATACGAGATGAAGATGTTGTTCGTGGGCTTCTTCTGTGACACTGGGCCGCCCGCGGCCGTCTCGGTGATCCGACCGCCTTCATCGAGTTGCGCCGGCGGATCGGCGAGCGCGAGACCCTCGTTCATCGCCTCGCGGAAGTCACGTTGCCCCGTCGGGCGGGAATAACCTTCGAACGTCCCGTCCGCGTCGAGGATCGGTGCCGCGACGACGAGGTTGTGGAACAGCTCGACGACGTCGAAGAGGGTGTCGCGATCCCAGGTCGGGAAGTCTTCCTCGGCGACCACCCGCTCCGTATCTCCGAGCCACTTCCACAGTCCCGGCCGACCGAGCTTGGTGATCACGTATCGCTCGGGCTGGAGAAGCCGGGCCTCATGCTCCTCCCCGTGGATCTCGTAGGAGTTAAAGGCCTCCCAGAAGTATCCGCGGCGTTCGAGCTCGGCGAACTCCGTGAACACGAACTGGATCAGCCCGTCGATGTCGAGTAGCGGTCTTCGCCCGTGGCGTTCGGAGTAGGACTCGGTCATCAAGAGTCGCCCACCCGGGCGGGGCTAGCAGTTGGGGACGGCGAAATCGGTGTTGTGGGTATAGGGCCCACCGTAGGGGTCGCCGTTCATGAAGGTGTTGGCGGGCGAGTAGTAGGCGTTGTTCCAAGGGGAGCTGGCGATCCGGTACCAGTAACCGTCCGGGTTGACACTGACGATCGTCGGGTCATAGACCTTGCACGAGACTTGGACCCATTGGCCAGCCGCGATCGCCGGACCCATCCCGGAAGCGTTGTGGTAGTTGGTGAAGGTGTTGACAGGATGGTTCGGCGTCTCCTGCTCCGACCAGGTCTGTGGTGGGGGTAGAGGCTGCGTCTGGGTAGAACCGGATCCCGACGACCCGCCGCTGCCCCAGCTGACATGGTTGGATTCGTTGCCGAGCGCGGTGACCCAATGGTCGGGGCCGTCGCCCGAATAGCAGCCCGTGAGGCTCGTGGCGTCGCCCGCGCCGTCGGTGTTCATGGTGAAGGTGATGAACCCGCCGGGGGAGACGCTGTCGCGGCAGGTGATCGCCACGGCGCTTGACGGTGGGTAGCCGCATAGGGTGACCGCGTACCAGTAGCCGCCGCCGGGCGCGGCCGGGCCTTGGTCCAAGTAGAGGGTCCCGGCCTGACATACCGGCGGACCGGAGGAGGGAGGCACGGCGTCGCAGGCCGAGTCGCCGATCGGCTGGCCGCCGTCCGGGAGCATTTCGGCCAGGTATTCACTCGGCACGATCAAAGGCCCAGGGTGGCTCTGGCGGGTGCATCCGTAGGCCTTGGTGGTGAGGATGTGGGACTTCCACCAGTTGCCGCTGCCGAGCTTTCCTTCGACGAGGTACGCCGCTTTCTGCTTCGAGTTGTCGAGCGAGCCCTGCACGACCCAACCGGAGAGAAGGTCATTGTTGGTGGGATCGACATTGGCCCATTGCTGGCAGCGGTTTGCCGATTTCATCGCCACGTCCCATTCTGGGTTCTGGCGCCAGCCCTCCATGTCATAGGTGACGTTGGGGCCCGGGGGCGGACCATAGAACTCGTAACAGGACATCTGTTTGAACATCGATTCGCGCTCGCCGTTGAGGATGCTCGGAATCGGCAGGCAGTGTTCGATCGAATGCCAAAGCGTTTCGAGGTCGGTGACCCGATCCTTGGTCGGGGTGAAACCGACACGGACCGCGTAGCCCATTCCGATTGCATAGGCGCTGCTCATGTATTCGTTCGTGCAGGGGCGTGACAGCGGGGTGAAGATCTCGCTGCCGGACGAGGCTCGCGCGCTCGGCAGCGGCGCGGGGGCGTGCGCCGGGAGGAAGCCGCGGGTCGAGCGGAAGGACCCCGCCAGCACGCCCAGGCGCGTACGTCGGCCAGGTCCCCTCAGCTTGAAGGAGCGGCGGGCGGTCCCCAGCGAGGCTGGCTTCTTGCGGCTCGATCCGCAGGTGACCGAGAGCGTCCAGAGGGCGCGGCCGGTAGGTGCGACGTGCCAGCTGAGGCGGCGCGAGGGGCCGCCGAGCGCAATCGGAAAGCGGCGGGTCGAGTGACCGGCGCGGCCGATCCGTGCGCCGCACACCTTCGCCTTGTGCGGAGGCACGATCTCAACCGCGATCGCCTCGCTCGTGGCGATCGGATGCGCCGACGGAAGGATTATCGGGGCCGCGTTGCCAGAGGCGGGAAGGCCGGCGAGCGAGACGATGACGATTCCCGCCAGAATAAGAGTCCGGAGTCGCATGGCGCAGAGCATAAGGAAGAAACGGTCAAGCAATTAAGAACCTCTGTGTGTTTTATCGGTTCTATTCTTTTTTCCTCCGGTTTTCGCCTCCGGCGGGGTCGAGACCAAGCGGCGAAAATGTCCCGGTCAACCTGAGATAGGCGTTCGCCTCCGACTTGGCCAGAACTTGACCGGATCTCCGGACCGTTGTCTCAGGAGGCGATGCATTCCGCGAAAAGTGCCGTCTGAGCAGGTACTTACGAGTGAAGCTAGGCGGATTCGAACCGCCGACCTCCTGGGTGCGATACAAGCGTTCTTGATCTTCCCTTCTCTGGGAATTTGGCTTTCTGATGCGGTGTGTCACCCTACTCAGGAGGGCTCCTGGAATCGCGGATAGGCGCGGATAGGCACCGATATGTGGGGATTTGGGCACTCAAACGCGTTAGTGCCCAATGGCGGCCGGATGATTCAAACTCCTTGCCGAGGAAAGTTGATTGCCGCCCATCAGGGGTCGGCAATGGAGCAAGCTGCGGCTTAGTTGCTGTTAGAAGTCGCCAGCGATGGAGCAGGAGCGAGACCGATTACGGCCCGGTGTTACGCAACCCGGGCGAGTCGATAGCGACCGCTCCGCCTGCCGAGCGGCTCGATCGCGGCCGAGCGGTTGATCTGCGCGAGGAAGGTGTTGATCGGCTCCTTGCCGCCTACCAGGTAACCGCGTTCGCGTAGGAGCGCAAACCACTCTCGATAGTGGACCTCACCGCCCTCGCCGACCTCCTCGGCAAGGATCTGCGTCGCCACCTCTTCGAGGCGGCGGCCGCGCAGCCGAAGGTCGGACTGCTCGAGCCGTAGTTGCGCATCGGTCCCGAGTACCGCCTCGACCTCGGCGAGTTGGTGTTCGTCGCGAGCGAGTTGCTCATTGATACCGGCGACGATGGCCAATAGTGCCTCTCGCTCTTCGATGCTCTCCTCGATTCGGCTTGAAAGGCGTCGCCGCTGGGCGAGGAGGGCATCGAGGGAGGCGACCTTCGACATCAATCGCAACCTACCCATTGAATCGGATACGAGAGAGGGAGATCTCAACCGTTCCGATTTGCCGCCGGACGCCGGCCCATACTCGTTGGAACGCGTAGCTACGAATCGAGAGGTCCGGTGTCCTCAACGAACCCCAAACCGCAACTGCTGAGCGCGAAGGCAGCCGCCGAAGGTCCTTGGCGACCGATCGAACCGCTTGCGGATGCGGACGCTTACGTTTCGTATTACTACGCCGACGAGCTCGCCCGACTGCCAATTCGCGCGGTCACCAAGATCCGCGATAACAAGTCCGATCCCAATATCGAGACCGGCACCTATGGCCTGTTCTCCACCTGTCAGGAGAAGATGCGGTCCGGGATCGTTCGGACCCGACCCCGCTACATCTTCTTCGTTACCAAGCCGCGAAAGCGCTCGCGTGAACTGACCGGGATGTATGAACTCGGATGGTGGGCGCCCGGTTCCTTCTCAAACCGAACTCGAGACTTCTCGTTGGCTGCATCCGCAGTCCGCTTCGTCACCCCCGAGCCGCTCAGCGACCTGCCCGGGGAGCTGGCGGCGCTACTCGACCGGCCTTGGCGGCTCGATAAACGGATTGGTCACGAGCAGGCCGAGCAGCTTGCCTCACATCTTCGCTCGAAGCCCGACCACACCGGCGACTACCTAGATGAGGTCGAGCGGATGGAGCAGGTCAACCTGTTCCATTCTGAATATCGCTATCCGACCTGGCGACGTACCGAGCCGTGGACTTGGAGCGCGGCTGATCGCTACCTGACGGCCGGACCGCGAATGGTCGGCTCAGCCAAGGTCGCCAACTCCTCGCCGAGCGACTGGTGGCACTGCAGCGCCTGCGGTGAGCGGTTCGAGAACCAGGCACTCCTGAAGGCCTGCCCCGGCTGCGGCGCGATCGCCACTTTGCAGCCGATGGCGAAGGCGCCGTTGAAGGAAGCGGCCTGATGGCCCGCCGAGTCTTCCTCTCCTACCAGCATCGCGATCACGGGCGTGCCAAAGGATTCAACCTGCTCCGCTACGCCCCGAATCTGAACCTGGATTACTCGGTCAGACATCTGCTGAGTCCGGTGGACTCGAATCGTGACGTCTACGTCGGTAGCCAGATTCGCGAGCAGATGAAGGGCACCAGCGTGACCGTGGTCTTGATCGGCCGCGACACCGCCTCAAGCGATTGGGTTGCCAAGGAGATTGCCTGGAGTCTTGCGAAGCAACCCGCCAATGGCCTTGTCGGCATCACGATCGACCCGGGCGCCACCGTTCCTGCGGCATTGCGGACCTATGGAGCAGAGATCATCGACTGGACCAAGCCCGCCGACGTTGGCGGGTTCGAAGCGACGATTGAGCGTGCGGCGCTGCGAGCCGGCCGCGGCGACCGGATCGCCGCGGCCGCAGGCCAGAATGCGGGCGGATGCGGGCGCGTCTAGCCGCTCCGCCGGGCGGGGTTGAAATGCTGGGCTCGTGCAACCGGTGCCGCGTCGCGAGGTCTTCGATGCCTATTGGACCTTTGCGGCTGAGCGTCAGCGCATTTACCTCGCCCGACTTGCTGGGGCTCCCGGGCCTTGGAGCGACGATCCGATTCTCGCCCGCTTCAAGTTCTGCAACGCGTATCGGGCGGCGGATCGCGTCTCCCAATACCTCATCCGCGAGGTGGCCTACGACGACCGAGAGTTCGATCCCGAGGATCTCCTCTTGCGGATCGTTCTCTTTCGACTCTTTTCGCGGCCCGAGACTTGGGAGCTCCTTGAGGCAGGTGGCGGAGTTGACCGCCGCACTCTGGGTTCAGGTCGTCTCGGCGGGATTCTCGACCGCGCTGTCGCGCGCGAGGAAAGTCTTTACACGGGTGCCTTCATTCTCTGCGCCAACCGCGCCTACGGTTATCCCCGGAAGCACCAAAACCATCTCGCCCTCCTCGCAGAGATGTCACGGCCCGGCGGACTCGGCGCCGCAGTGGCCCGCGCACGCTCGATTGGTGACCTCTACGAGGCGCTCCGCGCTTACCCGCTAATTGGTCCATTCATGGCGTACCAGCTAGCGGTAGACATCAATTACAGCGAGCTGTGTGACTTCGACGAGAGCGAAACGACCGTGGCTGGCCCAGGAGCACTACGCGGCATCGCAAAGTGCTTCTCCGACCCAGCCGGGCTTGAACCCGAACAGATCATCCTCTGGATGACCGAGCGCCAGAACGCCGAGTTCGAGCGGTTGGGGATCGATTTCCCCGGCCTCTTCGGCCGGCCGCTGCAGGCGATCGACATTCAGAACCTCTTCTGCGAGGTCGACAAGTACAGCCGCGTCGCCTTCCCCGAGTTAAAGAGCAACCGCAGCCGGATCAAGACCCGCTTCCGGCCGAGCGGACCGCTGCCACCGCCTTTCTTCCCACCGAAGTGGGGCTTGCAGCTTCCCGCCGACGTCGTGCCTGGGCAGAAGGTGACGAAGTGTCACTAATCCTCCACCTCTCCGACCTGCATCTCGGTGCCGCTGCTCCCGAGCAGCGCAGCTATGACGACAAGTTCGGCCTCGGTGAGGAGGCCGGAGAAACCAGCATCGATCACCTCACCCATACCCTCGAAGCACTCGGCCATTTTCTCGACGACCGTGGCCGCCGCCTCGACGCGGTCGTCGTCAGTGGAGACCTAACCAAGGGCAACCATGCTGACGGATATGCCGAATTCGAGTCGGTGCTCGGGCGCCTCGGCGCCTGCCGCCCCGACGACAAGCGGGTCGTCGTCATCCCTGGCAACCACGACGTCGATGCGACGAAGAAACCTGGGGACCGCGACAAGCTCGCGCGCTTTATGGACGCTACGCGCCGCCGCTACAGCACGCCGCTGGTCAAGGGTCTCGACTACAAGGGCAACCATCCGCACCTGAATCCGGGTGTACGCGGTCGCCCGCACCCGGTCGTTGACCTCGGCGACGCAGTCGTAGTCGCAATCAACTCGGCCGACTACTGCTGGATCGAGGAGGAGCGCACTAAGACCGACTGGCAGGCGCTGCTTGACGACTTCCTGCCGGGGGATGACTCCGCCACTGCAAAAGAGCGGCGTGAGCTGGCAACCAAAGAGCTGCGGCGTCTGCGCACCCAGGACATCCCGCGGGTCGACAAGACTCAGCTGAAAGCGCTTGAAAACCGACTCGACGAAAGCGGCGTCCGAGCCGAGGAGGCCGATCTCGACCCGCGCCTTCGGATCGCGACGATCCACCACCCGATCACCCCGGCAACCGACGAAGAGGAGGTCAAGCCTTTCGAGGTGATCACCAATCTGGCGATCGTCCGCACCTTCCTCTATCACCGCGGCTTCCACCTCATCCTCCACGGCCACAAGCACTCGGCCTACGCCGCCTGGGACTGGTTGGTGCCGCCACGCGACGACCTGGGGGTGACGCCGCACCGCACCCTCGTCCTCGGTGCCCCCGGCCGCTTCCAAATCGGCCGACCAGTCTGCCGGCTGATCGAGATCTGCCCGGGCGACGAGCGCCCGGTCGCTGGCGCCCCACGGCTGCGGGTCCTGGGCATAAATGGCGTCGAGGCCTCCGAGCCGCTCCAGCTCGACTTCGAGGCGGCACCCGTGCGCTCGCTTGCGCAGCCCGCCTTCACCTCGGGCGCCTCCGACACGCCCGCGGTGATCCGCGCCCGCAGCGCCGATGCCGCTTACCAGCAGCTAGCCGACCTCCCGGTCGATGACGGGGTCAACCGGGCCGTGATCAGCGTCGTCGATGACCCCGCCTCGACCGCGACGTTGCCCACCAACTACAAGGCGCCCGCTACGGTGCCGCCACTCGAGGACCTGGTCGAGTGGTGGCAGCAGCGCCGCCCAGAGGCGGTCCGCTCTTGGTCGGGCTCGGAGTTCAACCACGGGGAACGTCTCTACGGTGACGAGGATGCGATCAAGAGGGCGGTCCTCGCGCTCCCCTCCAGTAAGGCCTTCGCCCTGCTCGTCCGCCCCGAGGAGGCGGGCCTCAGCGAGCGCGAGTTCCCGGCCTTCTCCGAGGTCCAGCTCCAACAGCGCCGAAAGGCCAACGACGAGCGCCTGCTCGACGTGGTCGGCATCTACCGTAAGCAGGACCTCGACCTCTGGTGGCCGGTCAACATGGCAGAGCTGGCCTACATACAGACCCGTGCCCTGGCCACGGCGAACGACGAGAAACAGCTGAGCGCCCGCTGGAGGGCCGGGCGCCTGATCGCGATGGCAAGCCTCGGAGTCCACGATGACGTGCTGCCGCAGATGGCGGGGACCGCTCTCGATCGCGCCGTTGATCTACGCCCGGAGTGGATCTACCGGCTCGCCTACCTGGCTGCGCATCCTGGGGTCGAATCGGAGCCCGAGTGGCGGCGGGCGCTCGGCGATATAGGCGAGCGCCCGGGTGGGGGTCTCCTGGTGCCCTCGGTCGGGATCTGTCGGCTTCGCGATGCTCTCCGCACCCATCTCGAAGACCCCGTGAGCCCCGGGTTCCGCAAACTGTTTCGCAGCGTTGAGCAGCTGGCCGAGCGCGCGCAGCGGGCAGAAACGACCTTGCGCACCCAGTCGGCCCCAAGCCAGACCATGCTCGACGATTGGGGCGCGCAGCTGAAGGAGCTCGCCGGTCAGAGCCAAAAAGCACTGAGATCACTTGCCCGTGCCGCGGGCAAAAACGGGAAGGGATGAAGCCGTGGTAAACGTCCGTGATACCTGCGAGCCTGCCGGTCAACCGCTATGAGCCTCCCCCGATCCGAACTTCTCGATGCCACGCTCGATCTCGCCGTCGCCGCTGCGGCCGTGGCCAACCATTGCGACCATGCCGAGCACAATGAGAGCGCCCCGGTCGAGGATGTCCGTAGCGCTGCGCTCGTCTTCCGCAAGACCGGAGTGAGGCTGAGCCAGGCCGCCGACCAGGATCCGCTTGACCTCTACGCGGCGCGACTACGGGCGATCGAGGAGCGAAACGTTCACTACAGCGTCGACTCCTACGACGGCGCCGAGGCTGCCCGCGCGGTCACCGACTGGCGCGCTCTCCAGTTGGTCCAGGACGTCCACGACAAGGCCTATCACTACGACGTCGTCGGTCTCAAGAAGTCCGATCAGTTGCGCCACTATGCCCTCCACCTCTCCAAGCTCGTGGGCGCGTGCGCTGGTGCCCTGCGTGAGGAAGTCGCCGAGGAGGACCTGGTAGCCCGTCGAGTGCCCGACATGCTCCTCTTTGGCCTGAAGCTCTCCACCGTCACCGCCGAGAAGCTCCCCCACGAATCGATCGTGCCGAGTGGAACCGCGGTAGACCTCCGTGCCGTCGCCTGACCGAGGGGGGAGCCCCGGAAAGGGCAAGTGGCATCGACAGATCTGCGCTGACCGTGGTTCTTCAGGTTAGGCGTCGTCTGGGTCTGGGTGGAGGCGACTCGCCAGAGCTTCAATCCAGGCGTGTTCGTCGCCAAGGGCGTCGGCCAAGATGGACAGGTTCCGAGCCGTAGTCTCGCGCTCCCAGTCCTGTGGCCCGATGAGCTCAATGCGGCCGAAGGCACGCTCGGCCAGTGCCTTGTCACCTCCCATGGCTGCCAACTCCATCACGGTTGCGACATCCCAGTAGTCGCTGGAGTCGAGCGCTCCGCGACGGGCGAGGGCGAAGAGCACAACCGGGCGTAGTTCGGAGACGCGCTCGGCATCTCCTTCTGCACCTCGCCGGACGAGCAGGGTAAGCAGGTTGATACCTGGATACGCGTCGCGCGGGTCGGCGTCGAATCCCTCGTCGTACTCCGCAATCGCGGCGTCAAGCGCGGCCCGGGCCTTCGCGTCCTCATCCGCGTCTGAGGCTTCCTGCCAAATGTCCTTATATATGCGACCGAGGATGCCATTGCTCTCCGGCGAGGGCCCGTACTCGCTAACCAGCTGTTCGAGTAGTTCGATCGCCCGCTTACGGTCCCCAGGCTCGTTGCGGCGGTTCAGCCCGAGAGCCAGCTGCTCGCGGACCGTGGGCACGTCGCGCAACTCAACAGGCATCTTTTCGATGCAGCTAACCATCGCGTCCCAAGCCGAAGCGTCGCGGTAGGCCAGCAGGAGGTCCAAGGGCAGCTCTTGAGAGGCAGCCGCGAAATCGCCAATCCGATCCTCGATCTCCTTGAGGATCGCGACCCGCTCCTCCTTTTGCACCGACTGGGCCTGGCGCATCTCCTCGGTCAGCTCGGAGACCTGCTGAACCCGATCACGGAATGCCTCGGTGACCTCATGGGGAAGTGTTATCCCGGGGTAGTCGTCGACCAGCTGGAACAGCGGACTGTCTACCGATTCGCTTTCCTTCGCCTCGAGCAGGCGCTCGCTCAGCGTCCGGCGCAGATCCTCCGCACTCTCGGCGGAGAATTTCCCTTTCTCGTCTAGCTCGTAGGGGATGGCGCGGATCGGGGCAACGTCGAACGGGAGCTGGCTGCTCTTGGCGAAGATAAGGATCGTCGAGCGTGGCCGTGCTGCGTGGCGGATGCCAAGCTCGTAGAAGACGTTGGCGTTGGCCACCGTCAGGTCGGCGATCACGATCTCGGCCAAGAGCAGCCGCTCGTACATCGGCTTGTGGATGATCCCGCCTAGCGTCTCCTCGTCTGCGCGGATCACATCAAGGTCGGCCTCCTCGGTGGAGGGCTTAATCGAACGGTCATAGACGTCGTCGAAATTGATCTCGAAGCGGTGCGTAGGATCCGGCTTGGACCCGAAGGGCATCGCTACGAAGAGGAGCTTTTTGAGGCCGCCCACGCTTACTCCGCTCCAGGTGATGGAGGCGGAACCTGTCGATTTGACCTAGTCACAGGCGCGAGCTTGATGGCTCCAGCTCGCCTCGAACTAGGGCGTTTGCCAGAAGGTCTGGCCAGGTCCGCAGTACGCCTCGCTGTCATCGGGCGGGCTGCTTCGCTCGCGATCCGGATTCCGGGCCGCCGGTTTGGTGTCGGTCCTTGTGGTCCAGCCCAGCGGCCGCCCGGATGACGTTCACCTCGACCAGCGGCCGTCTTCCTTCTTCACCCTCGACGGTCTCGCCACGGTGGAAGCAGATGTAGAGGCAGAAAGTGATCGCGATCAGGCCAAGGAATATGAGTCCGCGCAGGAACCACTCCGTTGCCGCACCCAGATAGGAGACCTTCCAGCGGACGACCTCCATGTTGCGCCCATATGAGTAGAGAATGTCGGCGCTCAGGCCGGTGTCAACCTCCACCTGGCTCGCGCTAGTCCGCGCCAGGTGGTCGGCGGGGTCCTCGTGGGTCCACTGGTGGAGCCAGGAGGACGATTGCGTGGCCCGGAAGGCCGTCGCGATGAAGCAGTAGAGGAGGCAGGCAAAGAGCGTGGCGAGGGCCAGCCGCCAGCCGATTCCGTGGACCTTCGTCGGGTCGAGGAGGAGGGCACCTGCCGCTACGGCGAGGGTCGCGGCGATTGAGACGACCCCCTGCAGAGTCGTCGCGCGGCGCTCGACGCCTTCGGCCGAGACAGAGACGCCGTCGTTCAGCCTGCGTGCCTCCTCAAGGATCTCTCTGGCCACCTGCGGATCGTCCGTCTGGAGTCTCGCCAATCGCTCAGCTCGCGATTCAGCAAAGTAGGTGGACTCGCCTACCTCGACTTCCCACCGAGCGAGGATCCGGCGGAGCAGCCTCAGCATGCGGAGAGCAGAAGGTCGGCGAGGGCCGAGCTGAGTGGCGCACCCGTCAGTTGCTCGATCCAGGCCCATTGGCCGTTTGGATTAACCTCAAAGAAGCTGTAGCCGCCGTCGGGGCGGAGCGCCAGGTCGATCGCACCGAAACGAAGCCCATAGCCAGCGCAAAGGTCGAGGCATAGTCCCGCGATCTCATCCGGGAGCTCATGGGGAGAGTGCGCGAGATCGGTGCCACCGTGTCTCCAGTCGACCACTGACTCCGGGTCGACCTGGCTTTCGATCTCGGTGGCAAAACAACGGTCGCCAATCACCGTCACCCTGATGTCTAAGCGCTTGTCGACCTGCGCCTGCAGCAGATAGGTCTCTCTGTCCTCGCCGAAGTCCTCGAGCTGGCCTTTCTCCACGACGGAGGTGAGGAAGAGCTTCTCCTCGCCTTGGTGGAAGAGTCTGCCGAGGCGCAGCGGCTTGCACACCACCGCACCCCCGTGGTCGAGGCGAAACGCCGCGCCGCCGCGCCCGAGCTCGTCACGATCGTCTCCGGCGTCTCGAACCCAAGCTCGCGCGCCCGTTGGAGCTGTCCCATTTTGTACTCGGCTCTCCGATTGTCATCGGGGTGGTTCACCCAGAGCGCCTCGTGGCAACGCCAAAGACCCGCAAGCGCCTCTTCTCCCTCTCTTCTCGCCCACTCTTCGACCTCGGGCAGCCCTCCGGCGGGCCGCGGTGCGACCGGGCGTCGGTACCAAACTGCCGGGAACCCCGAGAGCGCGCGCTCGACGCCACCTAGTCGAAGCCGGTGATCGCCATCGGACCGCCAGAGCAAGGAAATCTCAGAGGGAAAGTCCTCCATGTTCAGGCGCAGGAATCCTGCGCCTCTTCGCTCAAGTTCGCGGACCAGGAAATCCGCGGTGTGATCGCCTCGATTGGTGACGATCAGCGGGCAGGCTTCAGTCGACGTCGCTGCTCTCGGCATCTATGGCCGTGTTGGTGATCGTCGCAAGGAGCTTCGAGGCGGACCCGATGCCGATCCCCGGCCAGCGTGCGGCGGCAACAATCTCATCGCCCTCGTCGATATCGCTGCTCTCGGTGTTGGCCTCGGTGAAGGTAACGGTCCCCGCGCTTTGCAACTCTGCGCCGGCGGAGTGGTCGAACCCCTCGGCCTGGACCATCGTTACCGTCGTCGGTCCCGGGTCGCGATCGGCGTCGTCGCGCTCGGCGACAGCCTTGGTGCTGGTCACGGTTCCGCCGTCCAGCCCGATGTCGACGAGGGCTCGCCCGTCCGGCAATACGTTCAGGCTCCGGGTCTCGTCGAAGCGCGTCTCGGGCGACTCAACGCCTTCGTGCAGGGGCTTCAGAAAATGCTCGACCATCAGGCGCTCCGCAGTGGGCATGGCACGAATCTACCATCGCCCGGAACTTTTTCGGTACTCCGATCTCCCCGCGCCGCGAGTGCGAAGCCTCCTGGGTGCGCCGGAGCCGTCTACGAAGCGGCAGTAATCCGACGGAATCGGCCCATATCCCCGCATATCCAATGCAGTTTGGGCACTAGTGCCCAAGACGAGGGGGATTTTCCGTGCGGTTCGAATGGCTGCCCGGAATCCGAAGTTACCCGTTTGCAGGGCTTCCTCGTCGATGGAGCTAGGCGGATTCGAACCGCCGACCTCCTGGGTGCGATTAAAGAAGACGTTGAGGTGAGCAACCCGCCTGAACCGCATTCTAGAGCGGAGTAGCGGTCTGCTCAGTCGCTGACTTCGAGCCCGATGTACGTGGATATACGCCCCGATATACGGGGATTCGGGCACACATCGCGATTAGTGCCCAGTCCGGGCAAGGCGCGGTTCAAACTGCTTGCCGGGAAAACTGATCGTCATCTTGGCCTTGTGGCGAAGGGCTCATTAGCAGCCGGTGGCGATGTCCAGGGCACGGCACACCGAGTGCACCTTCTCCGCGCTGAGGATCGTGATGCGGTCACCGAGGAAGCCCTTGGCCACCGTGTCCACATGGTCGAGGTTGAGGACGCACTCCCGCGGCATCCCGCGTCCTCGGGTCCGAGCCGGACCTCGGTCGGCAGATCGCGGATCGTGGTGGTCGCCAGGACGACAAGAACCTCGTTGAAGGCGCCGATCGCCTCGTCTCGGGTCATCACCACAGCCGGACGACGTCCCCAATCGGGGTGCCCGGCCCAGAAGACCTCTCCGCGCCTCACCAGGGCTCGTGGCCAGCCGCGCGCTCCGCTTCAGAAAGGCGCCGCATCGAATCGCCGAAGGCGACCTCATGCACCCTCGACTGGCTGCCCCACTCGTCGCCAGCCTCGTCCCGACGCGCATCGAGCAGGCGCAGCGCCTCATCCGCCTCGGCCTCCGAGAGGGTCATCACCCGCTCGAGCAGCTTCTCCTTCGCGGTCATGGGTCGCATTCTACCGTCGGTTCGCGGCCGCATGGACGGGCTTCGCGACCCTGGATCGTGCGCCGTCTGGACCGGCAACTTCATTGGGTCCGCGCGGACGAGATCGAACAGATCTACCGACCCCTGACCCACCGTGGTGCCAAGTCCATCAGGGGTCTGCTCATGGGCTATTGCTAGAGCTGCGGTGCAATCTGCGCGACTCCGTCGGCCACTGATGAGGGGCTGGGAACTGCCCCGACGAGGCACTACGGTGAATCACCAAACCCTTTCGCGTCCACCCGAGACCGTTCAGGAACGCCAGCGGCTCCAATAGGCTCGTAGATGTAATAGTTGTCGCCTGATGTCTTCCGAGGAGACCAACCCGTCCCCGCAGCAGCCCGAGCTTTCCAATCAGGCTGACGACTATTCGATAGCGATCACGAACTGCAACAGCATCACCGAGGCACAGATCACGCTCCGTCGCGAGTCGCTCAATATCAAGTACGGACCGAACGGCATCGGGAAGAGCACCATTGCGCGCGCAATCGTCCTCAACGCGAGTGAGGATGATGCCCTGCGGGACTTACTTCCCTTCAAATACCGACAAGGCACTGGCGACGAGGCGCCAGCGGTCGTCGGTGCCGAGGAGATCAGGAATGTCTTGGTCTTCGACGAGCATTACGTCGCTCAGTTCGTCTTCCAGCCCGACGAGGTCGTCAAGAACAGTTTCGAGATCTTCATCAACACTTCGGAGTATCAGGAGGGGATCGAAGAGCTTGAGGCCATCTTTGAGGATCTGAAGAACCTCTTCCTGGAGAACGAGGCGCTCGATCAGGTGATCGCCAGCTTCACCACGCTGCGCAACGCTTTCACGGTCACGCAATCCGGTGGGATCGCGAAAACCAGCAAAGGTTTCAAGGCGCTCAACATGGGCGGCAAGCTCACGACCATCCCGAAACCTCTCCGGGGCTATGAGCAATTCCTCCGGAGCGACGACCCAGGGGGATGGCTGTCGTGGCAGGCGAAGGGTAAGAGCTATCTCGAGCTGTCCGACAATTGCCCCTTCTGCTCGGTGCCCGACGTTGACAAGAAGACCGCGGTCGAGGTCTCCGAGGAGTACGAGTCCGCAGCGGTCAAGAACATGAACGCGCTGCGTGTTGTGATCGAAGAGCTCGAACGTTTCTTTATACCCGAGCGTCTTGAGCAGCTGCGGAAGATCACGACGAGTCTCGATGAGCTGTCCCCGGAGCAGGAGCAGTTCCTCGCCGGATTGCGGGGTCAGGTCGAGACGCTCCTCGACAAGTTCACCGCGCTCAGGGGGCTGTCGTTCCCATCGCTTCGGGACGAGCCCGACGTGGACGAGGCGCTGAAAAATCTGAAGATCGATCTCGATCTTCTCGACGCGCTCAACTCAGGAGCCACGCAGGGCGTGGTGGGAGAAATGAACGCAGAACTTGATCGTGTGGCCGAGAGGATCAACGACATCAAGGAACGTGTGGGCGTCCAGAAGACGCGGGTCGCCAAAGCGATCAAGCGAAACGAAGACGAGATCAACGAGTTCCTGCGGTCTGCTGGCTACAGGTACGTAGTCAGGATCGAGTCAAGTGTTACTGCCTACCGGATGATCTTGGAGCATCAGGACACCCCGGGTCATCTCGAGACGGCGACCGACCATCTGAGCTTCGGCGAGCGAAACGCCTTCGCTCTCGTCCTGTTCATGCATCAGGTACGTAGCGAGAACCCCGACCTCGTGGTCCTAGACGATCCGGTGTCGAGCTTCGACAAGACCAAGAAGTTCGCCATCCTTCACAAGCTCTTCCACGGCAAAGAGAGCCTCAGAGGGTTCACCACGCTACTCTTGACCCACGACATTGAGCCTGCAATCGATATGGTCCGGACGGCCACGTCGGGGCAGTTCCAGGCGGCCGCCCCCGCCGTCCACTTCCTTCAGGGGCGGGACGGGAAGGTGGAGGAGAAGCCGATCGAGTCCGCGGACATCATGACGTTCTCCCAGGTCTGCAACGAGAACATCGGATCATCGGCCGACCCGGTGATCAAGTGCATCTACCTA
Organism: Solirubrobacterales bacterium; assembly: GCA_035502495.1. Classification (GTDB taxonomy): domain Bacteria; phylum Actinomycetota; class Thermoleophilia; order Solirubrobacterales; family 70-9; genus VAYN01. The sequence goes on from DATJUK010000052.1 coordinate 34,021, forward strand.
CGCCGTCGCTACGAGGTTCACGGCGAACGCGGACCGGAATACGACGTGCTTTCGAGTCTTCTCCACCTTCGGGACGTCCCCGATTCGAAGGGTGAGAAAGAGACGCGCGTACCCCTCAGTGAGGAGGTGCGCGAGCGGGCGACCTTGGAGATCAAGAAAATCATCCCAGACTTCGATTACGACGGGTTGCTGGCGCAACTCAAGGACCGGGAGATCCTGAAGGCGAAGTTTGAGGACACCGAGGTTGGCTACGAGAAGGTACAGATCTTCCGCATCGCCTCAGAGCTTGGCGAGGATGCCACCGCAGGTGACGCCGCCCTCAAGAAGTTCGTCAACGAGACCTACCACATCGAGAACGAGTACGTGATGCAGCTGAACCCACGCGACTTTGACGCGGTGCCGGAGCACGTCGTGAAATTGTGCTCTGCACTTCTCCCGTA
>DATJUK010000053.1:0-3163 GCA_035502495.1 Solirubrobacterales bacterium
AAGAAACCGAAGAAACCGCGGAAGAATCGGAAAAGGAATAGCTCAGGCCGTGGGCGCGACCAGCAGCTCCGGGCCTTCCGCCATCCCTTTGCCGACCTTGTTGAGCGCCGGGTTGGCGGGCGCGCTCTGCATCCGCCCCGGGTCGAGCGGGCCGCACATCGCGATCGCCTCCTCGGTGGTCAGACGCGGGTCGAGCCAGGCGGCCTCCGCCTCGGGCCCGGCCAGGATCGCCGGCATCCGGTCGTGGACCGGTTTGACGACCGCGTTCGGCGTCGTCGTGATGATCGTGGCGCTGTAGAGGTAGCCGTCGGGATCGACGCCGCGCTCGTCGGGGTCGTCCCACTCCTTGCGGGTGCAGAGCCCGGCGAAGGCGAACGGCTCGCCGCCGTCGACGGTGAAGCGCCACGGCCGGCGCGGCTGCTTCGGGTCCTCGGCCTTCATCCACTCGTAGAAGCCGTCGGCGACGATCAGGCAGCGGTGGCGGAACTTGCCGACCAGCGGCCCGTAGGCGCGGCTCTTCTCCAGGTTCTCGACTTTCGCGTTGATCATCCGGTAGCCGACCTTGAGGTCCTTGGCCCAGACCGGGACGAGGCCCCAGCGCATCAGCCGCGCCTCGCGCTCGCCCGCGGCGGCCCTCTCCTCGTCGGGGTCGTCGCGCACCACCAGGATCTCCTGGGTCGGGGCGACGTTGAAGCGACCCAGGCCAGGCGGTGATTTCTCCGTCGCCTCGCCCCCGTCCTCGGCGGCCTCCTTCGCCCCGCGCCCGCCCTTTGCCAGGGTCTTTTCCAGTTCGACCTGGAAGCGGTCGGCGATCGACTTCGTGTCCTTGGTGGTGACCGTGAAGCGCCCGCACATCAGGGACGCACCTCCTCGTGCTCGCGGTACCACGCCACCGTACGCCCCAGGCCGGTCCGCAGGTCGACGGCCGGCGCCCAGCCGGTCAGCTCGCGCAGCCTGGTCGAGTCGAGGTACTGGTCGAGGACCTCCCCCGGCGGTAGGCCCGGGCCGTATTCCGGCTCCACCTCTCCCCCGCCCACCTCGGCGGTCAGGTCGACCACCTCGCGGACCGAGTGCGGCCGGTCGCCGCCCGCGTTGAACGCCTCCCCGGCGGCCCCCTCGCCGTCGAGCGCCGCGGCGATCGCCAGGTAGGCGGACACCGCGTCGTCGACGTGGAGGAAGTCCCGCCGCGGAGCCCCGTCGGAGCGGATCTTGGGAGCGCGCCGATCGGCGACCGCGATCGCCGCCTCCGGCACCAGGCGGGTGAAGTTGAGGTCGCCGCCGCCGTAGACGTTGGTGAGCCGGAGCGCGGCGAGCGGCACCCCCCACTCGCGCGCGACCTCGCGGGCCATCAGGTCCCCGACGGCCTTGCTCGCGTCGTAGGGGTGCTCGGCGCGGAGCGGCAGGTCCTCCCGGTAGGGGGCGTCGGGCGCGGCCCCGTAGGCCTTCAGCGAAGAGGCGAAGATGGTCCTCGCGACCTCGGCGTCGCGGCAGCAGCTGAAGACGTTCCAGGAGCCGCGCACGTTGACGTCGACGGCCTCCTCGGCGGAGGCGTAGGCGTCGCCGACGAAGGTCTGGGCGGCCAGGTGGAAGACCGCGTCGCAACCGCTCACGGCCGCGGCCATCGCCTCGGCGTCCCGCAGGTCGGCCGCCACCGTCTCGACCTCGCCGTCGATGCCCAAGGGAACGAGCCCCGAGCGCCCGCGTCCCGCTCGCGGTCGCTCCGTTGGCGGCCTACCGAGGACCCGGACCGAGCTTCCCGCCGCGAGCAGTGCGGCGGTCAGATGAGAGCCGAGGAAGCCGTGGCCGCCGGTGACCAGCGCCCGGTCGCACGGCTTCGGGCTCACCCTCCCGCGACCGCGGGGAGGATCGTCACCTCGTCGCCCTCGTTGATCTGGGTCTCCAGGCCCTGCTGGAAGCGGATGTCCTCGCCGGAGACGTAGACGTTGACGAAGCGGCGCAGGGTGCCGTCCTCGGTGATCCGCTCGCGCAGATCGCCGTAGGCGGCGAAGACGGCGTCGAGCGCCTCGCCGACGTTTGACCCCTCCACCTCGACTTCGGCCTCGCCGCCGGTCGCGGCGCGCAGCTGGGTCGGGATCTTCACGGTGACGCTCATCAGACGGAAACCTCCTGGGCGAACTCGGCATCGAAGCTGTCGAGACTCGGATCGATCTCGTGCATGGAGAACGTATCGCGGGTCGCGTCGAGGGTCTTCAGCCCCTCGCCGGTGATGTAGGCGACGACCTTTTCGCCGTCGACCAGCTCGCCCCGCTCGGCCAGCTTGCGCAGGACGCCGATCGTCACCCCGCCCGCGGTCTCGGTGAAGATCCCGGTGGTCTCGGCGAGCAGCTTGATCGCCTCGCGGATCTCCTGGTCGGAGACCGCGTCGATGCCGCCGCCGGTCCGCCGCGCGTGCTCGACCGCGTAGGGCCCGTCGGCGGGGTCGCCGATCGCGAGGCTTTTGGCGATCGTGTCCGGCTTCTGCGGCTTGCAGACGTCCCAGCCTTCGGCGAAGGCGGTCGCGACCGGGCTGCAGCCGGTCGCCTGGGCGCCGTTGAAGGTCGGCTGGGCGCCCTCGACCAGGCCGAGGTCGAGCCATTCCTGGAAGCCGCGCCCCAGTTTGGTGAAGAGCGAGCCGGATGCGATCGGGCAGACGACCCGGTCGGGGAGCTCCCAGCCGAGCTGCTCGGCGACCTCGTAGGCGAGCGTCTTCGAGCCCTCGGCGTAGTAGGGCCGCAGGTTGACGTTGACGAAGGCCCAGGGCCGAGTCTCGGCCAGCTGCGTGCAGAGCCGGTTGACGTCGTCGTAGTTGCCGCGGACGCCGACCAGATTGGTCCCGTAGACGCCGGTCGCGAGCAGCTTCTGCTCCTCGAGGTTGGCGGGAACGAAGACGTAGGAGTCGAGGCCGGCGGCGGCGGCGTGGGCGGCGACGGCGTTGGCGAGGTTGCCGGTCGAGGCGCAGGCGACGGTGTCGAAGCCGAGCTCGCGCGCTTTCGCGACCGCGACCGCGACCACCCGGTCCTTGAACGAGTGGGTCGGGTTGGCGGCGTCGTTCTTGATCCAGACCTCGGCCTCGGTCCCGATCCGCTCGGCCAGCCGGTCGGCGCGCAGCAGCGGGGTCAGCCCCGGCTCCAGCGGGTCGCCGGGGCGGCCGGCGAAGGGCAGG
>DATJUK010000054.1:0-10510 GCA_035502495.1 Solirubrobacterales bacterium
GGACGTGGGGGACGGGGCCCGGGGACGGGATCCGGGGATCCCACGCGCGCTCCCGCGTCCCTCCACGGGCTCCCCGCGTCCGACGCCCGCTCCCCGCGTCCCTCGCACCCTCCCCGTGGACCCGCCCTCCCGGCGGCGGCCTCAGCCCGCCCGGGCCGCCGCCGGGGGGGCGGGTCCCTCGGCGTCCCGTGCCCGGTCCCCGTCGGCCACAGGCCCGCCGCGTCCCTCGGCCCCGTCCGTCACCTGCCCCCGCGTCCCTTGCCCCGTCCGCCACCCGGCCCGCATCCGCACCTACCGGTCCACCGCACCCTGGCCCGTCCGCGACCCGGGCCTGCGGCCACGGGCACGCCAGCCCACCGCGTCCCGCGCCCACGGGGCCACCCGCACCCGCACCCGTCCGCCGCCCGCGCCGCCCGGGGCGCCGCACCCTGGCCCGCCCGCCGCCCGGGGCCGTGTCCTACCCCGTCCGCCACCCGCGTGCCGTCCGTCCGCCACCGCGCCTCGCGCGTCCGCCACCCGCGCCACCCGGCCCGCCGCGTCCTGGCCCATCCGGCACCCAGGCCTGCGCCGCCGCGGCCCCCGTTCCCTCGCCCGTCTGCAACCCCGGCCCGCGCCACCCGGGCCCGCGCCGCCTGCGCCGCTCCGTCCCCCGCCCGCTCGGCTCAGATCCCGGCGCCGACCTTGCCGGCCCGCGCGTCGGCCCATTCGTCGACCCCGGAGTCGAAGTCGACGATGCGGTCGATCTCGGCGAGTTCCGCGGCGCTGAAGTCGAGGTTGTCGAGCGCGTCGACGTTCTGCTCCAGCTGCTCCACCGAGGAGGCGCCGACCACCAGCGAGGTCATGCGCGGGTCACGCAGGCTCCAGGCGAGCGCCATCTGCGGCAGCGACTGGCCGCGCTTCTCCGCCAGCGCGTTCAGCTCGCGCACCCGCCCGATCACCTCGTCGTTGATCCAGCTCGAGTCGAAGGCGCCGTAGCCCTGCTGGGTCGCCCGCGAGCCCGCCGGGATCCCCTCCAGGTACCGGCCGGTCAGCAGCCCCTGGGCGAGCACGGTGAAGCCGATCACGCCGACGCCGAGCTCCTCGACCGCGTCGAGCAGCCCCTCGTCCTCGATCCAGCGGTTCAGCATCGAGTAGCTCGGCTGGTGGATCAGGAGCGGCGTGCCGAGGTCGGCGAGGATCGCCGCCGCGCGCCGGGTGTGGTCGGCGTCGTAGGAGGAGATGCCGACGTAGAGCGCCTTGCCCTGGCGCACCGCGGTGTCGAGCGCGCCCATCGTCTCCTCCAGCGGGGTCGAGCCGTCGAGCCGGTGCGAGTAGAAGATGTCGACGTGGTCGAGCCCCGTGCGGGCGAGCGACTGGTCGAGCGAGGCGAGGACGTACTTGCGCCCGCCGCCGCCCTGGCCGTACGGGCCCGGCCACATGTCCCAGCCGGCCTTGGTCGAGATCACCAGCTCGTCGCGGTAGGGCCGGAAGTCCTCCTTCATCAGCCGACCGAAGTTGGCCTCGGCGGCGCCGTAGGGAGGCCCGTAGTTGTTGGCGAGGTCGTGGTGGACGATGCCGAGGTCGAAGGCGCGGCGGGCGATCGCCCGCTGGGTCTCGAACTCGCGGTCGTCACCGAAGTTGTGCCAGTAGCCGAGCGAGAGCACCGGCAGGTCGAGGCCGGAGCGCCCGGTGCGTCGATAGACCATCTTGGCGTCGTAGCGGTTGGTGTCAGCGTCGTAGCTCATCACCTCGATTTGTACCCACTACGCGGGTTCGGCACGCGGATCGGGGACGGGGCAGCGCCTTCCGGGGGGAGAGATCGCCGGCGTCGGCGGCTTGGGGCGGCATGGATCGCGACGACCGGATAGACGGCATCCCCCTCCCCCGGCGCGCCGACGTCGATCGCGACCGGGGCGTACGGCGCGGCGCGGTCGATCGCGAGCTGACCGGCGAGCTGGTCGAGGAGGTCCTGCGCACGGCGCTGGCCCTGGAGGACGTGATCTCCGGCCTGCTCCGGGAGCTCCCCACCGATGCCTTCCCCGGCGAGGATCCGGGCTGCGTCCTCCTCGACATGGTCGTCGGCAGCGTCCACCCGGCGGCCACCGTCGCCGGTGTCCGCGACTGCCGCTCCGCGATCGCCCTCGTCGTCGCGGTCCGCGAGCGCGTCCTCGCCGACCTCCGCGCCGCCGCCGAGCTCGCCGGAGACCACGATCGACCCGCCCCGCAACCACCGAGCAATCCTGAAAAGTGAGGCGCTACGTTGCCCCAGATGACCGAGATCGAGACGGTGACGGTGACCTTCGAGGAGTTGAAAGCCGACGTCGATCGCTACTACCGGCTGAAACGGACCAAGCGCCTGGTCATCACCCGCGACGGGGAGGAGATGACGGTGATCGGACGCTGGCTCCCCGGCGAGCGCAAGCGCCGGCCCGTCCACTGGTTCGAACTCCTCCACGAGATGTTCCCCGAACCGTGGGACCCGGACGATCCGCGCCCGGGCGAGCGCGCGCTCGAAGAAGTTCGGGGCTATCGCCCGTTTGCTACCTCGACTCCTCCGCGCTGACCAAGCTCGTCATCGAGGAGGCGGAGTCGGAAGCGACCCGGCTGTTTGTCCGCGGGGCGCGGTTGGTGAGCAGCGAGCTCGTGGTGACCGAGCTTCCGCGCGCGATCCGCCACAAAGCGGCCGGCGACAGGATCGACCTCGCCTCGGGCCTGGGCAAGGCGGACAGCCTCCTCGAAAAGCTCCATCTGCATCCGTCCAGGCGACTCACCCTGTCACGGGCGGGGCGGCTCTTCGAACCGCATCTCCGCTCGCTCGACGCGATCCACGTGATGACCGCCATCGATCTTCGCCCCATCGATGCCTTCGTGACCCACGACCATCGCCAGGCGGCCGCCGCTCGCGGCGCGGGGCTCCCGACCGTCTCCCCGGGTGCGTGAGAAGGTGACGGCGATGGGCTCGTTCTCCCGATTCGACAGCCGCGGCTACCGCACCGTCGCGCCGCGCGAGGGGTACGACCGCTGGGCGCGGAACTACGAGGAGACGGTGGAGGACGCGATGGATATCGCGCTGCTCGATCGGGTCGCGGTGGACTGGGAGGCGGCGCGGACCGTCGCCGACCTCGGCTGCGGGACCGGGCGCACCGGGGCCTGGCTGAAGGCGCATGGGGTGGGGGAGGTCGACGGGATCGACCTCTCGCCAGGGATGCTCGAGGCGGCGCGCGCCCGCGGCGTCTACCGCTCGCTGGGCGAGGCGGAGGTCGGCGCGACCGGGCTTGACCCGGGCGCCTACGACCTGGTCGTCTCCTGCCTGGTCGACGAGCACCTCGCCGACCTCGGCCCTCTTTACAGGGAGGCGGCCCGGCTCGCCGCGCCCGGCGGCCGCTTCGTCCTCGTCGGCTTCCACCCGCACTTCATCATCGCCTCGGGCATGCCGACCCACTTCGACGACGCCGAGACCGGCGAGTCGGTGGCGATCGAGACCCACGTCCACCTGCTGAGCCACCACGTCGCCGCGGGCCGGGCCGCCGGGCTCGGGCCGGCCGAGCTCCGCGAGCGGGTGGTCGACGACGAGTGGGTGGCGCTGAAGCCAAACTGGGAGCGCTTCCGCGGCCACCCGATCTCCTTCGCCTTCGTCTGGGTAGTGGAGTCCCAGGACCGCGAAGGAAAGGAACCGGATGGAACACCGCAAGCTTGGTGAGCAGGGACTCGAGGTCGCCGCGATCGGCTTCGGGACGATGGGGATGACGATGGCCTACGGCCAGGGCGGCGACGAGGCGAGCCACGTCGCGACGCTGCGCAAGGCCCACGAGCTGGGGGTGACGATGTTCGACACCGCCGAGCTCTATGGGCTCGGCAGCGGCGCGAACGAGAAGCTGGTCGGCGAGGCGGTGCGCAGCTTCCGTGACGACGTCGTGCTGGCGACGAAGTTCGGCTTCGACATGACCGACCCGTCCAAACGCGGCCGCGACAGCCGCCCTGACCACATCCGCGAGGTCGCCGAGAACAGCCTCCGCTACCTCGATACCGACTTCATCGACGTGCTCTACCAGCACCGGGTCGATCCCGACGTGCCGATCGAGGAGGTCGCCGGGACGGTCGGCGAACTGATCGAGCAGGGCAAGGTGCGCTTCTTCGGCCTCAGCGAGGCGGGCCCGGAGACGATCCGCCGCGCCCACGCGACCTACCCTGTCTCGGTGCTGCAGACCGAGTACTCGGTCTTCGAGCGCGAGGTCGAGGGGACGATCCTGCCGGTGCTGGAGGAGCTCGAGATCGGCTTCGTCGCCTACTCGCCGCTCGGCCGCGGCTTCCTCACCGGGGAGGTCAAACCGGGCTCCGAGTACCCCGACGACGACATGCGCAGCTACGACCCGCGCTGGCAGGGCGAGGACTTCGAGCGCAACGCCGCGGCGGTGAAGGAGCTGAAGGAGCTCGCCGCCGAGAAGGAGATCACGGTGGGACAGCTGGCGCTCGCCTGGCTGCTGGCGCAGCGCGACTACGTCGTCCCGATCCCCGGCACCCGGCGCATCGAGCGGCTGGAGGAGAACGTCGCCGCCGCCGCGGTCGAGCTCACCGACGCGGACCTGAAGCGGATCCACGACATCCTCCCCGAGGGCTCCTACGGCGATCGCTACAAAGCCGGGATGATGCCCGACTGGGACTGATATGAACCGGCGGTGCCTCACGTCATCGCCTGGTGCGGATTCCTGGGAGCCTGGCTGCTCGTCGCCGGCCCGCTCGACCAGGCCGTGCGCGAGATCGAGGAGACCGGCTTCGAGCACGAGCGGCTCGACGAGGCGAGGGGTCGGGTCGAGGAGCCGCCGCCGGTGTCCAACTGGTGGCTGCTGCTGCCGCCGATCTGGTGGCTCCTGCGCCGCCGGCGCGACAGCATCTACCGCCACCAGATCGGCGAAGCGATGGCCGACGAAGACCTGCTCGCCTTCCTCACCGTCAGGGACGTCCTCAACGCCTGGCTCTACGTCGCCGTCGGCGCCTCGCTGATCGCGGTCAAGGAGACCTGGGAGCTGCACGAGAGCTACGAGTGGCCGGAGTGGGCCTTCTGGCTCGGCGTGATCGGGATGCTGGTCTTCTGCGTCAGCCTCACCGTCGGTCGCACCCGTCGTCGCCACCACCGCCCCGCGGTCGAAGACTGAGGTGGACGGCCGGGACTGGGCGGAGCGGCTCCGCGACGTCGCCTACGGCGTGCGCGACGGCGACGAGGCCGAGATCCGCCGCGCGGTCGAAGACCTCAGTCGCCGGCACCGGCTGCTGGCCCCGCTGGCGCTGCTCGTCGGCGGCGTCGCGCTGCTGCTCGGCGGGGTCCGGATCCTGCTCTCCAACTGGCGCCTCACCGTGATCCAGATCCCGCCCGCGATGTGGATCTGGGCGGCGATGTACGACCTGCGCGGGCACGTCCTCCACGACCGCACCTGGCACGCGATCAGCGGGCCGATCGTGATCCCGCTGATCGCCGTGATCGTCCTGATCACGATCGGCTGCTTCTTCCTCAACGCCGTGTTCGGCTTCGCGATCAGCCAGGCGGGGCAGCCGGCGGTGCGCCCGGCGATCGCCGAAGCGGGGCGCCACCTGCGGCCGATCGCGGCCAGCGGCGGCATCGTCGGCCTCGCCCTGGGGCTGACCGCCACCGTCGTCACGCGCGCCCAGCCGCCCTGGTTCTCGCTCTGCCTGAGCGTCGTGATCGGGGTGATGATGGTCGCCTACGTGGCGGTCCCGGCGCGGCTGATCGGGGTGCGGCAGGGAGGCTCGCGGCGCGACCGGCTCTCGGCGAGCATCGTCGGCAGCGCCCTCGGCGCCGTGGTCTCGACGCCCGCCTACCTGCTCGGCCGGATCGGCCTGCTGATGCTCGGCTCGCCGTTCCTGCGCTTCCCCGGACTGCTGATCTTCCTGCTCGGCTTCACCCTGCAGGCGGGGGCGACGAGCGCGGTCAAAGCGGTGAAGTTGGGGGCGAAGCTGGGACGGCAGGCGCCGGCGGCCGAATAGCCGCTCCCCCCGGCTCGACGCCCGCGCACCGCGCACCGAACGCGCCCCCTCGCCGAGTGAACCCACGGACGTCTCCCGCCCCTCCCTCGGATCGCCACCGCCGCCCAGCCAAGTGCGTTCGCAGAAAACACCGCATAGCGGTGATTTCTGCGAACGCGACGGGGGGTCCCACCGTGGAGCCGACGATCTGGGCGACGGGGACTCCACCGCGCCGCGACATTAGATTTGTCCGCGTGAGTTCCGCCGACCTTGCCCGGGCGGGCTCCGAAGCGGAGCCCGTACTCAACTTCGGCCACTGGCCGGCGGTGCGCCGCGCCGCGCTCGCGCTCTACTTCGTCGGCTTCGTCGTCTGGAGCTACAACTACGGGATCCCGGTCCAGCGGGAGCTGGTGGTCGCCTGGGTGTGCGGGGCGCTCGCGTGCGCCTGCCTCGGCCGCCACCCGCGGGAGATGCTGCGGCTGGTCGTCGACTGGCTGCCGATGCTGGTCGTCCTCGGCGCCTACGACCTCACCCGCGGGGCCGCCGACAAACTCGGCATCGGGGTCCACTTCCACCCGATGATCGACTTCGACAAAGCGGTCTTCTTCGGCCAGACGCCGACCGAATGGCTGCAGCACCATCTCTACGACCCGCACATGCTGAGCGGCTGGAACGTCTTCTTCACGCTCGTCTACACGAGCTACTTCATCACCCCGTTCGCCCTCGCCGGCTGGCTCTGGGCGCGCGACCGCCCCGCCTACCTGCGCTTCATCAAGCGCCTCGTCACGCTGGCGATCGCGGGGGTAGTCACCTACATCCTCTTCCCCGCGGCGCCGCCCTGGCTGGCCGCCAACGAAGGCCTGCTCCACGACGTCACCAGGACCACCTCGGAAGGGTGGAAGATCATCGGCGTCGGCACCTCGATCCTCTTCTCCGAAGGTCAGGCCTCGGTCAACCTGGTCGCCGCGGTGCCCTCGCTGCACTCCGCCTTCACGATGCTGGTCGCGCTGACCCTGTGGGACCGGGTGCCGTGGCGCCGGGCCCGCCCGCTGCTGCTGCTCTACCCGGCGGCGATGGGCCTGACCCTGATGGCGACCGGGGAGCACTACTTCTTCGACGTGCTCGCCGGCTGGGTCTACGCGGGGGTGGTGATGGTCGGCTGGTCGGCCTGGGAACGCCGGCGGGCGGGCCGCGAGGCGCGGGCCGCGCGGGCCGGCGGCGAGGACGGCGGGGCTCCCGAGCCCGCCTGAATTGCATAGCTTGCCTATATGACCTCGCCCTCGCGGGAGCCCGAGAGCCCCGCCTCGTCGCCGCGCGGCGAGGCGATCGCCCTGGTCGCGACCACCCTGCTCGGCCGCGCCAACCGCCTCACCCGCCTGCTGATGCGGAGCGGCCGGCACGAGCTCTCGCGTACCGAGGCCGGCGTCCTCTCCACCCTCACCGAGGGTCCCCGGCGGATCACCGAGCTGGCCGCCGGCGAGGCGCTCGCCCAGCCGACCGTCACCCAGCTGGTCGACAAACTCGAAGGCCGCGGCCTCGTGAGCCGCGGCCGCTCAGGCGAGGACGGTCGGGTGGTCCTGGTCGAGATCACCCCGCTGGGCCAAGAGCAGCTGGAGGAGCTCCGCGCCGAGATCCGCGCGAATATGCGCGAAGCGCTCGCCGATCTTCCCGACACCGAGCTGACAGAGCTGGTGCACGCCGCCGAGACCCTCGGCGCCCTGATCGAGAAGCTGCAACCGCCCCGCGCCCCCTGAGCCCCGCGCCAAGCGCCCACCCCTCGAGTTCGCACTTCTGGCCGCTATCCGGTCATTTCTGCGAACTCACCAAAGCGCCCCCCAGGTGCGTTCGCAGTTCTCCCCGCTATCCGGTCATTTCTGCGAACGCATCGAGGGGGCGGGGCGTGCGACGCTGGGCGGATGGCCGCCTACCGGAACGTCTTCGTCGCGCCGCTGGTGCGGCCGCTGATCCTCGCCGGGGTGCTGGCGCGGATGCCGATCGGGATGGGCGCGGTGGGCCTGATCCTCTTCGTCCACGGCGAAACCGGCTCGTTCGGCAGCGCCGGGATCGTCACCGGCGCCTTCACGATCGGGATCGGGATCACCGGCCCGATCCTGGCGCGGCTGATCGACCGCCGCGGCACCCGTCCGGTGATCGTCCCCGCGGCGCTGGTCACCGCCGCCGGCCTGGTCGCCGTCGTGCTGCTCGGCGAGGCGGGCGCGGGGACCGTGCCGCTCGTCGTGGCGGCGGCGATCGCGGGCGCCGGCACGCCGCCGGTCGGCGGCGTGCTGCGCCAGCAATGGCCGCAGCTGGTCCCGCCCCGGGACCTCGAAGCCGCCTACGCGCTCGATGCCGTCAGCATCGAGGTGATCTTCGTCAGCGGGCCGCTCCTGGCCGGCCTCCTGGCGGCGACGGCGGCGCCCGCGGTCGGCCTGCTCGTCGCCGCCGGACTCGGCGCGGCGGGCACGATCGCCTTCGACCGCCTGCTCGCGGTGCCGCCGGGCAGCGATCCCGACGCCGAGCGGCACTGGCTCGGGGCGATGCGCTCGCCGACGCTCGCCGTCCTCGTCTTCGCCGGGCTGCCGCTGGGCGCCTGCTTCGGCGCGCTCGACGTCACCCTGCCCGCCTTCGGCGCCCACTACAGCACCTCGGCGCTGGGCGGGCCGCTGACCGCCGCGCTCGCCTTCGGCTCGATGCTCGGCGGGATCGCCTACGGCGCCCGCCCGGCGATCTTCGGCCCGCCCGGGCGGGCGGTGGTGAAGCTCGGCGCGCTGATGGTCCTCTCCTGCCTGCCGCTGGCCTTCGCCACCGCGGTGCCGGAGATGTTCCTCTTCGCCGCGCTGGCCGGGCTCTGCGTCGCGCCGCAGATCAACGTGCGCAACAACCTGGCGACGACGACCCTCGCCGCCGGCACCGCCGCCGAGGCCTTCACCTGGCTTTCGCTGGCCTCGACGGTCGGCGCGAGCGCCGGCGCCGCCGCGGTCGGACCGTTGGTCGAGGCGCAGGGCTGGCGCGCCGGGGCGATCTGCGCCGCGCTCCTGCCCGCCGCCGCGACCGCCGTGCTCTTCCTCCGCCGCGACCTGCTCAGCTGACCCCGCCCAAGGCGCGCCCGCTCAAACCTCCACCGGTTCGGCGGCGAGGAAGTCGAGCACCCGCGTCCAGGCATCGGTCGAGGCCTCCGCGAACTCCGCCTGCTTGCGGTCGAAGAAGGAGTGGGGGGCGCCCGGATAGGTGACGATCTCGTGGTCGACGCCCGCCCGCTCGAGCCCCGCGTCGAAGGCGGCGATGTCGCTCGGCGGGATGTTCGGGTCCTCGCCGCCGAAGAGGCCCAGCACCGGCAGCCTGATCTGGTCCGAGTTCTCGACCAGGTTCGGCCGGTTGGGACGGTCCTTCGCGCTCAGCCCTCCGTAGAAGCCGACGACCGCGTCGAGCCCGAGGCCCTCGTTCGCCCCGGCCCAGAACGAGTGCCCACCGCCGAAGCAGAAGCCGACCGAGGCGAACCGGCCCGCGCCGGTGCGCTCGGCCAGCGCCGCCCGGGCCGCCGCGAGGTCCGTCTGCACGCCCTCGATGCTCGTCGCCGCGACGTGCGGTTTCCAGTCGAACCCCTCGTCGCGCTCCTCCGCCCCCGCGGTCCGGCCGAAGTAGTCGAACGCCACCGCGTGGTGCCCGGCCGCCGCGAAGCGCTCGGCCAGCTCGACGTAGAAGCGGTAGAGGCCGCGCACGTCGGGGAGGATCACCACCGCCGGGCCGGACGGCGCGGGCGACTCGGCCAGCGCGGCGGCGAACCGGTTGCCGTCCCCGGCGGTCAGGATCAGCGACTCGGCGGCGGCGCCACCGGCGATCACCGCGCGTCCATCCGGCAGCTCAGGCGGCCGGGCGTCGAACTCGAAGCACATGGGTCTCCTCTCGTTGACAGGCGGGGACGAGGCCGCCAGGATCGGTGCATGTCCGAGACTGTCAAAGTCGATCCGTCGGCCTCGCTGGGCGCTTCCTTCGCGGCGGCCCTGGCGGCCAAGGACTTCGACGCCATCCGCGAGCTGCTCCATCCGGAGGTCGACTTCCGCGGCCTCACCCCGCGGAAGAGCTGGGAGGCGTCGGACCCCGATGCGGTGATCGGCTCCGTGCTGACCACCTGGTTCGAGGACTCCGACGAGATCGAGGAGCTGGAGCGGGTGGAGACCGACTCCTTCGCCGACCGTGAGCGGGTCGCCTACCGCTTCCGCGTGCGCAACCCGGAAGGGCTCTTCCGGGTCGAGCAGCAGGCTTACTTCTCCGAGCGGGACGGCCGGATCGGGTGGATGCGAACTCTTTGCTCGGGGTACCGGCCGATCGACGGGTAGGCGGGGCGGGGCCGGGGCGGGCCGGGCGGGGACCGGGATCGGGGGACCCCCTCACTCACAACAGCCGGGAGGTTCGTTCGGGGGTCCCCCGATCCCGGTCGCGCGGGCGCTCGGGGGGGGCTCCGTGTGGCGGTTGGGTCGGAGGGGCCCTTCGGGATGGGGAGGGACGGGAGACGGGCGGCGTCGGGGTGACTCTCAGCCCCCCCCGTGCGTTC
>DATJUK010000055.1:0-4228 GCA_035502495.1 Solirubrobacterales bacterium
GGACGTGGGGGACGGGGCCCGGGGACGGGATCCGGGGATCCCACGCGCGCTCCCGCGTCCCTCCACGGGCTCCCCGCGTCCGACGCCCGCTCCCCGCGTCCCTCGCACCCTCCCCGTGGACCCGCCCTCCCGGCGGCGGCCGCAGCCCGCCCGGGCCGCCGCCGGGGGGGCGGGTCCCTCGGCGGCCCGTGCCCGGTCCCCGTCGGCCACAGGCCCGCCGCGTCCCTCGGCCCCGTCCGTCACCTGCCCCCGCGTCCCTCGCCCCGTCCGTCACCCGGCCCGCATCCGCATCCACCGGGCCACCGCACCCTCGCCCGTCCGCGACCCGGCCCTGCGGCCACGCCGCTGCGGGCCCCGGTCCCTCGCCTCGTCCGCCGCCGGGGCCTGCGCCACCCGCACCCGTCCGCCACCCGAGCCGCCGCGCCATCACGCCGAGGCCCCAACCCACTGCGGCCGGAACCTCCAACCGGCAACCGCGAAGCTGATCCCGAACCTACCCCGGGTCGGCGGCCCGGTCGGCGACGATCGACATCGATTCGTTACGGACGCGGCCGGCGGGGATCGCGGGATCGGCGGCGAGGAGCTGTCGGAGGGGCTCGCGCTTCTCCTCGCCGGTGACCAGCCAGACGATCTGGCGGGCTTCGGCGAGGGCGCGGTAGGTGAGGGTCATGCGGCGGTGGCCCTGGTATTCGGTGCCGGTGATCGCGACGCGGCGGTCGGTCACCTCGAGCACCGGGTCGCCGGGGACGAGCGAGGCGGTGTGGCCGTCCGGGCCGAGCCCGAGGTGGACCAGGTCGAGCCGGTCGGGCAGCGAGGTTTCGTATTCGTGGGCGGCGTGGTCGAGGTCCCGGTGGGTGACCGGCATCGGCCGCAGCGCCGACTGGTGGTCCATCGAGAGGCCGAGCACCATGTGGGTGAGATTGCGGTCCTCGGAGCCGGGCGAGGCGACCCGCTCGTCGACCTGGAAGAGCTCCGTCTCCCGCCACGGCATCTCCTCGGAGTCGCCGAGGATCGCCAGCATCGACCAGGGCGAGCGCCCGCCGCTCATCGCGAAGGAGAAGGATCCGTGGTCGGCCACCGCCTTGGTCCCGGCGGCGGCGATCA
Source organism: Solirubrobacterales bacterium (assembly GCA_035502495.1). Classification (GTDB taxonomy): domain Bacteria; phylum Actinomycetota; class Thermoleophilia; order Solirubrobacterales; family 70-9; genus VAYN01. The sequence continues at coordinate 1,105 of DATJUK010000055.1, forward strand.
GCTCCGCCGCCCGCCGCGCGGCGGCCTTTTCGTCGGCGACTACCTCGAGGTCGATCGGCATCGCGCGCGCCCTCAGTTGTCCCGCTCTTTGTGGCCGCCGAACTGCATCCGCATCGCCGACAGCACTTTGTCGCCGAAGTCGCCGAGGTCACGCGAGTAGAAGCGCTCGTGCAGGGCGGTGGTCAGGACCGGGGTCGGCACCCCCTCCTCGATCGCCGCGATCGAGGTCCAGCGCCCCTCGCCGGAGTCGGAGACGCGGCCGCTGAAGTCGGAGAGCTCGGGGCTTTCGACGAAGGCGGCCGCGGTCAGGTCGAGCAGCCAGGAACCGACCACCGAGCCGCGCCGCCAGAGCTCCGAGATCGCCGGGATGTCGAGGTCGAATTCGTAGAACTCGGGCTGGTCGAGCGGCGCCGTCTCGGCGTCGTTCAGCCGTTTCGTCTTCCCCGCGTCGGCGTTCTCGAGCACGTTCAGCCCCTCCGCGTAGGCGGCCATGATCCCGTACTCGATCCCGTTGTGGACCATCTTCACGAAGTGGCCGGCGCCGTTCGGGCCGCAGTGCAGGTAGCCGTTCTCGGCCGAGCTCGGCGCGCCGCTCCGGCCGGGCGTGCGCGGCGCCGCGTCGACGCCGGGGGCGAGCGAGGCGAAGATCGGGTCGAGCCGCTCGACCGCCCCGTCGGGCCCGCCGATCATCAGGCAGTAGCCGCGCTCCAGCCCGAAGACACCGCCGCTGGTGCCGCAGTCGACGTAGTCGATCCCCTTCTCGGCGGCCCGCTTGGCACGCCGCATGTCGTCGCGGTAATAGGAGTTGCCGCCGTCGACGATCGCGTCGCCGGCCTCCAGCACCGCTTCCAGCCCTTCGGCGGTCTCTTCGGTGATCCCTCCCGCCGGGACCATCATCCAGACCGAGCGCGGCGCGGTCAGCTTCGCCGCCAGATCCTCCAGCGAGGAGGCGCCGGTCGCGCCCTCCCCTTCGAGCCCCTTGACGGCGTCGGCGCTCACGTCGTAGGCGACGATCGTGTGGCCGTCTTTCATCAGCCGGCGGGCCATGTTGGCGCCCATGCGGCCGAGGCCGACGATTCCGAGCTCCATTCTCATCCTCCTGGTCGGCGCTGCTTGCGGGGAACGGGTCGATCTTAGGCGGTAGCCTCCGCCGCGAGATGCCGAAGCGGACGAACCGACATCGGGACCGCACCGCCGACGTCCTGGCGATCTTCGGGATCAGCGGCGACCTGGCGAGGAAAATGACCTTCCGGGCGCTCTACCGGATGGAGAGGTCGGGGATGCTGCAGGTGCCGGTGGTCGGCGTCGCCCTCGACGACTGGGACGAGGAGGCGCTGCGCAAGCACGCCCGCGAGGCGGTCGAGGCGACCGTCAAGGACCCCGACGAGGACGCCCTCGAGGCGATGCTCGCGCGGCTCACCTACGTGCAGGGCGACTACGGCGACGCGGACACCTACGAGCGCGTCAAGAAGGCGCTCGGCGACGCCAAGCAGCCGGTCTTCTACCTCGAGATCCCGCCCGCGCTCTTCGCCACCGTGGTCAAGGGGCTCGGCAAGGCGGGGCTGGTCGACCACGCCCACGTGGTGATCGAGAAGCCCTTCGGCCACGACCTCGAATCGGCGCGCGCGCTGAACGACGAACTTTGCGAGGTGCTGGAAGAGGGCCAGATCCTGCGGATCGACCATTACCTCGGCAAGGAGCCGGTGATGGACATCACCTACCTGCGCTTCGCCAACTCGCTGCTCGAGCCGGTCTGGAACCGCGGCTTCGTCTCCCACGTGCAGATGACGATCGCCGAGGATTTCGGCGTCGACGACCGCGGCCGCTTCTACGACGCGGTGGGGGCGATGCGCGACGTGATCCAGAACCACGCCCTGCAGGTGCTGGCGCTGATCGGCATGGAGCCGCCGAGCGGCAACGATCCCGACTCGATCCGCGACCAGAAGCTCGACTTCTTCAAGGCGATGCGGGCGGCCGACCCGAAGCGCTACGTGCGCGGTCAGTACGACGGCTTCCGCGCGGTCAAGGACGTCGACCCGAAGTCGACGACGGAGACCTTCGCGGCGCTCGAACTCTCGGTCGACAACTGGCGCTGGAGCGGCGTCCCCTTCTTCATCCGCGCGGGCAAGTGCCTGCCGGCGAAGTCGAGCGAGGTGACCGCGGTGTTCCGCCGGCCGCCGCTGCTCGGGATCGGCCACGGCAAGACGCCGGAACCGAACAAGCTGACCTTCCGGATCGAGCCCGAACCGGGCTCGCGGATGCGCATGTACGCGAAAGCGGCGGGCACCGAAGCCTTCGATCCCGCCGACCTCGAGGTGCTCTTCGAACGCGAGCCGGGCGCCGATCCGGAGCCCTACGAGCGCCTCCTCGGCGACGCCCTGAACGGCATCCACACCCTCTTCACCCGCCAGGACGCGATCGAAGAGACCTGGCGCGTCGTGCAGCCCCTGCTCGACCACCCCGGCAAGGTGCACCCGTACGAGCCGGGCACCTGGGGCCCCGAGGCGGCCGACGAGCTGGTCAAGGGCGTGACCCACTGGTCGGAGCCCTGGCTGCCGGGGTCCTGAGGGACCGGCGCCCGGGCGCGGCCCCGGGCCGGCGAAGCTGACGCCCGAGGTGCGGCATGCGGCGTCTCGCCCACGGCCCTGGCAGTCCGTGGCCATGGCCGAGACGGCCAGGCATGCGAAGAGACCGCGAAAGGACCCCGGGACCGATGACAAGGGCCCCCGATGACCGCTCAGGAACATGTGCGTAACGTTTCGGGTCCCTGGAACCCAAAACGTTACACGGAGATCCTTGATCGGCTCGTGAGGCGGTTATCGGCTCGTGGGGCGGCTCGTGGGTGCGGTTCGTGGGAGACGTTGCGGGAAATGTGGCGGTCTCCGCGTAGACGCGCGGAACGGTCCCGCGATGTGGCATCTGACACTGCTTCCGCTTCAGTCGGCGCCTTGCTGTGGGAAGAAGCGCGGTCTAAGCCCGAGCAAGACTCCACCGCACCTTCTCGGTGGCGAAAACTCGCAACGCCTCCGTGACGTTCCCCACGGGACGGCCACATCCCCTGCGCGCATCCCCACGAAACCTCACGTCCCGGGCGTCTCGTGGCGGCCACAGCCTGCCCGGGCCG
>DATJUK010000056.1:0-6841 GCA_035502495.1 Solirubrobacterales bacterium
TCTTGACAAGTGCGAACGCACGGGGTTGGCGTCGATGCCCACGGCGGCGAGGAGGGCGCGTGGGTCGGCGCCCGGGCCGTGGGTGGCGAGGGCGCGGGCGAGCTCGTCGGCGGAGGGCGCCTCGGCGAGCGGGGCGACGACGTCGGCGAGGCCGCGCTCGCGGGTGATCGACGCCTCGACCGGGTCGGTGGCCCCGTCGGCGGGCGGCGGCGGGGCGATCCTCGCCCGCACCTCCTCGACCAGCGGCGAGCGCGATTCGGCCGCCCCGTTCTCGTCGCTGTCGCGGTAGGAGAGAAGCAGGCGTCGGCGCGGCAGCGCCAGGCAGACGGCGAAGAGGTAGCGCTCCTCGGCTTCGGTGTCGCGGCGCGGGTCGAGTCCGAGCCGTTCGCGCTGGGCTTCGGAGAGGAACGGGTCGCCGCCGCGGTCGCGGCGCGGGAACTCGCCGTCCTGGAGCGAGCCGACGAGCACGTGGTCGAAGCGGGCGGCGCGCAGGCGATAAGGGCTGGCGATCCGCACCCGTCCCTCGACCGGGCCGCTCCAGACGCGGAAGTCGAGCGCACGGACGGTCTCGGCGAGGCGCTGCGGGGCGGGGGCGAGCGGGCCGAGCGCGGCGAGGTCGGAGAGCGCCGCGGCGACCTGACCGGCGGCGCGCAGCTCGAGCCCGTCGCCGGGGCCGAGCCGCGGCCCGTCCGCGCCGCTGCGGAAGGGGCGCGAGGCCATCGTGCCCGCGAGGCCGGCGACGGCGGCGCAGAGCGCGGCCGGCGATTCGGCGGCGGCCTCGCGCAGGCGCCGGAGGTCGCGCGGGTCCTCGCGCTCGCCGTCCGCCCCGCGCCCGTCGCCTTCCCTGCCCTCGCCCCGCCAGCGCGCCAGCGCGGCCTCGGCGTCGTCGATCCGTTCCCGGCGGATCGCCCGCTCCAGCCAGTCGACCCGGCCGGGGGAGAAGCCCGAGGGGCCGCGCAGGTAGCGGAGCAGGTCGGCCGCCCGGCCGCCGCCGAAGGCGGTCTCGAGCAGGGCGATGATTCCGCCGCCGACCGAGGTCGTCGCGACCGGCACCTCGGCCTCCAGCGCCGCCGCGATCCCGCTCGCCTCCAGGGCGGCTTCGACCTCGGGCCCGCGCCGGCTCGGATCGCGCAGGGCTACCGCGATCTCGTCCGGCGCCACGCCCTCGTGGACCAGGCGGGAGACCTCGGCGGCGATCGCCTCGGCCTCGGCCCGCGTCCCGGCCGAGCGCAGGAAGGTGAGGTCGGAGCGCTCCGGCAGCGGCTCCGGCGGTAGCTCGGGGAAGCCGAAGCCGCGGGCGAGGGCGTAGAGCTGGGCGCTCTCGGTGTTGCCGGGGTCGGCGGGGAGGATCGTCTCCTCGGCGACCGGGCCGAGCCGCTCGCGCAGCTGTCCCAGCAGCTGCTCGCGCGCCACCAGGGCCTCGTCGTCCGGCTCGAAGGGGACGGCGACGGTGACCTCGCCGTGGGCGGCGAGCGCCTCGACCAGGTCGAACTGCGCCGGGGTGAGGTCGTCGAGTCCATATAGGTAGACCGGCCGCCCCGCCCACGGGCCCGGGTCGGCGCGCAGCAGGTCGATCGCCTCGCGGGCGATCCCGGCGGCGTCGAGCCGGCGGCTGCGCTCGCGCGCCGCCTCGTAGCCGGCGAAGAGGGTGGCGACGTCGGCGAGGTAGGCCGAGCCCTCCAGGGTCCCGGCGCTCGCCTCGACCTCGCGCGGGCCGACCCCGGCCGCCTGCAGCTCGTCGAGCAGCCGCGCGAAGGCGGCGGCGAAGCCGGGGCGCCCGGCCGAGCGCCGCAGCGGCCCGAGCCGCCCGCTCAGCTCCTCGACCGCCACCTCGACGCAGCGGCGGCGCTGGACGGGGGAGAGGACGGCGCCGGGCGGGCTGCCGGCGGCGGTGGCGATCTGGCCGAAGAGGGCGCCGAAGGTGAGCACCGTGCCGCCCAGCGCGGCGCCCGCGCCGCAGAGCTCGCGCTCGAAGGCGAAGACGTCGTCGACGGTCGGCACCACCAGCACCGGGTCGCGCTCCAGCGCTTCCAGGTAGCGACGGCGGACGACTCCGGCGCGGCCGGAATTGGGCGGCCCGAGGATCAGTTTCAGCGGCACCGACCCAGACTATGTAGGGCGGCGGCGCACTCCCTCGGGACGTCCCGGCCGGCCACTTCGCCCCCGCCGCCTCCCCGACATCGGAAACTGGGCATTCCCGCCGCCGTTTTACCGTCTTCCGACCCCTCTAAATTCGCATCAGCCCATGTCCCTCTGCTTTGTCGATCCCGCCGACGCGATCCGCGCGATTGCCGACTCGATCGGCCGCGAGGCCCGTCGCCAGCTCCTCGGCGAGGCGGTCCGCGCCTGGGTCGACGAGATTCCCGACTCGGAGCTCGAGATCCACTACGCGAAGGCGATCTCGGAGCTCGACGAGCACGACCTCTCGATGCTCGCCGCCTGGCACGGCTCGCTCGAGGTTGGCCAGCCGGTCCCCAACCGCGACTTCCTGATGGGCGCCTTCGGCTCGCTCGGCGAGAACCGTCGCGAGGCCCTGAAGCTCGCCGCCGGCTTCCGCGGCGAGGAGGCGGTCGACGCCGGCGTCACCGAGGACGACGCGCTGGAGCTGGTCCTCGGCCTGCTCTCCCCGCCGCGCCTGATGACGCTCGCCGTGGAGGCGGTCGAGCTGTACATCTGGGATCGCGCCGGCTCCGACAACTAGTCGGTCCGTCGACAAGACGATCACGACTCGGGGGAGGCGATGGCTACCCTGGGGCTATGACCGACGGAAATCACAACGGCGTTCCGGTCGACCACCGCGAGAAACAGCAGCACCAGACCGAAGAAATGGACGCCCGCGTCGTGCAGCCGCTGCCACCGCACCTGATCGTCATCTTCGGCGCCACGGGGGACCTCGCCAAGCGGAAGCTGCTGCCGGGGATGCTGCGCCTCTTCCAGTCGGAGCTGATGCCGGAATTCCGCGTCCTCGGCACCTCGATCGAGGAGATCGGCAACGAGGAGTTCCGGGCGATCGTCCGCGCCGCCTGCGACGAGTTCTCCCGCTTCAGCTTCTCCGAGGAGGAGTGGGCGGAATTCTCCCGCCGGATCGTCTACATCCCGGTCTCGGCCGGCCCCGAGGCGCTGAAGGCCGCGGTCGACCACGAGGTGGAGCTGCTCGGCCCCGAGACGCACCTCCTCCACTACCTGAGCGTGCCGCCCGCCGCCGCCACCGAAGTCGTCCACATGCTCTCCGCCGCCGAGTTGACGAAGAACGCGCGGGTGATCATGGAGAAGCCGTTCGGAACCGACCTGAGGTCCGCCCAGGAACTGAACGACACCCTCCACGCGGTGCTGCACGAGGAGCAGATCTTCCGCATCGACCACTTCCTCGGCAAGGAGGCGGCGCAGAACATCCTCGCCCTGCGGTTCGCCAACGGGCTCTTCGAGCCGATCTGGAACCGCGATCACATCGATCACATCCAGATCGACGTGCCGGAGACGCTCGGGGTCGGTTCGCGGGCGAAGTTCTACGAGAAAACGGGCGCCTTCCGCGACATGGTTGTCACGCACTTGATGCAGATCCTCGCGTTCGTCGCGATGGAGCCGCCGACCGCGCTGGCCTCGCTGCCGATCACCGAGGAGAAGAACAAGGTCTTCCGCAGCCTCCTGCCGCTGAACCCCGACGAGGTGGTGCGCGGGCAGTACGAAGGCTATACCGACGAACCCGGGGTGGCCCCCAACTCCAGCACCGAGACCTTCGTCGCGCTCAAGTGCGAACTCGACAACTGGCGCTGGAACGGGGTGCCCTTCTACCTGCGCACCGGCAAGCGGATGGGCGAAGGGGCGCGGATCATCTCGATCGCCTTCCGCGAGCCGCCGCAGTCGATGTTCCCGGCCCACTCGCGGGTCGGCCGCTACGGCCCCGACCACCTCACCTTCGACCTCGACGAGTCCTCCCGTGTCTCGCTCTCCTTCTACGGCAAGCGGCCGGGGATGGGGATGGTGCTCGACAAGGCGAGCATGCAGTTCTCGCTGGAGGAAACCGACTACCGCGACGACACGCTGGAGGCCTACGAGCGGCTGATCCGCGACGCGATGGCGGGCGACCACACGCTCTTCACCAGCGCCCGCGACATGGAGCGCCTGTGGGAAGTCTCGGCGCCGCTGTTGGAGGACCCGCCGGCGGTGAAACCGTACCCGCCCGGCTCCTGGGGCCCGACCGAGATCGGCGGCCTGATCGCCCCGCACAGCTGGCGCCTCCCCTTCGCCCGCCGCTGGCGCGAGCACCCCAAGGCCCCGGTCCCCGCCCCCGCCGAGCAGACCTGATGTTGACGGGCCGAAAACTCGACCCATGGTTGAGTTTTCGGCCCGTCAACGGGGGTCAGGCGAGGATCGCGCGGACCTCGGCGATCGCCTGCTCGGGCTCGCGGTAGTGCACGGCGGTGAACCCGAGCTCCCGCGCCGCCTCGCAGTTGACCTCCAGGTCGTCGACGAAGAGGCAGGCCGAGGCGGGCAGGCCGAGGCGCTCGACGGTGATCTCGTAGACCTGCGGTTCCGGCTTGCGGTAGCCGACCCAGCCGGAGTCGATGACCAGCTCGAAGATCTCGTCGACCGGCAGCATCGTGCGCCAGAGCGGCTCCCACTCCTGCACGTTGTTGGTCAGCATCGCCATCCGATGGCCGGTGCGCTTGCACTCTCGCATCAGCTCGATCATCGGCTCGTTCGGCTCGAGCGCCTCGAAGAAGAGCTCGCGGAAGCGGTGCAGCTCGGGCCGGTGGCCGAGGCGCGGCTCGAGCCCGTCGCGAAGGACCTCGAGGAATTCCGGTTCGGTGATCTCCCCCCGCTCGAGCTTGTAGAGGGGGATCTCGCCGCCTTCCCGCTCGGCCGCCGTCCGCATCGCCGCGCCGAAGTCCTCGACGCTGACCCCGTGCGCGTCCTGGAGGGCGAGGAAGGAACCCATCAGCGGCGTCGTCAGCACGCCGCCGAAGTCGGAGACGACCGCCTCGATCCTCGTCCCGGGGCTCGGGCCGCCCGCCCCCGCCTCAGCCACGGGCCCGGGCGATCTCGTAGTGGCCGAGGCCCTCGCGCCCCTCGACCGACCAGCGGAAGAAGGCGATCCGCGTCTCCAGGCCGTCGGCGGTGGCGGCGACGGCGCTGATCAGCGTCCCGGCACCGCGCAGCGGCCGGCCGTCCTCGGTGTCCAGCCACAGCTCCAGGGTCGCTCGCCGCTGCACCCCGTCCTCGCCGTATTCGGTCGAGAGCAGCGCCTCCTCGAAGACCAGCGGGGCGGCGTCGGGATCGCACAGGACGGCGAGCAGCGGCTCGTCGCCGTGGCCGCCGCCGTCGGCGGGGGAGGAGCCGCTCAGCGTCAGGAGGCCTCCGTCGGCGAAGACGATCCCGATCGAGCGGCGCAGCACCTTGCCCGGATCCCTGCTCATCGGCGGCAGCCTATTGTGAGCGACCTGTCGATGACGATCCGCCCCGCCGATCCCGACCGCGACGCCGCCGCCTGCGCGGCGATCTACGCGCCCAGCGTCGCGGCGACGCCGATCTCCTTCGAGCTCGTGCCCCCCGACGCGGCCGAGTTCGCCCGCCGGATCGCCACGTACGCGGCCACGCATCAGTTCCTCGTCGCCGAGGAGGGGGGAGAGGTGGTCGGCTACGCCTACGCCTGTCGTTGGTCGGAGCGGGCGGCCTACGACTGGTCGGTCGAGACCTCCGTCTACGTCGATGCCGCCCACCAGGGCAAGGGGGTCGGCCGCGCCCTCTACGCGGAGCTCTTCGAGCGGCTTGCCGCCCAGGGCTTCCGCGTCGCCGTCGCCGGGATCACCTTGCCGAACCCGGCCTCGATCGGCCTCCACGAGAGCATGGGGTTCGAGCCGGTCGGCTCCCTGCGCGACATCGGCTGGAAGGAAGGGGCCTGGCGCGACGTCGGCTACTGGCAGCGCTCCCTCGCGCCGCCGGGCGACGGTCCCCCGGCGCCGCCGCCGGCGCCCGGGCCCGCCGGCTGAGCCGGATACCATCTGGATATGGCAGATAACGAGCAGCAGCCCGGCCAGGATCAGGCCGCTACCGACGCGCCGCGGCGGGACGCCCCGGTCGCCCATCCCGAAACGGTCACCGAAGAAGACGTCTACGAGGCGCTCGAGGAGGTCATCGACCCCGAGCTCGGCCTCGACTTCGTCTCGCTCGGCCTCGTCTACGACGTCGCGATCGAGCAGGAGGACGTCTACGTCACCTTCACCCTGACCACGCCCGCCTGCCCGATCGGCCCCCAGGTCTCCGAGCAGATGAAGGAGTTCGTCGGCGACCTCCCCGGCGTCACCGCGGTCCACCCGAAGATGGTCTTCGATCCCGCCTGGTCTCCGGAAATGATGTCCGAGGACGCCAAGTTCGCGCTCGGCTTCTGAGGCCGTGGGCACAACCCTGGTAGATCGGCGGCCGCGAGGCGCGCCTGGTCGGCAGTCCGCGTGATCGCGCCGATCGAGGACGCGCCGGCCGGGACGATCGGCTTCCGGGTCACCGGCGCGCTGACCGATGCCGACTACCACGCGGTGCTGGCGCCGGCGCTGCGGGCGGCCGCCGCCGCGGGCGAGGTGCGGCTGCTGCTGGTCGGGGCGGAGGGCTTCGACCTCGGCTCGCTGAAAGCGCGCTTCGAAGCCGCCCGCAAGGATCCCGAACTGGATCTTGGCCACAGCAAGGACTGGCGCCGCGTCGCCGTCGTCGCCGAGGCCAACTTCCTCGTCCGCCGGCTGTTCCCGGGCCTGGCGAAGGTGATCCCCGTCGAGCTGAAGCTCTTCGAGCCCCAAGACGAGCCCGAGGCCCGCACCTGGGTGGCAGGCTGACGTCGACGGGCCGACAG
>DATJUK010000057.1:0-11709 GCA_035502495.1 Solirubrobacterales bacterium
CGACCTTGAAGTCGAATTTGCGCTCCAGCCAGACCGGCTCGGACTCCGAGACCCGTTCGCGCTCCCAGTAGAGGCGCAGCGCCTCGCGGCCGCGGTCGCGGTACTGCATCTCGTCGTCGGAGCCGCCGAAGCCGCCGCGCCGCCAGCCCGCCTCGAAGAGCCGGTAGAGCGTCCGCATCTCCTCGCCCGGCTCGGGCGGCTCCTTGTGGAACCGTTCGAGCACGTTGTGCATGAGGATCCCGAAGCGCTGGTTGATCGTCGGCTCCTGCGGGATGCCGAAGACGCGGGCGAACTTGTACTTCAGCGGGCAGGTCAGGTAGAGCGTCAGATCGGAGGCCGAGAGGCTGAGGCGCCCGTCGCCGCGGCGCGGCAGGAAGGCCTCCAGCGAGGGCTCCTCGCGGGCGGCGATCAGCTGCAGCCGGCGGCCGCGCTCCGACTCGGAGTCGAGCAGGTAGGCGTCGAGCGAGGAGGCGTCGAGCTCGGCCTGCTGCTCCGGCGTGGCGACCTGGCGCAGGAGGCCGTTGACCGCCTCGATCGCCTCCGCCGTCCCCTCCTCGCCGGGCCGCTGGGCGAGCGCCGCCAGCTTCAGCAGCTCCAGGTAACGGGCGATCGCCCGGTTGACGTCGACCGCGGTGTCGAGGCGCGGCTCCGACAGCTCGCGCCCCGCCCGCCAGCTCGCCTCGAGCACCTGCTCGCGGACCGAGCGGTAGGTCGCGTGGAGGCCCTCGGCGGGGCCGAAGAGCTCCTCCTCGTGCTCCTCCTCGCCCGCCCCCGGGGCGGCGGCGAGCGCTTCCGCGTAGGCGCGCGACGGCCGCCCCGCCTCGCCGCCGTCGAGCCGCGAGAGCACCAGCTCGGTGCGCGCCGGCCAGCCGATGCGCGTCCACTCGACCTCCGCCTCGAGCCCGAGCGCGAAGACGTGGTCGAAGCCCAGCCCCTTCACCGCGTCGAGGGCGAGGCCGACCACGGCGCCGGGCGCCGGCGGCTCCTCGCCGCCGGTTGGTTCGACCCCGGCCTCGGCGACGGCGGAGAGGTAGGCGACGAAGCCGCGGGTCGAGCCGTGCGGCTCGCGCCGCGCCCAGGCGGTCGCCAGCTCGGCCAGGCGGGAGAGGCCGAGGAGGCGCTCGGCGACCTCGGGCTGGGCGGCGAAGAGGCGCTGGCGACGCAGGCCGACGGCCTCGATCAGGCGACGGACGAAGACGTCGGCTCGCCGCTCCTCCATCACCGCGGCGGCGGCGCCGTAGAGCTTGAGGAAGGTCTGGATCCGCTCGCGCGCCTCGGGCTGGAACTGGGGCGAGTCGAGCGCCGCCTCGGATCCCGCGACCATGTCGAGCTTGCGCCGGCGGGCGATCGTGGTGAGGCGGGCGAGGTCGCCGGGACGCAGCTCGACCGGGGGCCGGGTCAGCGCGCGGGCGGCGGCGGCGGAGTCGTCGGGGTCGGCGAGGACGCGCAGCCAGGCGATCGCGTCGCGCACCTCGGCCCGCTGGAAGAGCGCCGTCGGCCCGGCGAGGTGGAAGGGGATGCCGCGCTCCTCCATCGCCGCCGCGACCGCGCCGCCCTCCCGGGCGGGGTCGGCGAGGAGGACCGCGATGCCGTCGGCGGCGACCCCGCCCGCCAGCAGGTGCTCGACCTCGCGCGCCGTCGCCTGCGCCTGGGCGCGCTCGTTGGCGCACTTCCAGAAGCGCAGGCGCGGCTCGCGGAAGCGGTGCTCGAGCACCACCGCGTCGCCGTCCGGGTGCAGATCGCGGTACCAGGCCTCGAGCGAGGCGCCGCCGGGTGCGGACCGCGGGATGGCCGCATCGGCCGCCTCGCCGCCCGAGCCGTCGCCCTCCGTCGCCTCCAGCGCGAACATCTGGTTCGGGTTCTCCGCCGCGAGGCCCTCGAGCAGCGCCCGCTGGGCCGGCGTCGACTCCTCCAGCTCGTCGACCATCACCTGGGCGAAGCGCGCGCCGATCGCCGCGCGCACGTCGGGCCGCTCGACCAGCAGGACGTCGAGAGCGAGGAAGACGTCGCCGCGGTCGAGGCTCCCCGACTCGGCGAGGATCCGGTCGTGGGCGGTGTAGAGCTCGGCGAACTCGAGCTCGCGGCGGGCGGTCTCGCGGTCGGCCTCGCCGCCCGCCTCCTCGGCCTGCCGCCGGGCCAGCTCGGCGAGGCTGGTCGGCCCGATCCGCTCCGCCTTCAGGGCGTCGATCCGCGCCAGCAGGCGCGCCAGCAGTCCGGCCGGGTTGCCGCGGATCTCGTGCCGGCGCAGCGGCAGCGAGTCGAAGCGGTCGAGCAGGACCGCCAGCCGCTCGGCCCGCCCGAGCACGTCGAAGAACGGATCGAGCCCGGCGGCCTCGGCATGCTCGCGCAGCAGCCGCTCGCCGACCTCGTCCCAGCAGCCGACCCAGAGCTCTTCATAAGGGCGGTCGAGGAGCGCCTCGCAGTGCTCGCGCAGGCGACGGGCGGTGGCGCGCCGGGCGCCGATGACGAGGACCCGCTCGGGCGCCGTCCCGGCCGCCGCGAGGTCGGCGAGCCGCCGTGCCAGGAGCTCCGACTTGCCGGTCCCGGCGGCGCCGAGGACGAGCAGCGGCCCGGCGACGTGCGCGGCGGCGCGCTGCCGCCCGCCCGCCTCACCCTCCGCGATCGGGTCGGTCTGACGCATCGTCCAAAGCTAGCGCTCGCGAGCGCCCCGCAAGCCGGAGCCGGCGCCCGTCGCCGGGCGGGCCTCTGTAGCTTCCGGCCCGTGGACGTTCTCGCCGCCGACTGGACCGCGATATGCCGCCGCATCGTCGCGGCCCAGCGACGGATCTTCGACGAGGTCGTGACGAGCGAGGAACGCACGGTCTACGAAGGGGTCGGCGAGGGGGGCGACCGCACCCTGGTGATCGACCGTCGCTGCGAGGACGAGGTCTTCGCCGAGCTCGACCGGCTGGGCGCCGAAGGGGCCTCGTTCGTCGCCGTCTCCGAGGAGCGCGGCGAGGTCGTCTTCGGCGAGGGCGGCGCGGCGCGGGTGGTGATCGACCCGATCGACGGCTCGCTGAACGCGCGCCGGACCATCCCTTCCCACAGCCTCAGCATCGCGGTGGCGGCGGGCGACTCGATGGCCGACGTCCGCTACGGCTTCGTCCACGATTTCGGCGCCGAGGACGAGTTCGTCGCGGCCCTGGGACGGGGCGCCGAGGTGAACGGGGCCGCGGCGCGGGTCGCCGCCGGCGACGGGCGCCTGGAAGTGGTCGGCCTCGAGTCGGCCGAGCCGGACTGGACCGTCCCGGCGCTCCACTCACTGGCCGGGAACGCCTACCGGCTGCGGGTGGTGGGGTCGATCGCGATCACCGCCGCCTACGTCGCGGCGGGCCGCTTCGACGCCTTCCTCAGCCTGCGGCCGTGCCGCTCGGTCGACGCCGCCGCGGCCCAGCTGATCGTCCGCGAGGCGGGCGGCGCCGTGGCCTTCGGCGACGGTCCGCTCGAGGCCGCCCCGCTCGACCTCGATGCCAGGTACCACATGGCCGCCGGCCGCGACGCCGCCGCCCTCGCCGCCGTCCGCGCCGCCCAGACCGCCTGATGCCGCCGGCCGCCCGGACCGCGATATCGCTCAACGACTCTGTGCCGGTCCCGATCCTGGGGGACCGGGAATTCGACCCGGGTCCCTTTCGACCGCCGGCGCGGGCGGTCACACACATTTCACTTGCGAGTGCCGCCGGGATTGAAGATGTCTCATGAGTTTTGGGTGTAACCGAAGGGCGAAAAACGTTTAAGAACGTCTGTTCGCAAGGAACATATGTTCGCTAGACTCGGCGCCGCCCGAGCCAAACAGACCAACTCAAGGGGTACGTCTTCAATGGCAGACAGCACCAGCAACGGAACCAACAAATCCAAATCCGAGGCCAAACGCGCCACGACCGAAGCCAAGAAATCGGCCGCGAAAACCGCGAAAGCCACGAAAAAAGCGGCGACCAAGACCGCCGTCGCGGAGAAGAACCAGGCGCAGACGATCCTCGAGACCGCGGTCGACTTCCCCGTCGGCGTCGTCCTCTCGGTGAGCGATTCGCTCGGCGACATCGTCGAGCCGTGGACCAGCCGCACGAAGGCCGAAAAAGAGCTGAAGTCCTACCGCAGCCAGATCGAGAAAGCCGCCAAGCGCACCGAGAAGCGCGGCACGAGCGCCCGCAAACGCGCCACCACCGAGGCCCGCAAGACCCGCAAACGGGTCGAGCGCGAAGCCCGCAAACGCCAGCAGGCCGTCACCTCGACCGCGACCTCGACGTTCAAGAGCAGTCGCACCGAGGTCGAGCGCCGGGTCAAGCAGGTCTCCGAGCAGCTCACCGCACTGCGCTAGGTCCTTCGGGCCAGACGCACTGCAAGGCCGCCCCGGGCAACCTGGGCGGCCTTTTTCGTGCGCCCGCGCTCAGCCGGTGACGGCTACCGGGCGGGAGGTGGCGGGGGCGAAGGGCCAGCCGCCGGTGGCCGGGACGGAGGCGCGGAAGAGGAAGCGGACGCCGGCGCTGTCGTCGTCGCTGAACGAGTACGGGTAGCGGAAGCGGCCGAACCGGTCGCTCTGGACCGTGCGGAACTCGGTCCAGGGCATGCCGGGCAGGTGGAACTGGAGCTGCACCGGCAGGCCGGTCGCCGGGATCGGCGCTTCCGGATGGGCGATCCGGCCGCTGAAGACGACCGGAGCGCCGCCGACCTGGACGCGGCCGGTGGACACCCGCAGGTGGACCGCGGCGCGGACCCGCAGCCGGATCCGCCGCCCGGTGGCGCTGGTCAGGTGGCCGGTGCCGGGGAACTCGGCGGTGACCTCGCGGCTCGGCCCCGCCGCCAGCCGGGTGCTGAAGCGGCCGTCCGCCCCGGTGGTGAGGGCGGTGCGGCGGCTGTCGCCGCGGGTCCCGGCGGCGAAGGTCTCGACCACTTCGACCGTCTGCCCGACGAGCGGCTGCCCGCCCCCGTCGACCAGCCGGCCGCCGACCACCGCCGCATGACAGCAGGGGACGGTGCGCCCGGGCGGGCGGTCGGCGAAGGAGCGGACCACGGCGTGGTGACAGCGGCGACCGCCGCCGGCCCGCGAACAGCGCTGCAGGACCAGCCGGGCGGCGCCGAAGCCGAAGGAGAGGCGCGTCTCCCGCTTGATCGGGTTCTGGAGGATGAAGGCGGCCCCGTGTTCGCCGGTGGCCGCGGTGGTCGAGTTGCCCGCCGCGTCGAAGCCGGTGGCGCGGAATTCGTAGGCGCCACGGGGAAAGTCGTCGGAGCCCCAGTGGGCGACGAGACGGCCGCGACCGACTTCGGTGGGCAGCGCCAGGAACCGTCCCGAGGTGCCGACCCGGCGGATCGCGATCGCGCCGCGGCCCGGGTCGGGGCCGGAGAGCGCGTCGGCGACGCCGGCTTCGATCCGCTCCGGATCGGCGGGATCGCGGGCGAGGAAGCGAACGCTCGGGTCGGTTTCGTCGATCCGCACCTTCGTCGTCCCCGGCTGCTCGAACGGCGAGCTGCCGTCGCCGGCGTTGCCGACCGCGTCGCGCGCCCAGTAGGCGATGTCGTGGACTCCCTGACCGGCGACGATCACGGTCGCGCTCGGGCCCGGGGTGGGCGCGGGCCCGACGCCGTCGACGGTGATCGCGGTCGCCGGGCCGCCCGGCCCGTCGGCGGTCGTGCCGGAGAGCGGATCGCTCGCGATCGCGGTCAGCCGCACCGGCCCGTCCGCCCAGCCGGACGGCGCGCCCTCGAGCCGCACCTGCGGCGGCGTGCCGTCCACCCCGATCGCCTCGGTGGCGGTGATCGACCTCATCCCCGACCCGGAAACCGCGCTCGCGTGGATGTAGGAGCGGCCCTCGGCCGGCGCCCGCAGGGCGATCGAGGTGTTCGCGATCCCCCCTGGCAGGTCGCCCTCGGCGGCCACGCAGTGATCCACGGCCGCGCACGGTGACCCGGCGGCGGCACCGTCGAGCGAGACGGCGTACCCGCTGATCCCCGAGATCGGCCGCGGCGCGGCAGGCGCCGAGAGGTGGACCGGGATCAGGCTCCCGACGGCGACCCAGGTCGGCGCCTCGATCGAGACCGGGCCGGGGCGCGCGTCGTCGAAGTACAGCGGCGCCGTCACCCCCGGGCCGATCGCGGAAACGCCCCACTCGCGGGCCTCGAACAGGTAGACGCCGGGGATCGGCGGCACCTGGACCTTCACCGCGTCCCAGCGTTCCCAGTCTTCGCCCAGGAGCGGCGGCGCCAGCGGGCGGCCGTCGCCGGTGGTGATGTACCAGTGGACGATGCTGAGCGAGCCCGGCGGGTTCGGGTCCCACTGGACGAAGAACTGGCGCGAGGAGTGCCAGGAGCCGCCGTCCTCGACGCGCAGGCCGGTCACGTTGAGACCGTCGGTGGCGCGAGCGGCCGTCGGGATGGCGAGCGCGGCAACGATGGCGAGGAGCGCGGCGACCGCGAGGGCCTGGGGACGCAGGCGGAAGGGGCTCGCGCGCCGCGCCCCGCGGTCGTCGCGGCCGGTCCCGGCGATCGCGCTCACGGCCCGAACTCCCCGGCCGCCGTCCCGCTCGACGCCGCCGACGACGAGCCCGAGGAAGCCGACGAGCTCGAGGCCGCCGCCGAGCTCGTCGGCGCGGGCGCAGGCGCCGGTTCGGTGTATTCGATCGCCCCGCTTTCGCTCGGCGGCGGGGCGGAGGCGGCCGCCGGCTCGGCCGGCTGCCCTTCCTTGGCCTTCTGCTTCTTCTCCGGCCGTTCGACCTGGGCTTCGCGTTCCTGCGGCGCCGGTTCGGCTTCGCCTTCGCCCGGTTCTTCGGTCTCGTAGTCGACGGTCGGTTCCGTCACCTCCGCGTCGACCAGCCGGCGCGGGTGGTGGGAGACCTTCGCCGCGGGCGCCCGGTGTTCAGGCACTCCGAGGAGGGGCGCCGGGACGACCCCGGTCGCGACGCAGGCCGCCGCCCCGCCGACGGTGCCGGCGCAGATCGCCAGGACTTTGGCCAGCGCCGCCATCCCGGCCCCGCGGGTGCCGCCCGCGGCGGCGAGCCCGCCGAGGGCCGAGTCGGAGGCTCCGGACCCGCCGCCGACCCGCGTCGCGAGGGCCGCGTAGGCGTCGTGGAGGCGGTCGGCGAGCGAGCCGCGCAGCGGCGGCAGGGCGGGCGCGAGCGCCGCCGCCGCCCGCGGCGCCGCCCGGTAGGCGCGCAGGGTGGCCCGGCAGTGCGGGCAGGAGCGCAGGTGCTCGCGCAGCGTCGCGACCTCCGCCTCGCCCGCCTCGCCGTCGGCGAAGGCGGAGAGGAGCGGGGCCAGCTCGGTGCAGCGGGCGCCGTCGTCGCGGCGGGCGAGGAAGCGCCGGAAGCGCTCCCGTCCCTCGGCGAGAGCCCGATTCACTTTCGTCGCCGAGTAGCCGGTGATCTGGCTGATCTCGCGATACGAGTAGCCCTCGGCGAGCAGGGTGAGGGCGCGCAGCTCCTGCGGCTTCAGCGTCGCCAGCGCCTCGCGGCTGCGCTCGATCGCCTCGTGGCGCTCGGCCCGCTCGGCCGGGCCGTCGGCCTCGGTGGGGAGCATCGCTACCCAGTCCTCGCGCTCGGGCTCGGTGGCCGCGGCGGGGCCGGCGAGGATCCTCTCGCGCTCGGCCCGCACCGCCAGCGCCTCGTGCTTGACCACGGTCTGGGTCCAGCGGACGAGATCGCGCGGGTCCTCGCTGGGCGCCTTCTCGAGCAGGATCTCGAGCCCGCGCTGCAGCGCTTCGTCGGCGTCGTCGGCGCAGAGCGAGTAGCGCAGCGCCGTCCGCCGCAGGCTCGCCTGGTGGCGGGAGAACGTCTCCACCGCCGCCCGATTCCGCGCCCCTTGATCCCGTTCTACATCCAGCGCGGCGCCTTCGCGCCCCGCGCCCCCGCTCGGACTCACTTGTTCGACTCTCCCCGTCCGCTCTAATTGGCTGAACCAAAGACTGCCAAGAGAAGGGCCGGGGCGGGCCGGGTTCTCCCCCCATTGTCATCCGCGTCCTGACGAAACTCGCGCATTTTCCGCAGATCGCCTGGGACGGCTTCGCGGCCCGAGCGCCCGGACACGGTCCGGTCCGGGCGCGCGCGAGGCGCCCTTCCGACCGGGCGAAGGTCGTCCGCGGCGAGCCGATAGCATCGATTCCGATGACGACCTGCGTGGTCACCGGCGGCGCCGGCTTCCTCGGCTCCCACCTCTGCGAGCACCTGCTCGGCAAAGGGCACCGGGTGGTCTGCCTCGACAACCTGGAGACGGGCTCGCTGGAGAACATCGCCCACATCCGCGACGAGAAGTTCGACTTCCGTCACGTCGACATCACCGAGTACGTCGACGTGCCGGAGGCGGTCGACTTCGTCTACCACCTGGCCTCGCCGGCCAGTCCGATCGACTACCTGCGGCTGCCGCTGCACACGCTGAAGGTCGGTTCGCAGGGCACCCACAACATCCTCGGCCTGGCCAAGTGGAAGCGCGCCCGCTTCCTGATCGCCTCGACCAGCGAGGTCTACGGCGACCCCAAGGTCCACCCGCAGCGGGAGGACTACTGGGGCCACGTCAACCCGATCGGCCCGCGCGGCGTCTACGACGAGGCGAAGCGCTACGCCGAGGCGCTGACGATGGCCTACCACCGCCAGCAGGGCGTCGACACGGCGATCGTCCGCATCTTCAACACCTACGGGCCCCGCATGCGGCCGCACGACGGCCGCGCGATCCCCACCTTCCTGCGCCAGGCGCTGCAGGACCGCCCGCTCACCGTTTTCGGTGAGGGCAGTCAGACGCGCAGCTTCTGTTACGTCGACGACCTGATCCGCGGCATCGTCGCGCTGGCCGAGTCCGACGTCCACACGCCGGTCAACGTCGGCAACCCGGACGAGTTCACGCTGCTCGAACTGGCGAAGACGGTGATCGAGGTGACCGACTCGCGTTCCGAGATCATCTACGAGGCGCTGCCCACCGACGATCCGCAGCAGCGCCGTCCCGACATCGGCCGCGCCCGCGACCTGCTCGGCTGGGAACCGACGATCAAGCTCGACGAGGGCCTGCGTCGGACGATCGACCAGGCCGGCGTCGAGCGCCTCGTCGGCGCCGGCGACTAGCGCCCGCCGCGCGGCCTCCGGGCCACGAAAAAGGGCGGCCCGGAGGCCGCCCCTTTCATGTCTTCTTGCCTAACTGGCTATTCGCCGGTGGCGGTGAAGGAGAACGTGCCGAGCGGTTCGCCGGCTTTGATTTCCAGCGCTTTGGCTTCCGCCGCAGCTTCTTCGGCACCCTGTTTTTCGGCGGGCCCTTTCGCTTCTTCAGGCGATTTGCCTTCGCCGACGAGTTTTTCGAATGCTTTTTTGGTCTTGTCTTCGGTCGCTTTGACCTGGTGGACCTTGATGAAGCCGTTGAGGACTTCGGAGGCCACCGCCTGGATCGTGCCCGAGGCGCTGACGGTCACGGTCCGGGTCGCCGGGCTCGGGGTCGCGGTGATCGCCAGGTCGGCGATCGAGCTGCGGCCCAGATTGCCCAGGTTCAGCGGCTGTTTGGGCGGGTTGCTGCCCGGTTCGACGAAGGTCGACGCGCCGATCACTTCGACGCCACCGGTCTTGGCCGCCAGGTCGACGCCGATCGAACCGAGGGTGATCGTCGTGTCGGCCTGCTGTTTCAGCGCTTCGAGGTTGAGGCTCTGCGCCAGTTTGAGGCCGCCGCTGCTGTTGACCTGACCGCTGGTGCCGAGCGGCGAGATCGTGCCGCCGCTGATCGGCGAGACGAACGTCGTCGGGCCGGTCGCCGTGGTCGGCGGGATCACTTCCAGTTTCACTTCGGCCGCGGCGAGTTTGCCGAGCAGGCCGACCGCACCCGCGAACGTCATCGTGCCGCTGGGCGCGACGGCGACCGTTTCCGGTTCGACTTCCGTCACCGATCCGCCGAGGACCATGTTGGCCTTGAAGAACGGCTTCACCTTGACGGTCTTGACGATCGTCTTGCCCTTCTTCTTCACCTTGGTCTTGGTCGGGGCCGGGGTCAGCTTCGAGTTCAGCGCCTTGGCGCCGGCCGAGGTCAGCTTCACCTTCTTGGCACTGACCGAGGCGCCGAAGCCGAGGCGGGCGGTCGCGGTGCCGGCGAGGCTCGCCACCTTGACGGTCTTGCCGCCGATCTTGGCGCTGACCGACTTTTCCTTGGTGCTGATCGTGAGGCTCTTCAGCGCCACCGACTTCTTGCCCCAGGCGATCTTCAGGCCGCCGCTGTGGGTGACGGTGCCGACGCCGGTGGTCGGTTCGATTTCACCGCCGGTGACGGTGAGGGTCGCCTTCGCGCCCTTGAGCTTGCCGGGCTTGACGGCCGTGATCTTGATGCCGGCCTTCTTCGCCTTCTTCTTGAAGCCGTTGTTGACGGTCAGCGTCGTGGTGCCGCTCTTGATCGGATCGGAGGCGGCGGACGCCAGCGGCGCGATGGCAAGCATCGCGACGAGCGCCGCGGCCAGGATCGCGACCGGCAGCATCTTCTTCCTGGCCCTGCCGAGCCGGGTCGAATCAGACATGTAGTTCCTCCATTGCTGTTTGCCGCCCCCTGCGGTGGCCCTGCGGCGACTTACGGCAAGTCGATTGGTGTGCAGCCTATTGGCGGCTCCAGACCACCTCAACCCCACGGGATGTCGCTGGTTGCGGTCTCCCAATATCCTTCCTCGGTATGGCGACCGCCCCTGACAGCTCGGCGAGCGAGGCCCACCGCACGATCGCGCCGCTGGTCGGCCCTGACGACGAGCGGGTCTTCACCGATTCGGGGATCGAGATCGAGCCCCTATATGAGGAGGGCGACGTCGCCCCCGGCCTCGAGGAGCGCCTCGGCGAGCCCGGCACGCCGCCCTTCACCCGCGGCATCCACGCGGGCATGTACCGCGACCGGCTCTGGACGATGCGCCAGTACGCCGGCTTCGCCTCGCCCGAGGACACCAACGAGCGCTACCGCTACCTGATCGAGAACGGCTCGACCGGGCTCTCGATGGCCTTCGACCTGCCGACCCAGCTCGGTCGCGACTCCGACGACCCGCTCTGCTTCGGCGAGGTGGGGAGGACCGGGGTGCCGATCGACACGATCGAGGACATGCGGATCTGCTTCGACCAGATTCCGCTCGACGGCGTCTCCACTTCGATGACGATCAACGCGCCCGCCGCGATCCTGCTGCTGCTCTACGAGCTGGTCGGCGAGGAGCAGGGAGTGCCCTCGGAGAAGCTGCGCGGCACGGTCCAGAACGACGTGCTGAAGGAGTACATGGCGCGCGGCAACTACATCTTCCCGCCCGGGCCGACGATGCGCCTGACCACCGACATCTTCGAGTACTGCCGCGAGAACGTGCCGAAATGGAACACGATCTCGATCTCCGGCTACCACATCCGCGAGAAGGGCTGCTCGGCCGTGCAGGAGGTCGCCTTCACCCTCTCCAACGCGATCGCCTACGTCGAAGCGGCGCTGGAGCGCGGGCTGAAGATCGACGAGTTCGCGCCCCGCCTCGCCTTCTTCTTCAACTGTCACAACAACGTGTTCCAGGAGATCGCGAAGTTCCGCGCTGTTCGTCGGATGTGGGCCAAGATCGTCGCCGAGCGGTTCGGCGCCGAGAACCCGAAATCGATGCAGATCCGCTTCCATACGCAGACCGGCGGGGTGACGCTGCAGGCGCAGCAGCCCGAGGTCAACATCGTGCGGGTGGCGCTGCAGGGCTTCGCCGCCGTCGCCGGCGGCACCCAGTCGCTGCACACCAACGGCTTCGACGAGGCGCTGGCGCTGCCG
>DATJUK010000058.1:0-14289 GCA_035502495.1 Solirubrobacterales bacterium
CCGAGGAATGGGTCGCGGGGCTGCGGCGCGCCGAGCGGACCAGGCAGGCGGCGTGACGATTTGACCCCGCAAATAGGCTTGTTCCGTGAGCGGTCCCGAGGAGAACGTCGAGCCTGCCGAACTGGCGCCGGCGGCGAAGGCGGAGCTCGACCGCGCCTTCGAGGAGTTCTACCGCTCGCATCTGCGCGACGTCTACTCCTACGCCTACTACCGGGTTGGCAACCACCACGACGCCGAGGACCTCACCGAGCAGGCCTTCCTGCAGGCCTACCGGCACTTCGACCGGGCGCGGCGCGAGTCGGACGGGCGGCCGCTGCGGCCGTGGCTGATCCGGATCGCCCACAACCTGGCGTCGAACTACTACCGCGACCGCTCGCGGCGGCCGCAGACGCCGCTGGAGAGCGCCGACCCGATCGCCACCCGGCACGACACCGAGGACCTGGTCGCCGGGCGGGAGGAGCTGCGGCAGGTGATGGCCAACCTCGACGCGCTCTCCGACGACCGCCGCGAGGCGCTGATCATGCGCTTCGCCCTCGGCATGGACAACCGCGAGATCGCGCGGGCGCTGGGGCGCTCCGACGGGGCGACCAAGGTGCTGATCCATCGCGCGATCAAACAGCTGCAGGAGGAGATGGGCGATGACTCCGGGTGAGGGGCCGCGGGAGAAGGTCTGGGACGTCGAGGCGCTGCTCGGCGACGCGCTGAAGCCGATCGAGCCGCCGGAGCGGCTCTCGGGGCGGATCGAGGACACCTTCACGGCCCTCTCCGCGGCGGCGGCGAGCGAGCTGTCGGACTGGGCCGAGGAGCTCTCGGAGTCGGAGCTGAGCGCGCTGAAGGATCCGCGCAACTGGGTGCGGCCGGTGGTCGCGGTGAGCGTGGGCGGGGTGGCGACCGGGGCGCTGGTGCTGTTCGAGCTGCGGCGCCGCGGGCGGCAGGAGGCGAGCGGGCTGAAGGGCCTGGCGGGCGGCGTCCGCGACCTTCTGCCGTAAGTCGTCTCGGCGGATGGGCGCTTCCGCGCGCCTTCCGCCGGATCCCGGCCTCCCCTCCCTCCCGGTGAGTTCGCATTTATCACCGCTATGCGGTGATAAATGCGAACTCACCGGGAGGGGCCGGGTGCCTCGCCGGCTGGGGTCCGCCTTCGTGGCGGCCCATGCCTGCCGGCGCCCGCGGGGGCGCGGGGCGACCCGGCGGCGGCCAGGAGGCCGAGCAGGCCGAGGGTGAGATGGAAGGCTTCGTCGGCCCCGGCCGCGGGGAGGAAGCCGAGGATCGCGGCGCCGGGGTCGAGGATCAGGCCCCAGACGCCGAGGACGGTGAGGAGCAGGCCGGTGGCCAGGGCGTAGGCGCGGGAGGCGGTGCCCGCCAGGAGCAGGCCGAGCGACCCGATCGCGACCCAGAGGAGGTCCAGCCAGGCGTTGGTGCGCAGGGCTCCGAGGGTGTGGGTGAGCGGCCCTGGAGAGCCGAAGGAGGAGCCGTAGAAGAAGCCGACGATGCCGAGCAGGACGAGCAGGGCGCCGACCGCGGTGGCGTAGAGGCGGGCGGGAGTGGCGGGCTCCATCGGGCGCGATTGTAGGCTGAGCGGCCGGTGCCACAGACCTGTTACCGACATCCGAACCGCGAGACCGCCGTCTCCTGCTCTTCCTGCGGGCGGCCGATCTGCCCCGAGTGCATGACCCCGACCCCGGTCGGCATGCGCTGCCCGGAGTGCGCCAACCAGCGCACGCGGGTGGTCCGCAACCCGACCGGCACGGCGAGCGGCTTCGGCGCCTTCCCGGCGACCGCGGTGCTGATCGCGATCAACGTGATCGTCTACCTGGTCGAGATCGCCAAGGGGGGCGGCGGCACCAACATCGGCACGATCGAACTCTTCAACATGGGCGCGCTCTTCGGCCCGGCGGTGGCCGAAGGCGGCGAGTGGTGGCGGATGATCACCGCCGGCTTCGTCCACGTCAGCGTCATCCACATCGCCTTCAACATGTACCTGCTGTTCATCCTCGGTCGGCTGATGGAGCCCTCGATCGGGACGCCGCGCTTCGTCGTCCTCTACTTCGCCTCGCTGCTGGCGGGCTCGTTCGCCGCCCTGCTGATCGAACCGAACACGGTCGGCGCCGGCGCCTCGGGAGCGATCTTCGGCGTCCTCGGCGCCACCTTCGTCATCGCCCGCGGCCGGCGCCTCGACGCGATCGCCGGCCAGATCGGGATCCTCATCCTGATCAACCTCGTCTTCACCTTCTCCGACTCCACGATCAGCATCGGCGCCCATGTCGGCGGCCTCGTCTGCGGGGTCCTCTGCGGCTTCCTGATCGCCGCGGGCGAGCGGGGCAAGTTGGGTCCCCGCAGCCCCAAGGACCGTCTCTGGATCGAGCTGGCAGCGATGGCCGCTCTCGGCGTCCTCTCGTTCGTCCTCGGCCTGGCCGTCGCCTGAAGGCGGGCCCGCCCCCTACGCCGAAGCCGTCCGCGGCGCCGGCGAGCGCAGGCGGGTGAACGGGGTGTTCCCGGGCGCGTCCATGAGGTCGGGATGGAGGAGGTGGCCGATCAGCTCGACGCCGTCGACGAGGCGCGGGCCGGGGTCGGTGAAGGCCGCTTGGGCGGCGACGGCGAAGGCGCGGTCGGCGCCGAGGCTCTCGATGTGCTCCCAGACCTCCATCGCCTGGGCCTGGACGTCCTCGAGGTAGCCGTCGACCATGACGATCACGACATCGGGACCGAGGCTGGCGAGCTCGCCCCAGCCGACCTCGGCGGGGGCCAGGCCGGGCGCGCCGGCGACGTCCTCGCCGCCCGCGATCGCGATCATCTCCGGCACCCAGAAGCCCGCCACGCGGGCCGGCTCGATCAGCCGCTCCAGCGCGACGACGCGCGGCACGGTGGCTCCGGCGACGGCCGCGCGCACGGTCGCCAGGCGGCCCTCGAGTTCGCCGCGCAGCTCGTGCGCCTCCTCGCCGGTCCCGGTCGCCTCGCCGAGGCGGACCACTTCTTCCAGCATCTCGTTCAGCGTCGCGACCTTCATCGTCCTGCCCTGAATATGGCAGCCTCGCGGGGATCCGTGGGAACTCCGGCTATATTGGGAGAGCCGAATGGCCGACGACGTTCCAGCCCGAAGTACCGGGCCGCATAGCCGATGAGCGTCCTGCTGCTCGTCCTCCTGCTGCTGTTGATCGCGATCAACGGCTTCTTCGTCGCCGCCGAGTTCGCGGTGGTGCGCTCGCGCCGGGCGCGGCTGGAGCAGATGCGTGACGAGGGCGTGCGGGGCGCCGCCCGGGCGCTCGAACAGCTCGACCGGGTCGACGAGTTCGTCGCCACCAGTCAGGTCGGGATCACGCTCGCCTCGCTGGGCATCGGCTTCCTCGGCGAGCCGGCGCTGGCCGAGCTGCTGGAACCCCTCTTCACGGGCTTCGCCAACCACGCGGTGGCGCTCGGGCTCTCGATCGCCCTCGCCTTCATCATCGTCACCTTCCTGCACGTGATCCTCGGCGAGCAGTCGCCGAAGATGGTCGCGATCGGCCGTGCCGAGAACGTCCTGATCCGGGTCACCGGGCCGCTGATCTTCCTCGGGCGCGTGCTCCATCCGCTGATCGTCGCCACCAACGCGCCCGCCAACTTCCTGGTCCACAAAGTGCTGCGGATCCAGGTCGAGGACGCCGAGCAGACCTCGCCCGAGGAGCTGCGGCTGATCATCGCCCGGGGCGCCAAACAGGGCGGCCTCGACCCCGACGAAGCGGGCCACCTGGCGGGGGTCTTCCACCTGCACGAACAGGAGGCGCGCGAGGTGATGACGCCGATCCCGGCGGTGGTCACGGTCGACGCCGACGAGACCGTCGAGGCGGCGCTGCGGCGCTGCGTCACCTCCGGGCACACCCGCCTGGTGGTGATCGAGGACGAGAACGCCGACCGCGTCCGCGGCGTCGTCCACAACAACAGCCTCGCCCGCGTCTACATGAGCGACGGGCCGGAGGCGACGATCGAGACGGTGATCCGCGACGCGCTGATCGTCCCCGAGACCCGCCCGCTCGACGACCTCCTGCACGACCTGCAGGTGCAGCGGACCTCGCTCTCGGTGGTCGTCGACGAGTACGGGCGGACGGTCGGCATCGTCACCGTCGAGGACATCCTCGAGGAGGTGGTGGGGGAGATCGAGGACGAGACCGACCCGCGCGCCGCCGCCGTCCGCCGGCTCACCAACGGCGACTGGTTCGTGCGCGGCCACGTCAGCCTCGGCGACCTGGAGGACGCCGGGATCGACCTCCCCGACGCCGACTCCGACACCTACAACTCGATCGGCGGCTTCGTCTTCGGCGAGCTGGGCCGACTGCCCAAGCGCGGCGACTCGATCACCGTCGACGGCTACACGCTGCGGGTCGAGGCGGTGCGGGAGAACCGGATCGAGGCGGTGCGGATCAGTCGGTCCTCGGGCAGTTCTTCCGTCCGTGGCGACGCCTAATTTCTTCGGGCAACCCGCGATCCGCTCAAGCTGGAGGTGCCCCCGATGTGGGTTGTTCGCCTGACCGACAAGCAGCTCGAGGTGTTGAGGGCGCTGCTGCGCTCCGAGGAGCACCTCGGCCCGGCGCTCCGAGGCTCGATCGAGGCCCTCGACCTCGCCCGTTGGGACGAGCTCCCCGAGGCCGCGTTGCCTTGGGAGGAGGTCGAAATCGCCGCCCGCCGCCAGAACGTCTCCGAGGCCGACGTGATCTGGGACCTCTCCGGCGGCAAAGGCAGGACCCCCGCAGAGTAACCCGCCGTCGATGGGCCGAAAAGCGCTCTATATCAGCGCTTTTCGGCCCATCAACATGGGTGCGGGCGCGGGTGGGTCAGTCGTAGCTGTAGAAGCCGGCGCCGCTCTTGCGGCCCAGCTTCTCTTCGCCGATCATCTCGACGATCAGCCCGGGCGGCTTGTGCGCCGGGTCGCTCGAGTCGGCGTAGAGGGCGTCGCCGATCGCCTCGGCGACGTCGAGGCCGACGAAGTCGAGCAGGGCCAGCGGGCCCATCGGGTGGCCGGCCCCGAGTTTCATGCAGGTGTCGACCTCGCCCGCTTCCATCCCGGTCCGCTCCATCAGCCGCACGCCGTCGAAGAGGTAGGGGAAGAGGAGGCGGTTGACGACGAAGCCCGCCTGGTCGGGGACCTCGACCGCGGTCTTGCCGAGCGCCGCGCACCAGGCCATCGCCCGCTCGCGGGCCGCCTCGGCGCCGTCCGGGATGCAGACCTCGACCAGCGCCATCCGCGGCACCGGGTTGAAGACGTGGAGGCCGTAGAGGCGCGGCACCCCGGCCTTGCCGGCGATGTCGCCGATGCCGAGTGAGGAGGTGGTCGTCGCCAGGTCGGCGTTCGGACAGGCCTCGTCGAGCGTCTTGATCAGTTCGGCCTTGGCATCGACCTCCTCGACGATCGCCTCGACGACGACGTCGCAGTCGGCCAGGTCCTTGGGGTCGGTGGTGACCCGCAGGCGGGAGGGCTCGGCCCCCTCGATCTTGGCGCAGGCGGCGACGACTTTCTCCTCCGCGCGCCAGGCCGAGGCCTCCGACCGCGCCAGGACTATCGTGTCGGCAGTAGTGGTCGAGACCGCGGCAAGGCCAGTGGCGATGGCGCCGCTCCCCGCGATCCCCGGACTTTCGTACCCCTGTCTCTCGCTCATCGGCCGGGTTCCTATCAGTTCTTTTCACGCCAACGCCGTGCGGTTGACCGACCCGTCAATCGGGGTACGGGCCGACGGGGTCGCTAGCTTGGCGCCTCTTTCGTTCCCGATCCGAGGAGATCTCCTTTGCACAAGCGCAAACTCGTCCTTACCCTCGTCGCGCTGCTGGCTCTCGGCGCGCTGATCGCCGGCTGTGGCGGCGGCGGCAGCAGTTCCGGCGGCTCCACTGCCACCGCCGGCGAAAGCGAAAGCGGTGGTTCGGGCGACGCGGGCGGCGAAGGGTCGACCAAGGTCGTCTTCATCAAGGAAGCCGACAAGATCTGTCGCGCCGCGGACGCGAAGCTCGCCGAAGAAGTCGCCGACTACGCCAAAAAGCACAACATCCCGATCACCGAAGAAGGGCCGAGCAAAGATCAGGAGATCGAGCTCTTCCACGCGGTGGTGCTGCCGAACATCGCCAGGCAGGCCGAAGAAATCGCCGCGCTGACTCCCCCGGAAGGCGACGAGGCGAAGGTCGAAGACATCACCGACACGCTCTCCGCCGAAGTCGCGGAAGCCGAAGAAGCCGACGGCGTCCCCGGCGAAGGCACCCTCGAAGGGGCGAGGAAGAAGGCGAAGGCCTACGGCCTCCGGAACTGCGGCAGCTGAGGTCGCCGGCCGCCCAGCCAGGAGCGCTATATGCTGGGCGGCCGATGGACCTGACGCTGTCGCCATCGGAGGAGAGCTTCCGCGACGAGGTCGCGACCTGGCTGCGTGAGAACAACCCCGGCCCGGAACCGGAGGGCTCGCTCGACGAGGTCATGCGGTTCCGTGGTGAGTGGCAGCGCAAGCTGCACGGCGCCGGCTGGGCGGGGATCTCCTGGCCGAAGGAGTTCGGCGGCCGCGGCGCGACGATGATCGAGCAGGCGATCTTCACCGGCGAGGCCGCGGCGCAGGAAGCGCCCAGCCCGGCCAACGTGCTCGGGCTGGCGATGGGCGGTCCGGTGGTGATCGCCCACGGCACCGACGCGCAGAAGGCGCGCTACCTGGAGCCGATCCTGACCGGCGAGGAGATCTGGTGCCAGGGCTTCTCCGAGCCCGAGTCGGGCTCCGACCTCGCCTCGCTGAAGACCCGCGCGGTCAAGGACGGCGACGAATGGGTGGTCACCGGGCAGAAGGTCTGGACCACGTTCGCCCAGTACGCGAAGTGGTGCATGCTGGTCGCCCGCACCGATCCCGACGCGCCCAAGCACCAGGGGCTCACCTACTTCCTGATGGACATGGAGCAGGACGGCGTGGAAGCGAAACCGCTGGTCCAGATCACCGGCGAGGGCGAGTTCAACGAGGTCTTCATCAACGAGGCGCGGATCCCGGACGAGAACGTCGTCGGCAACGTCGGCGAAGGCTGGACGGTGGCGATCACGACGCTGATGAACGAGCGCGCCGGGCTCGCCTTCGGGGCGATCGCCCAGATCCACAACAGCCTCGGGCGCCTGGCGGCGCTGGCCGCCGAGGTGCGCGAGGAGGGCGGCTCGACCGCCGCCGAGGACGCCTGGTTCCGCCAGCGGATCGCCCAGCTCTTCATCGAGGCGGAGACGATGCGGCTGAACGCCTACCGCGGGCTGACCAAGACGATGGAGTCGGGGATCCCCGGTCCGGAGGGGTCGCTCGGCAAGTGGCAGTGGGCAGACATCAACCAGGACCTGACCGAGCTGGCGCTGGAGATCGAGGGCGCCTGGGCGCCGCTCGGGCGCGGCTCCGAGGGGGCCGTCGCCAACGGCGCCTGGCAGTACAGCTTCCTCCGCTCGCGCGCCAACTCGATCGAGGGCGGCACCACCGACATCCTCAAGAACATCATCGCCGAGCGGGTGCTCGGCCTGCCGCGGATGCGCTAGGGGAGAGGGGCGCCGGGACATGTACTTCGACCTCACCGACGAGCAGGAAGCGATCCGCGCGACCGCCCGCGACTTCCTCGCCTCGCGCTTCAAATCGGAGCGGATGCGGGAGATCGCCGGCTCCGACGACGGCACCGACCCGCAGGGCTGGCAGGAGATGGCGGAGCTCGGCTGGGCCGGCCTGGCGCTGCCGGAGGGGTTCGGCGGCCAGGGGCTCGGGATCGTCGACCTCGCCGTCCTCTTCGAGGAGATGGGCTACGCGCTCGCGCCCTCGCCGCTCTTCTCCAACACCGTGGTCGGCCTGGCGCTGGCGCAGAGCGGCTCCGAGGAGCAGAAGGAGCGCTGGCTGCGGCCGCTCGCCGAGGGGACCGCGCGCGGCACCCAGGCGATGGTCGACGCGGGCTCGACCGGGACGCCGGGGGCCTACCCGATGAAGGACGAGGCCGACGGCGACGGGGTGGTGCTGAACGGCCGCAAGGACCTGGTCGCCGACGCGGCCGGGGCGGCCTTCTTCCTCGTCGCGACCTCGGACGGTCGCCGCCACATCGTCCCCGCCGACGCCGCCGGGGTCGGCATCTCGCCGGAGGTCTCGATCGACACCACCCGCCGCCTCGCGACCGTCACCTTCGACGGGGTCCGCGTCCCCGCCGACCAGACGCTGCCCGGCCACGGCGCCGAGTTCCAGCGGGTCTTCCTGCTCGGCGCGGTGGCGCTCGCCGCCGAGTCGACCGGGGTGGCCCAGCGCGCCCTCGACATGGCGGTCGCCTACGCCAAAGATCGCGAACAGTTCGGTCGGCCGATCGGCGCCTACCAGGCGGTCTCGCACCGCTGCGCCCAGATGCTGCTGGAGACGGAGAACTCGCGCTCGGCCGTCTACGGGGCGGCCTGGGCCGCCGACGCCGACCCCGACGCCCTGCCGCTGTCGGCCTCGATGGCGAAGGCCTACGCCTCCGACGCCGGCTGGCGCGTCCCCGACGCCTCGATCCAGGTCCACGGCGGCATCGGCTTCACCTGGGAGCACGACCTCCACTTCTTCCTCAAGCGCGGCCGCGCCAACGCCTCGATGTACGGCGACGCGCGCTGGCACCGCGAGCAGGTCGCCACGAAGGTCCTGGCGCCCGCCGCGGCGTGAGCGCGCTGGAACGCATCTCGGTCGCCGCGATCGGCACCACCGTCGCCGACCTCGAGGCGGAGACGCTGCGCGCCGAGGCGGCCGGGGTGGAGTGCGTCTGGGCGCCGGAGCTCTTCCGTGCCGCCGACACCCAGGCGGCCTTCCTGGCGGCCAGGACCGAGCGGATCGGCGTCGGCACCGGGATCGCCTGGGCCTTCACCCGCAGCCCCTTCATCCACGCGGTAAGCGCCCTCGACATCGACGAGATGTCGGGAGGGCGGTTCCGGCTCGGCCTCGGCTCCGGCGTCAAGCGCCTCAACGAGACCTGGCACAACGCCGACTACGGCCGCCCGGCGCCGCACCTGCGCGAGGCGATCGAGGCGACCCGGCTGATCATGAGCCAGGCCCACGCGGGCGAGCCGATCCGCTACCGGGGCGACTACTACGACATCGACATCAAGGGCTGGGTGCGCCCCCATCCGCCCGCCCGCGAGACGCCGCCGCCAATCTACGCCGCCGCCCTGCAGGCGGGGATGTCGCGGATGGCCGGCGACGTCGCCGACGGCCTGATCGGCCACCCGATCCAGTCCCTGCGCTGGATCGACGAGGTAGTGGTCGACGCCTTCGAGACCGGCCTGCGCCGCTCCGACCGCGAGCGCTCCGCCTTCGACTACATCCCGACCGTCTGCTGCGCGATCGACGACGACGAGGCCCGCGCGCTCGACCTGGCGCGCCGCACCATCTCCTTCTACGCCACCGTGAAGACCTACGCTCCCCTCTGGGAGATGCACGGCTTCCTCGACGCCGCCAACGCCGCCGGGGCGGCCTTCCGCCGCGGTGACCTGGCCGGCGTCCCGGCGGCGATCCCCGACGCGATGGTCGAGACCTACTGCGCCGCCGGCCACCTCGACAAGGTCCGCGCCCGGGTCGAGGCGACTGCCGAACGCGCCGACGGCCTCTTCCTCACCCCGCCGACCTATTTCATCTCCCCCGCGGAGCTCAGCGAGTACCAGAACCGCATCATCGACGCCTTCGGCCCAGGAATCGCCACGCGATAGCGGCAAGAGGCCCCATCGATCGACGTCCCAGGCGTCCCGGAAGCGACCCGGGCAGCCCGTGGCCGCCTCTGAGACGCCAGGGACGGGACCGTTGCCACGCCGTCGGATCCACGGTCAGGAAATAGCGCGGTTGGTTATCCACGCATAGGGGGGATAACCAACCGCGCAAATTCCTGACCATCGAGGTTCCCGGCGCCTCCTGCTGACGACACGGCCGCACCCTCGGCCGTCCATCCGAATCCCGGCCATTTCGGCGGCGACCACAGCCCGCCAGGGTCGCCGCCGAAATGGCCGCCCTTCCTCGTCCCCCGCGGGCTCCCGCAGGTCCCGGCCCCAACTAAGCCCCGCGGTTCATCTCCCGCTGCACGTCGGCCTCGGTGATCCGGTTGCTGGGACCGTAGGCCTTCCAGCCCTGGGTCACGATCGCGATCGCGACGCCGAGCATCACCCACATCGGCCAGAAGTAGCCGCCTTCGCCGAGCGCCCAGATGACGACGACCACCACCACCGCCAGGAGGCCGCCGGCGAGGACTCCTTTGAAGTCCTGCTTCATCTTCAGGCGCTGGATCGCCAGTTCGCGGGCCTGGTCGGGCTTGTCGACTCCCTGCTCGGGGGCAAGCGGAGTATCCATGCCGCGATCGTAGCGGCGGGGCCGCGTTCAGTCCACGGGGAGGGCGGCGGCGAAGCGGCCGAAGGCGGCCATGTCGGTGATCGCCGGACCGTGGCCGGGGAGGATCAGCGAGGGCTCCAGGGCGGCCAGCTTCTGGATCGAGCGGCGGTTCTCGGCCGGGTCGTAGGTCATCTCGTCGGGCGGCTGGCGGACGCCGGGCAGGCCGGTGAGGAAGCTCATGTTGCGAACCACGTCGCCGCAGATCGCCACCCGGTCGGAATCGCGGAAGTAGATCACCTCGCCGGGTGCGTGGCCGGGGGCGTGGACGACGCGGAAGCCGGCGATCTCGTCGCCCTCGTTCAACACCCGGTCCACCTTGTGCGGCGGGCCGGTCCAGAGCTTGTCGTAGAGGCGGGGGATGAAGGCGGCGCCGGAGCCGACCGGGCGCCGGCCCTCCATCGCGTCGACGTCGTCGGCGTGGCAGGCGAGCGGCACCTCGCGCGCGTCGCAGACCGCCTTCGCCGAGCCCTGGTGGTCGGGGTGGACGTGGGTCAGCGTCACCGCCGAGATCTCGACCCCGTCCAGCTCCTTGAAGATCCGCCCTCGGTCCCAGGTCCGCCCGGCGTCGACCAGCACGTCCTCGGCGAGGTAGACGTTGATCCACGCACCGGGGAGCTCTTTGAGGCGCCAGACCCCTGGCGCCAGCCGCTTCATCTCAGTGCTCGATGCCGAGGGTGCGGCGCGACTCGCCGCTCCCGTCGGAGATCCGCTGCAGGCGGGCGATCTGCCGTTCGCCTTCGAGGCGGACCGGGTCGCCGGCCGGGAAGGGCTCGATCAGCCGCGCGATCCGGTTGCGGATCTGCAGCGAGAAGTGGGGCGTCGCCGGGCCGGCCAGGGCACGGATGTCCTCGACCGTGATGCCGCGCTCGCCGCCGAGCAGGTTTGGGTTCTCCGCCTCGCTCATTCTTCTTTTCCGATCTTCGCCAATTCGGCGACTTCGTTGACTTCCGCCTGCTGTTCGACGCTGATCTGCCCGCTATCCCCGACGATCCAGACGTGGTTGTAGAAGGCCCGGGTCGGGTCCGTCGTGTAACCCGGCTTGACGTCGAGGAAGTAACCGCGCAGTTCGGACGGCAGCGTATCGGCGGAGTCGGTGAGCAGCAACGGCCCCCAGGTGCCGGAGCCCGAGAGCGGGGCCGCCGCGGCCGCTTCCAGGGGCGCGTCGGAGCGGGCGAGGACGAAGCCGTGGCCGGGATCGGAGACGTGCCAGCCGAACTTGCCTTCGCCGAAGCGGGCGAAGGCGATCGAGCCGGCCACCGGGTCGGCGCCGCTGATCCGGGTCACCTTGTTGCCCACCGCTTCGACTTCCTTCAGGACCTTGCCGGAGATCGCCGAGCCGGGACCGAGCGCGTAGACCGGCACTCCTTCGTCGCGGCGCAGCGCGCCGACGGTCGCCTGGGGGAGGGCTTCGGCTTCGGTGAAGAGGATCGGGTCGCCGGAGCGGGCGGCATAGGCGGCGGCGGGCGCGGCGAACGCCGGTTCGGAGCTGGAGGCGAGGACGATCGCGTTCGGCGGCGAACCGGCGAGGCGGTCGCGCAGGCGGGCGATTCCCGCCGCCTCGGAGGCCGGGTCGCCCGCCTTGACCTTGGCGGCCGCCATCCCGCCGGGAACCTGGACCTTGCCGACGGCGAAGACCGCGGCACCGCCGCTGGCCGCGCCGCCACCCGGCTTCAAGGCGGCGAGCGCGCTCGAGGTCGCGTCGGGGACGCCTTCGGCTTCGCCGTAGAGGAGGGGCGCTTTCACCGGTTCGGCCATCAGCGACGCGGCGGCGAGGGCCCCGGCCCAGTCTTCCTTGCCGACCAGGGAGACCGCCACCGGGCGCTGCTTTTCGCTCGTCGCCGGGAAGACCGCGAGCGCGGTGGCGGCGGCGTTGGCGACCGGGTCGGGACCGCCGATCCGGGTCGTGTTGGAGGTGGCGAAGGAGGGATAGCCGAGTTCTTCGACCTTGCCGCCGGAGCCTTCCGATCCCGATTCGCCTTCGTCTTCCGCGGTGGACGCCTCCGATTCGCCTGCCGCCGAGGATGGCGTTTCGGCCGGGACGACCACCGGCTTCGACGCCGTGTAGTCGCTCTTCTTCGAGCCGCCTCCGCCGGCGACGATGGCGAGGACGATGAAGCCGATCGCCACCGCGACCAGCGCGGTGACGAGCTTGATCGGCCCGGGGATCGAGCGTCGGCGGCGGCGAGCGGGAGGTGGTTCGGCTGCCTTCGCGGCCGGCGCGCGCCCCGCCGCCCCGCCGCCTGCCTTTTCGTCCGCAGCGGCCGTCTTTTTCTGGTCCGCCTCGGGTTTCCGTCCCGGCTCCGGCTTCCTCGGCTCGCGCGCCTCCGGGGACTTCGATCGCGCCCGCTCGGCCGGCGCTTTCGGCTCTACGGCTGGCTCGGGGGCGTCCTCCGGCGCATTTACGTCGGCATTGATCGGTCGGTCGGCGCTCACCCTCACCCACCGTACAGGCGCGGCGGCGCTCCGGCCGGTCGGCTACCCTTTGCGAAGGCTGGCTGACTGACCAGTCAATCAACGCCGGAGCACGCGCGGGCGCACCCCCGCCGCGGCCCGGGAGAGGGGAAGCGCGATGGATTTCGGACTGAACGACGACCAGCTCACCTACCAGGCGGAATGCCGCAGGTTCGCGGCCGAGGTGATCCGCCCCGCCGCGGCCAAGCACGACCGCGAGGAGAGCACCCCGTGGGAGGTCATCAAAGAGGCCCGCAGGCAGGGCTTCGGCGGGCTCGAGGGGATGCAGCGGGCGGCCGAAGACGGCGAGGGCCAGATGCAGCCGATCATGGCCGAGCAGTTCCACTGGGGCTGCGCCGGGATCGCCCTGGCGATCTCCGGCTCCGGCCTTGCCGCCGCCGGGATCGCCGCCTCCGGCACCCCCGAGCAGACGATGCGCTGGGTGCCCGAGTGCTTCGGTGACGCGGAGACGGTGAAGCTCGGCGCCTACGCGGTGACCGAGCCGCAGGCCGGCTCCGACGTCAAGAGCCTGAAGACGACCGCCGTCCGTGACGGCGACGAGTGGGTCCTCAACGGCACCAAGGTCTTCATCACCAACGGCGGGATCGCCGACGTCCACGTCGTCGTCGCCACCGTCGATCCGACCCTCGGCACCCGCGGCCAGGCCTCCTTCGTGATCGAGAAGGGGACGCCGGGGCTCTCACAGGGCAAGAAGGAGTCGAAGCTCGGGATCCGCGCCTCGCACACGGCCGAGATCGTGCTCGAGGACTGCCGCATCCCGGCCGAGAACCTGCTCGGCGGCGAGGAGAAGCTGCAGCGCAAGCTGGAGCGCGGGCGCAGCGGGCAGAAATCGCGCGCCGGGGCCGACGCCCTCGCCACCTTCGAGATCACCCGGCCGATCGTCGGCGCCTCGGCGCTGGGGATCGCCCAGGCGGCCTACGAGTGGACCCTCGAGTACCTCTACGGGCGCGAAGACGGTGGCGTCCAGCTGCTCAGCGCGCAGCGGGTGCAGCAGACGCTGGCCGACGTCGCCACCGAGATCGAGGCGGCGCGGCTGCTTGTGCAGCGCGCCTCCTGGATGGGCCGCAACGGCCGGCCGATGACCGGCGGCCAGGGCTCGATGTCGAAGCTGAAGGCAGGCGACGTGACGATGTGGGCGACGACGACCCTGATGGATCTGGTCGGCCCGGCCGCCTGGGACACCGAGCACCCGCTGGAGAAGTGGTTCCGCGACGCCAAGATCTACCAGCTGTTCGAGGGCACGGCGGAGATCCAGCGCATGGTCATCTCCCGCATGCAGGCCCGCGACTACGCCGAGCGCCTCGGCTTCGCCGCCGAAGTCGCCGCCGAGGCCCAGGCCAAGGAGCCCGTCCCCGCCTGAGGCGGGCCGGTCGCGGCTCTAAGCTCGGGTCGTGCACGCGCACGACCACTCGGGGCACGGCCACGGTTTCGGCGCCCACGCGCTGCAGGCGCGGCGCGAGGACAGCCGGCGCCGCATGCT
>DATJUK010000059.1:0-5817 GCA_035502495.1 Solirubrobacterales bacterium
GTTCGCACTTGTCACCGCATAGCGGTGACAAGTGCGAACTCACCGGGCGTTGGCGGCGGCGAGGCCCTCGACCAGCTCGGCGCCGCGGTCGGCGCCGTCGTGGGCGGCGCCCCAGGCGGCGATCCCGCGGGCGCGGGCGGCGAAGCCGGGCTCGGCGAGGAGGCGGCGGGTGGCCCAGCGCAGCGGGCCGGGGCGGCAGAGGCGCCAGGGGAGGGAAAGGCCGACGCCCGCCCAGGAGACCCGCATCGCGGTCTCGCCCATGTCGCCGGTGATCGGCGAGATCAGGACCGGGGTGCCCGCCCCGAGCGCCCGGGCCACGGTGCCGTGCCCGCCGTGGGAGATGACCAGCGCCGCGATCGGCATCAGCTGGCTGTAGCTCAGCCAGTCGACCAGGACGGCGTTGGCGGGAACCTCGATCGGGCTCTGCGGCCGCACCCGGTTGGTGGTGGCGACGATCCGGACCGGCTCCTCGGCGAGCGCCTCCAGCGCCGTCCGCACCAGGTGGTTTTCGGAGTCATGGGCGGTGCTGGGAGCGACGAGGACGAGCGGCGCGGAGCCCGGCGGCAGCCCGACGTCGGGGTGGGGGACCTCGAAGGGCATCGGCCCGGTCACCTGGACCGAGGCGGGCCAGGCGCGCGGGTACTCGAGCTGCGGGTAGGTGGCGACCAGGGCGAGGTCGGGGGAGATCCCGCCGTGGAAGTGGTCGAGGGGGGGCAGCCCGAGGCGCTCGCGCTGCCCGTTCAGGTCGCGTCGCCCGTGCTCCAGCCCGACGTCGAGCGCCCGCTGTCCCGCCTTCCACACCGCCCTCCCGACCGGGGTGCGCGGGGCCCGCAGGCCGACGGCGAAGAACGGCAGCCCCGGTTCCACCACCGGGTAGATGTGCGGGATCAGCGTCGCCAGCGGCACCCCTGCCGCCTCCGCGGCGAGGGTCGGCGCGAGGGTGAGGATGTCGCTCACCACCACCGCCGGGTCGAGGCGCTCGATCAGCGGCAGCAGCGCCCGCGCCGCGTCGGCGGCGTGGCGGCCGTCGTCGGTGTCGGGCTCGGGGGGCGGGAAGGTCCGGTATTCCTCGGCGGCGGTGAAGTCGAGCCCGGCGCCCTCGACCGCCGCCCGGCGCTCCTCCCAGGTCTCGATCGTCACCTCGTGCCCGCGCCGCGCCAGCGCCCGCCCCAGCGAGATCGCCGGGAAGACGTGCCCGGCGTCGCCGAAAGCCGCGACGAGCACGCGCAGCCGCCGCCCCCGCGCCCCGCCCCCACCGGTGAGTTCGCAGTTCTGATCGCTATGCGGGGATAAGTGCGAACGCACAGGGGCGCCTAGGGCGCGCCGATCGCCTCGCCAGGGCGGGTGAAGACGATCTCCGGGACGTGGCAGTTGGGCGAGGTCCGCACCAGGTAGCGGACCGCCTCGCCGATGTCGGAGGGGCGGATCATCTCCTCGCCCGGGACGGCGCCCTTGACGAAGTCGGTCATCGCGGTGTCGACGAAGGCCGGGGCGAGCGCCGTGCAGGCGATCCCTTCGCCGCCGACCTCGCGCTCGGTCGCCACGCTGTAGTTGACTACCGCGGCCTTGGTCGCGCCGTAGATCGCCAGCCACGGCTGACCCGCTTTGCCGGCGATCGAGGCGGTGTTGACGATCAGCGCCTTGCGGTGCTCGGCGCCCGCCTGGCGCAGCAGCGGCAGCCCTTCGCGCGTCCCGAGGATGATCGAGCGCAGGTTCACAGCCAGCTGCAGGTCGAGGAATTTCGTCTGCACCTCGTGCATCGGCGCGCCGATCCCGACGCCGGCGTTGTTGACCAGGACGTCGAGGCGACCGTAGCGCTCCTCGTGGGCAGTGAACACGGCTCTCAGCTCGGCCTCCTCGGCGACGTTGGCGGGGACGGTCTGGACCTCGCGGCCCGCCTCGCGCAGGCCCGCGACGGCCTCCTCGAGTTTCTCCGGCCGCCGCGCCGACAGCGTCAGCGCGTAGCCCTCCTCCGCCAGCACCGCGGCGATCGCCAGTCCGATCCCGCCCGAGGCCCCCGTGATCAAGGCCGCTCGTTCCGCCATCCTTCTCTCCTCCCGCTCGACGACGCGGCCAGCCTACCTGTGGCGCCGAGCGAGGGTGGGACGGGGCGCCGCCGCCGTGACGGGCCGCCTCGCGGGCCGGGGACTCTGAGAACATGCCGCCGATGCGGCGCCCCCGTCCTGCCCTGGGCCTGGCCTGCCTGTGCCTGCTTGCCTGCGGGATGCTGGTCCTGGCCGGCTGCGGCGGCGGCTCGGGCACGACCTCCGAGGTCAACCCGGAAGCCGAGGCGGGCAAGAGCCGCCCGGCCCCGCCGAAGAGCGCCTTCCCCGCGGCCACGGGGCAGACCCTGCGCGAACTGATCAAGGAGCCGGGCAACCACGTGGCCCAGGTGAAGATCGATGCCGAAGCGCAGGCGTTCTACCCGGGTGCCAACCGCTACCCCTTCACGATCGCCGAGAAAATGGGCGCCGCCGGCAAGGCCGGCGCCGAGATCCCCGACGCCGAAGCGGCGATCTACTACGCCAAGGTCCCGACGATCAAGCCCGGCGCCAGATCGAAATCCGGCAACAAGGGGATGGTCTCCAAGGCGCAGGAACAGGCGCTCGACCAGCCCGCCGTCGGCCCCTTCCCGGCGCGGATCGAATCGCTGGCGACGAAGCCGCCCTTCCAGGGCAGGACCACCACGGAAGATCCCGCCGTGGCAAGCGTCGTCTACTCGACCTCGCTGAACCTGCTCGCCGGCGGCGAGTACCGGCCCGCGATCCTGATCAAGGAAAAGAACGGGGTGGGGGCGAAGCTCCTTCCCAGCATCAAAGTGGGCGAATACGCAAAAATCCCGAGGCCTGGGGACAAGGCGCCGCTGATCGAAACGCCGACCGCGAAGAGCGTCGGCGGGGACCTCGCCAAGCTGACGACCCGAATTCCGCCGGACACGCAGAACAAGGTCAACTACGCGGAAGTGCTCGGAAAGGAACCGATACTGCTCTTGTTTGCGACCCCCAAGTTCTGCCAGAGTCGGGTTTGTGGGCCCGTCGTCGACGTCGCCCAGCAGGCCCAGCACGAATTCGAAGGCAAGGCCAACTTCATCCACATGGAGATCTACAACGAAAACGATCCGTCGCAGGGAGTGCGCCCGCAGGTGCGCAGCTTCCACCTGCCGACCGAACCGTGGCTGTTCGCGATCAACCGGGAAGGGGTCGTGAGCGCGGCGATCGAGGGCGCGTTCGGGACGGAACTGATGGACAAGACGGTCGAAAAGGTGGTGGGGGAATGAGCGACAAAGCCGCTTCCGAGGACGAGCTGCTCGTCTCCTTCGCGCAGGAGGCGCGACGGCGCTGTGACGTGATCTCGGCGGGCCTGGCGACGGCGACGACGGACTTCGAGACGATGCGCGCCGAAGCCCACGCGCTGCGCGGCACCGCCGGGGTGGTGGGCCTGCGCCGGCTGGCGGAGCTCGCCGGGCTGATGGAGTCCGACCTCGCCGAAGCGAAGAAGACCGGCACGATCCGCGGCGGCCGCGACCACCAGATCGCCGACGCGGCGAAGGCGCTGGCCGAGGGCGCCGCGGCGGCGGCGAAGGGCGAGGAAGAGCCGCCCGACGTGGGCCGCAGCCTCGCCCAGCTCTTCAGCGCCTAGCGTGGGGGCCGCGAGCGCGCCCCGGCGCGCCGTCCCGCTCCTCGGCGCCGCGCTCGCTGCGGTGCTCATCGTCGCCGGGTGCGGCGGCGGTTCCGGCGACCAGACCGTGAGCCTCGGCGACGGCGCCACGGTGACCGTGCCGAGCGACGTCCACGACGTCTACGGCGAAGTGGAGGCCTTCCTCGACCAACTGCCCTACCAGCGCTGGTACACGCACTGCGTCGTCGCCCAGGTCGAAAGATCGCTCAGTCCCAAGGAAGCCAAGGAACTCGCCACGTTGCCGGAATCCAGGCGCGAAACCGAGGCGATGAAGCTGATCGGCAACGCCGGCTCGACTTGTGAAAAAGCCCACGACCGCCCGGTCGTCGATCCCAACGCCTCGCGCCAGGAACTCGCTCTCTACCGCGCGGGCACCCTGCCGGGGATGGCCGAATTTGCGCAGGCCAACGGCTACTCGCCGAGCCAGACCGCCTGCGTCGAAAGCTTCTACAAGAAACTCTCCGACCGGAAGCTGATCGAGCTGGCCAACGGCACCGACAAGGTCCGCGAAGGCATACTGGTCTCCGTCTTCAGACCCTGCGCCATGCTCAAGTAGCGGGGCGCGTCGGTCCCGAAGGCCCGGGGCGGTAGCTCAGTTGGTCAGAGCACGGGACTCATAATCCCTTGGTCGCTGGTTCGAGTCCAGCCCGCCCCATATCGCCCCGACACCCGATTTTGATGACCCCGGGGGCGGCGCCGGTGGGGTAGCGTGGGCGCAAGGCACGCCGGACCTCGGGTTTGACGCATTGCGGCTCACCGACGTATGGCTATCCGGGCTGGACGGGTCGCCGAGGACAGGGATCGAGCGACGCGACCCTGGTACCGGGTCGCGTCGCCTCCTGGCTCAGCTTTGACGCTTGACGTCGTAGGTCGCGCCGCCGTCGCAGTCGACTTCGGCGCCGGTTTCCGAGAGGTGGTGGATGTCGAGCACGACCAGCCGGGCCGACTTGAAGGTGAGCGTCACTTCCGTGTTCGCGGATTCGACCTGGCCGTCTTCGCCCTTGCGCGACTCGCTCTTCTTCAGCGTGTAGGACTTGCCGACCTTCGGGTGCCGCCTGTCGCCGAGGCCGATCTCGAGGTACGCCGTGCTGCCGAGCATCGGGGCGAACTTCGTGCACTTGATCGGCACTCCGTAGAGGGTGAGGCCGAGGCCGTTGTCGCCGACCTGCACGGTGATCGCCGAGCTGCCCTTGAGCTGTTTGTAGAAGCGGGCTTCCACCGGCAGGGTGCAGCCAGGCGCCTCGGCGCCCTTGACGCACTTGCCGGGCTTGCCGGCGGCGCCGGTGACCGCGATCGAAGGCACGAGCGCGGCGCAAAGCGCCGCCACGGCCAAGGTTCCAAGCGGACGACGAGACCACGTACTCCGAATCTTCATTGCGACTCCCCAGGTGCACAGTTGGATGGACCGGCCAAGCTAGCGCCGGGGAGGGCCTTGCGGTCAAGGCCGAAGCTGGGCCTGGGTAGGAATCCCCCAGGGTCACGGAGCGGCGACCGGCGTCGGCCCGACCGCGGGGCCGGCCCGACAACTCACTCCTCGACTAGCGCAGGATGAGGAAGGCGACGAACGCCAGCGCCAGCACGGCGGCCGCCACCA
The DNA here is from genome assembly GCA_035502495.1 of Solirubrobacterales bacterium. Lineage (GTDB taxonomy): Bacteria > Actinomycetota > Thermoleophilia > Solirubrobacterales > 70-9 > VAYN01. Next base: position 5,273 of record DATJUK010000059.1, read on the forward strand.
CCCAGGCCCGAGCGTAGGCGCCCGCCACCGAATAGTCGCGGGGGCGCCGACCGGCAGCATCGGCGAGGTAGGCGGCGTTCGCCGGTTCCGGCACCTCCTCGGCAAGCGGGTCCTCGACCATCGTCTCGCCGATCACGGCGCGGGCGCGGGCGGCGTCGCCGGGCCGCACGTAGATGCGACGCGGGCTGCTGGTGAGAAGGCCGGAGCCGAGCATCGGCCCGTTGAGCGACGCCTGCCTGGCGAGGCTGCGAATGCCCTCTTCCCGCAACAGGCCGCGGATCAGCGCCGCCTCCTCGCGGGTGTCGGCGAAGGCGATCTGGACGAGATCGTCGCCGGAGCGCGGCTCCTCCTCGATGATCTCCACACCGAGAGGGTACGGCGCCGAGCGCTCGGGGGCCAACCGGAGGCCGGCCAAGCGACGCGCCCCTCCGGCGGCGACCCGGGCAGGCTGAGGCCGCCACCGGAAGGGCCGCGTCTCGGGGAGACGGCGACGGACGGCCGAGGGACGGCCGAGGGTCCCGACAGGCCGCCACCCCCGTGAGTTC
>DATJUK010000060.1:0-17726 GCA_035502495.1 Solirubrobacterales bacterium
GTTCGCACTTGTCACCGCATAGCGGTGACAAGTGCGAACGCACGGGGGGGGAGGGCCACGGCACGCTCGTCGCCTCGCTGGAGGGGCGGTTGCGCCGCGCGCGCCGGGCCGAGGCCGCCGCGCGCGCGCCCGGCCCGCTCACCAACCCCGCGGTGCTCGCCTCGCTGGCCGCGGTCGAGGCCTACGGCGGCACCACCCTGGAGGGCTTCGACGAATGCTCCTACCGCTGGTTCGCCGGCCACGAGCTCGACCCGCAGCCGCTCGACCCGGTCCCCGACCCGCTGGTCCAGGGCGGCCTGATCCACGCCGTGCTGGAGCGCCTCTACCGTGAGCGCCCGGGCGGCGACCCCCTCCCCCGCCCGGCCTCCCTCGACGCCTGGATCGACCGCGGCCGCACCCTCCTCGCCGAGCAGCTGGCCGAGGCCGAAGTCGGCGGCCATCCGGCCGAGCGGGCGATGGCGCGGCGGGTCGAGCGGCTGCTCGAGCGCTACCTCGGCGAAGAGGCCGGGCGCGAGACCGGCGGCTTCGAGCCCTGGCTGCTGGAGGCGCGCTTCGGGATCGGCGAGGAAGCCGAGCGACCCAGCCTCAACCTCGGCGGCTGGGGCCTGCACGGGGCGATCGACCGGGTCGACCGGGCGCCCGACGGTCGCGCCCTCGTCCACGACTACAAGCTCGCCTCGAGCGTCACCGCGCGCGACAAGTTCGAGGAGCGGGCGAAGCTGCAGCTGCCGCTTTACCTGCTCGCCGCGCAGATCCACTGGGGCGCGGAGCCGATCGGCGGCGTCTACCACCCCCTGCGGGGTACCTCGAACCGGCGCCCGCGCGGGGTCGTCGCGAAGGGCTCGGCGGGCGACCTCGCCGGCTACGACCTCTACCGCGGCGACGTGGTCGACGACGAGGAGCTGGAGGAGCTGCTGGCGCAGACGCGGGAGCGCGCCGCGGCGATCGTCGCCCGGATCCGCGCGGGCGAGATCCGCCGTGACCCCGGCCCGCGCGAGGGCCTGCGCGGCCACGACGTCTGCCCGACCTGGTGCTCGTTCGCGCCGATCTGCCGCCGCGACCGCGCCCCCTCCTACGTCGAGCAGGAAGAGAACGAAGCCGGGTGGGAACGCTGAGCGAGGCGCGCTCCCCCACCCCCGAGCAGCGCGCCGCGATCGAGGCGCGCGGACGCGACGTCCTGCTCGAGGCCGGCGCCGGCTCCGGCAAGACCGGGGTGATGGTCGAGCGCTACGTGCGCCTGGTCGTCGACGAGGGCGTCTCCCCCGACGCCGTCCTCGCCTTCACCTTCACCGACAAGGCGGCCGCCGAGCTGCGCGCGCGCGTCCGCGCCGCGCTCACCCGCCGCGCCGCCGGCGGCGACGCCGACGCGGTCCGCGCCGCCGCCCTCCTGAGCACGATCGGCGGCGCCTGGATCACCACCATCCACGGCTTCTGCAACCGCGTCCTCGCCGCCCATCCGGTCGCCGCCGGGGTCGATCCCGACTTCCGCGTGCTCGACCAGCCGGAGGCCGAGCGCGCCGCCCGCGAGGCCTTCGACGCCGCCCTGGCCGAGTTCCTCGCCGGCGCCGACCCCGCCCGCGAGGAGACCGTCGCCGCCTACGACCTCGAAGGACTGCGCGGCGTGATCGTCGCCACCCACGACGAGCTGCGCAGCCGCGGCGTCGCCGAGCCGACCCTGCCCGACCCGCCCGCCGCCGACCCCGCCGAGGCGTTGGCGGCGACGATCGAGAAGGCGGGCGAATGCCTCGAGGAGCTGAAGGAGTCGGACCCGAGGCGCGCGGCGCTGGAGGACGCCCTGGCGCGCCTGACGCAGCCCGGCCCGCTGCCGACCCTCGGCGAGCTCGAAGCGCTCCGCCCGGGCGGCACCGCGAAGGCCCTCACCCCCTTCCGCGAGGCGCTCGAGGCGGCGATCGCCCGCACCGCCGAGGCGGCCGAGGGCGGCGTCGCCTACCGCCACCTCGCCGACCTCCTGCGCCTCTACAGCGTCGCCTTCGAGGCGGCCAAGGCCCGCCGCGCCGGGATCGACTTCGAGGACCTGCTGATCCTCGCCGCCCGCCTGCTCGAGCGGGCCGAGATCGGCCAGGCCTACCGCGGCCGCTTCTCCCACCTGCTGGTCGACGAGTTCCAGGACACCAACCGCCTCCAGCTGCGGCTGATCGAGGCGCTGCAGGGGCCGCAGACCCAGCTCGTCGTGGTCGGCGACGAGCTGCAGTCGATCTACTCCTTCCGCCATGCCGACCTCGAGGTCTTCCGCCGGCGCCGCGAGCAGATCGACGCCGACCCGGGCGCCGAGTTGATGCGGCTGAGCGGCAACTTCCGCTCCCGCCCCGAGGTGATCGCGGCGGTCAACCTCTTCGGCGCAGCGCTGCTCGGCTCCGCCTACAAGCCGCTCCGCGTCGGCGCCCCGCCCGCCGACCCGGCCCCCCGCGGTCGCGGCCCGGCGGTCGAGCTCCACCTCACCGCCCGCGACGGCTGGGACGAGGAGGGGATCGACCTCGATCCGGCGATCGACGGCCGCACCCCGCTCAACTGCCTGGCCGAGGCGCGCACCCTCGCCGCCCGCCTGCGCGAGCTGCACGACGCCGGGGTCGACCGCGGCGCGATGGTCGTCCTGCTGCGCGCCTTCACCCACCTCGACGCGCACGAGGACTCGCTCGCCCGCGCCGGCCTGCGCCCCTACGTGGTCGGCGGCCGCGGCTACTGGTCCCAGCAGCAGGTCGCCGACGTGACCGCGCTGCTGCTGACGATCGCCAACCCGCTCGACGACGAAGCGCTCTTCGGCGCCCTCGCCTCGCCCGCCTGCGCGGTGGCCCCGGACACGCTCTGGCTGCTGCGCGCCGCCGCCGGGCGCCGCCGCCACGCCTGGCCGGCGCTGGCGGCGGTGGCCGCGGAGGAGGGGGCGACCGAGGGGCTCGCCGCCCCCGAGCGCCTCGCCGACATCCCGACGGGCGAGCGCGCGCTGCTCGCCGAGTTCGCGACCCGGCTGACGGGACTGCGGACGCGGGCGCCGCGCCTCTCCCTCAGCGGCCTGATCGAGGCGGCGGTGACCGAGACCGGCTACGACCTGGCGACGCTGCTGCGCCCCGCGGGCGAGGCGCGCCTGGCCAACGTGCGCAAGCTCTCGCGCCTGGCGGCGGCCTACGAGGCGCGCGAGGGCCGCGACCTGCGCGGCCTGCTCGACTTCCTCGCCGCCCGCGCCGAGGCCGACACCGAGGCGCAGGCCGCGACCGCCGCCGAGGGCCACGACGGGGTACGGATCATGACCGTCCACAACGCCAAGGGGCTCGAGTTCGAGGTCGTCGCCGTGCCCGACCTCTCGCGCGGGCTGCTGGCCGGCGGGCGGCGGCCGGTCTTGACCCTGGGACGCGAGCAGCCGCCGCGCGTGGGCCTCCAGTGGCGGCGCCTGGGACGCGCGTCGGTGAACCTCTACGACTACGGCGAGCTGATCGAAGCCGGCGAGGCGCGCGACGCCGAGGAGGGCCTGCGCCTCTTCCACGTGGCCGCCACGCGGGCGCGGGAGCGCCTGATCCTGAGCGGGGTCGTGAGGCCGGAGGCGCCGCGGGAGACGAGGCCGGGCACCGCGGTGATCGAGCGCCTGGTCGAGGCGCTGGGCGCGCCGCGGCCGGGCGCGAAGCCCGCCGAGGCCGATGGGGTCGAGGCGGCGCCGGGCGAGACGCCGACGGTCGACACCCCGACCGGCGCGGCGACACCCGTCGACGCCCCGACCGCCGAGGCGACACCCGGCGATGCGTCGCCAGGACACCCGTCGCCTCCGCCTGGCGCCTTGCCGGCTGGTCCGACGACCGTCACCGAGCTTGCCGTCCCGCCCGCCGCGGCGCGCGCCGGGCTGGACGAGACCTTCCCCGCCTCGGTGATCGAGGTGCGGCTGAACGAGCCCTCGCCGGCGCGGGCGGCGGAGCTTCGCAGCCTGCACCTGGACGCGGCGGCCGAGCGGCCGCTCGGGTCGGGGACGCCGCCCCTGGTCCAGCGCAAGCCGCCGATCGTGCCTGGCCGGCCGCTCTCCTACACGGCGATCAGCGCCTTCGAGGAATGCGGCTACCGCTTCTACATGGAGCGGGTGCTGGGACTGCCGACCGCCGCGCCGGCGCCCGCCGGCGGTGCTGCCGCCGGGGACGAGGGGCCCTCGGCCCGGGAGGAAAGGAGTGCGCGGGGGGCGGCGGTGCACGCCCTGCTGGAGTGGAGCCAGGCGAACGGCTGGGAAGAGCCGGGCGCCGAGCTGGCGCGCCGACACGCGCTCGCCGCGGGGCTGGATCTGGACCGGGTCGCGCAGCCGCCGACGGCCGGGGTCGAAGCGGGCGGCGTGGCGGCGGACCGGCGGGCCGAGGAGCTGCTGGCGCCGGTGCGGGACTGGCTCGGGTCGGCGCTGCGGCGGGAGGTCGCCGGGGCGGTGCGGGTGCGGGCCGAGGTGCCGATCCTGCTGCGCGCGAAGGGAACCGTGCTGCGAGGATCGATCGACCTGCTGGTCGAGCGCGACGGGAAGCCGCCGCTGGTCGTCGACTACAAGACCGACCGCCTGCGGGGCGAAGACCCGGCCGAGCGCGCCGCGCACTACGAGATCCAGCGCTCGATCTACGCGCTGGCGACGGCGGAGAGCCTCGACGCCGAGGCGGTCGAGGTCGCCTACGTGTTCCTGGAGCGCGCCGACTCCCCCGCCCGCGCCGTCCTCACCCGCGCCGACATGGACGCCGGCCGGGCCCGCATCGACGCCGCCGTGCAGAGCATCGGCCGCGGCGACTTCGAGCCCGCGCCCCGGTCCGAGCGCACCTGGGACCTCTGCCGCGGCTGCCCCGCCCTCGGACGCCTCTGCTCGGGACCACCGGCGTCGGCCGCGTAGCGCCGCCGACCGAGCGTCAGGAACTCGGGTTCGCCGAGGAGTCCAACCTGGCGGCGAGGTCGTCCAGGTTCAGTTCCTTGAGGCCCTCGCCGACCGCGTCGAGCTCGCCGGCGCAGTAGTCGACCAGCTCCTTGCCCTCGCGGCAGAGGTCCAAGGTCTCGCGCAGGCCGGCCTGGCCGGAGTCGAGGCGGTCGATGATCTCCTCGAGGCGCTCGACCGCGGCCTCGTAGCTCGCCGGGACCGCGTCAGCCACCTTGATCTCCTCCGGCGCCGGGTCCGGGATCAGCAGCGGTTCGGGCGTCGATTCGTCCATCGCTGAAGCGCAGGCTAAAGCGCCCCGCGGCGGTCGCGGCGGCGGCGTCGGTGAGCGGCTCGCCGTCCGCCGTCTCGGCGAGGGCGTAGCCGCGCTCCAGGGTGCGCTCGGGGTCGTGGGCGCGCAGGGCGACGGCGGCCTTGCGGAGCGCCTCGCGGCGCCGCGCCAGCGCGCGCTCGGAAGCCGAGTCGAGCGCCGCCCCGTGGCGCCGCCGCTTCTCCTCCGCCCGCTCGGCCCGGTCGAGCGCCCGCCGCCGGGCGCGTGCGAGGACCACCGTCGCGATCCGCTGCTGGAAGGCTCCCCGCTCGGCGAGCCCGCGTTCGGAGGCGGCCCGGATCTCCCGCGTCTTCTGATTCAGGATCGTGCGCTGGCGCTGCAGGGCCCGTGCCGGACCGCGCGCCAGGGCGCCGAGATGGCGCGCCCGGGCGCCGATCGCGCCGTCCGCCCCGCGCCGCAGGCAGAGGGCCTGCCGGCCGAGCTCGCGCCGGGCCGCGCGGCAATCGAGCGGCACCGCCGCCTCGGCCGCGTGGGTCGGGGTCGAGCAGGCGACCGCCGCCACGTCGTCGATCAGGGTCGAGTCGCGCTCGTGGCCGACCGCGCTCACCACCGGCACCCGCAGCATCGCCACCGTCCGGCACAGGGTCTCGTCGCAGAAGGCCCAGAGGTCGGCGAGGCTGCCGCCGCCCCTCGTCACCACGATCGCCTCGATCTCCGGCCGCGCCGCCAGGTCCTGCAGCGCCCGCGCGATCGCCGGCGCCGCGTGGCGGTCCTGCACCGGCGCGAACGCCCAGACCAGGGTCCCGCCCCAGCCGCGCCGCTCCAGCCCGGCGAGCAGGTCGCGCCGCGCCGCGCCCCCTTCGGCGGTGACCACGCCGATCGTCCGCGGCAGCAGCGGCCGCGCCAGCTGCTTCTGCAGCTCGGTCAGTCCCTCGGCGCGCAGCTGGGCGCGCAGCGCCTCGAGGCGCGCCAGCAGGTCCCCTTCGCCCGCCAGGCGCACGTGGGTGGCGCGAAAGCAGAAGCTGGGCGAGGCCGCCCCACCGCCCGGGTAGTAGTCCGGGCCGCCGGCGATCACCACCTCGGCGCCGTCGCGCAGGGCGCCCTCGGGCAGCCCCGCCTTCTCCAGGTCGTTGCGCCAGATCGCGCAGGGCACCGCGCCGTCGCCGTCGCGCAGCTCGAAATACGCCTGCACCTTGCTCCGCCCGACGCCGGTCACCTCGCCGATCAGCAGCACCCGCGCCCGCTTGCGCATCTCCTCCTGCAGGACCTTGGCGTAGCGCCCCACCGCGAACGGCCCGGGCAGGTCGGGGCCCGGCCGCGCAGGCGCACCGAGCGAGATCTGGGGCTCGTCCATGGAGATCAGCCTAGAGGCGCCTCAGGCGGTCGCCAAAAGCCGCGGGGCTGACGTGGCTGGATCAAGCAGATCAAGGACGCAGGGAGCGTGGCGTGCTCGGCACGCGAGCGACCGAGGACGCCGAGATGCGCCGATACAGGCGCGTCAGCCTGCGGCTTTCCAGCGCTTGGCCCAGGCCTTCAGCTCGGCGATCGCCGGGCCGAGATCCGCCCCGGTCGGCGTCAGCGAGTAGGTCACCCGCGTCGGCGTCCCGGCTTCGACCTCGCGTTCGACCAGGCCTTCTTCCTCCAGCTCCCGCAGCCGCTGCGAGAGCAGCCGGTCGGAGAGGCCGGGCACCACCTTGCCGAGCTCACCGAAGCGCATCGGCCGCTCGGTCAGCGCGCAGACGATCGCCCCCGTCCAGCGTTTGCCGATCAGCTCGATCGCCTCGTGGAACTGGGGGCAGACCTCGGTGCAGGGGGCGCTCGCGGCGGCCGGTGCCGGAGCCGTCGGCGGCGCCGCCGACGGCGTCATATGGGGCGTGACGGCGGGTTCCACGTAGATCGACCTTACTGAACGTAAGTCCTCGGCCGGCGACTTTCGGACGCCGCCGGGTCAGCGCGTGCAGTGACCGGTGCCGACTTCCCCGGAGGAGGCGTGGTGGATCGCTTCGCGCACCTGCTCGGCCGGGACGGCGAAGCCCCCGGGGGGGCCGCCGGTCGTCGCCGCGAAGACCACGCCGACCACCTTGCCCTCGCCGTCGAGCAGCGGCCCGCCGGAGTTGCCGCTGCGCACGTCGCCGCCGAGCGCGGTGATCGTCCGCTCGATCGGCCCGCGCCCGTAGGAGTCCTCGCTGAGCGTTTCGCGGGTCTCGCCGATCCGCGCCGGGGTCACCGCGTAGGGGCCGTTCTCCGGGTAGCCGAGGACCGCCGCGCCGGCGCCCACCTGCCGTTCGGAGGCGATCGGCAAGGTCGGCAGCCTCGCGTCGATCCGCAGCAGCGCCAGGTCGTCCTCCGGCTGGTAGTCGACCGCGGTGGCGCCCAGCTCCACCCCGCTCTGGGTGGTCACCGTGGTGTCGTCGGCGCCCGCGATCACGTGCGCGTTGGTGACGATCAGGTTCGGCCGCACGGCCCAGCCCGAGCCCTCGATGCCGAGCCCGCAGGCCGTGCTCAGGACCCTCACCACCGAGCCTCCGGCGGCGACCACCCGCGGGTCTTCGGCGATCTTCGGGTCGGGCCGCCTGGTCGGGGTCGCCGGGCCGGTGATCGCGGGCGCCGGATCGACCCGGTCGAGCACGTCCAGCACCCCGCCGCTCGGCGGCAGCACGTGGTCGAGCTCGCCGAGGATCACCGAGCCCTGGACGTCGGCCCGCAGCTGCGTCGTGCCCGGCGCGTGCAGGGCGACGGCGCCGAAGATCCAGGCCAGCCCCAAGGCCACCGCGCCGATCAGCGCCGCGCCGCCCGCCCCGTCGGCCCAGTGCATGACCGGATGGCGGATCAGCCGCCGCCGCAGGGCCAGCGCGATCCCCTCCAGCGCCACCGCCGCCAGCGCCCCGACCAAGAGCGCCCCGATCGCCCCGCAGAGCGGCGCGTAGGGCGAATCGTGGCCCTGGGAGAGGACCAGCGGGCCCAGCCGCGAGCCGAGGAAGGCCCCGACCGCGAAGCCGCCGAGCGTGAGCGCCCCGACGATCAGCCCTTGGCGGTAGCCCCAGAGGGCGAGGGCGAGCGTGAAGGCGACGATCGCCCAATCCAAGACGGTCACCGACCGAATACAAGCATGCGCCGGACCGCTCGATTACCTTTCCAGCGGTGAGCAGGCACTTTCCCGATGACGAGCGTCGTAGAAGACTGCTTACCCGCGCGCTTCCGCTCGCCGCGGTGGCCCTGGTCGCCTTCGTCGTCGGCGCCGCCATGGGCGCCCCCGGATCGCCGGAGAAGGACGCCGCCAACCGCTTCGCCGAAGCCTGGCAGGCGCGGGACTTCGCCGCGATGTACGCGGAGCTGAACGACTCCTCGCGCAAGACGGTGGGGGCGAAGGAGTTCGCCGCCGATTACCGCAAGGCTCGCGACATCGCGACGATGCGGGCGCTGGCCGCCGACTCGGCCGAGGACTCCCGCTCCGAGGGCGGCGAGACCGTGGTGCCGGTGCCGCTGACGATCAAGACCGTCGCCTTCGGCGTCGTCCACGCGGACCTCGAGCTGCCCTGGTCGGAAGGCGGCATCGCCTGGGCGCCCTACCTCGTCTTCCCGGGGCTGCGCAAGGGCGAAAAGCTGGAAGCGGAAACCGAACTGGCGCCGCGGGCCGCGATCCTCGCCGCCGACGGGACGGCGCTGGCCGAAGGCCCGGCGACCGAACGCGAACACCCGATCGGCAGCGCCGCGATCGACGTCACCGGCGAAATCGGCGAAGCCTCCGCAGAAGAAGAGCCGAAGCTGGCGATGCTCGGCTTCCCGCCGGAAACGCCGGTCGGGATCAGCGGCCTCGAGCGGGCCTTCAACCGCCGCCTCGCGGGCAAGCCGGGCGGGAAGCTGCTGGCCGTCGCCGGCGGCGGCAAGTCGCGCGTCCTCGCCGAAGGCAAGCCCACCCCGGGCGCCCCGGTGAGGACGACGATCGACCCCCACCTGCAGGAAACCGCGGTCGCCGCGCTGGCCGGGCGGGCGGGCGGCGTCGCCGTCCTCGACGCCAAGACCGGCGACGTGCGCGCGCTCGCCGGCCAGGCCTTCTCCGCCCCCCAGCCCCCCGGCTCGACCTTCAAGGTCATCACCACGGTCGCGGCGCTGGAAAAAAACCTGGTCAAGCTCGACGACGAATTCGAAGTCACCGACGGCATCAGCGTCGGCGGCCGCTTCATCGAAAACGCCAACGGCGAGTACTGCGGCGGCACCTTCCGCCAGGCCTTCGCCGAGTCCTGCAACGCCGACTTCCTGCCGCTCGGGCCGCAGATCGGCAACACGGCGATGGTCGAAACGGCGGAAAAGTTCGGCTTCAACGCGCCACCGACGCTCTACGCGCCCGCGATCGCCAAGGAAGTCGAACCGGCCGAGTCGACGATCCCGACCGAAATCGGCGAAGAAGTCGACCTCGCGGTCTCCGCGATCGGCCAGGGCGAAGTGCTGGCGACGCCGCTGCAGATGGCCAGCGTCGCCCAGACGATCGCCAACGACGGCGTGCGGATGCCGACCTCGGTGGTGAAGACGAAGAAGCTGCGGCCGACGATGAAGCCGGTGCGGGTGATGACGAAGAGGACCGCCGACAAGCTGACCGAGCTGATGACCGGCGTGGTCACCGAAGGGACCGGCACCGCCGGGGCGATCGCGGCGGGCCAGGTGGCGGGCAAGACCGGCACCGCCGAACTCGGCCAGGTGGTCGAAACCGAAGGCGGCGAAGAAGTGGGCCTCGAAGGCGAAGAAGCTGCCCCCCAGCACAAGAAGGACGCCTGGTTCTCGGCCTTCGCGACGGTCGAAAAGCCGAAGCTGGCGATCGGCGTGCTGCTGATCGAAGCGGAAGCGGCGGGTGGCGAAGTCGCCGCCCCGGTGGCCTCCCAGGTCCTCTCCGCCGGCTACGAATAGACGGCGCGACCGAGGCCGACGGGCGGCGGCGAACCTGCCGGCTCCGGCTAGAGGTCCAGTTTCACGACCCCGGATTCCTTGCCGGGGCCGGGGATGTGGAGCAGCAGCGGCCGGTTGGCCGAGACCTCTTCAGGCAGTTCGAAGATCGCCACGGAGCCCTGGATCGGGCCGCTCTGCGCGGTCGTGTCCAGTTCCGGCGACTGTTCGTTTTCGGTCAGCTGGGCGCCGAACGGGAAGGCGAATTCGCTTTCGCTTTCCAGCGCTTCGTATTTGTCGCCGACCGAGTCGGTGATCCAGAGTTCATCGACCAGCCCGAGGGTTTCGTGGGTGTCGTTCTTCACCTGCAGGAAGACGCCGAAGTAGTTGTGTTCGTTCTGCGGCGGCTTCTGGCCGACCAGGTAGGCGGCGTCCTCGTTGTCGTGTTCGTTCAGGTAGCGGGAGAAGATCACCGTGTATTTGAGGTGGTTGACCTTGACGACTTCGCCCTCTTCCACTTCGCGCGGGTCGCCGGAGCCACAGGCGGCGACGCCCAGCGCCAGCACCACCAGCATCAGGGCGGCGAGCAGGGGCGTCGTGAATCGGCGGCGGTTCGTGAACATCGGCGGCGGGGACTCTATTACGGGATGCCGGTCGCGTAGCGGTTCCCCCCGGCGACGGCGATCCGCTCGCCCCCGGGTCCTTCCGCCTCGAGGATGTCGCGGAGGCGCCGCAGCGCCTCGCTCCAGCCCTTGCGTTGGAAATGGGCGCCGAAGCTGAGGCTCTCGACCAGCTTGTCGACGGGTTCGGTAGGCGCCGTCCAGTGGGTGAGGCGCACCAGGGTCATCCCGGCCCGGCCCGGCTCGATCTCCCAGACCGTGTGGGTGGGGATCCGGTTGGACCGGCCGCCGGCGCCGCGCTCCTCGATCTTGAACGGCTCCTCCAGGCTGACGATCGTCGTGTCCTCCCAGGGCGAGCGCAGCGGCGCCTCGACCCGGAAGCGCGCCCCGGCGCCCTCCCCGCGGGCATCGATCCGGGTGAGGCGGAATCCGCTCAGGAAGTGGTCGGTGAAGGCGGGACGGCGGGCGAGGTCGGAAAGGAGGCTGAACGCCGCCTCGCGCGAGGCGTCGATTTCGATCTCGGCACTGATCGGACCCATCGGCGGGCGATTCTATTGGTCGGGCGTGGACGGAGCCCTGCGCCGCCCTTGCCGCCCCTGCCGGCCCTAGGATCAAGCCGGGTGAACGCCGTGCCGAATCCGATCGAACCACCGCCCGCGGGCGACCAGCCACCGATCTCACTGGCCGCCGAGCGCGCCCGCGCCCAGCTCCACGAGGAGATCGAGCGGGTCCGTTCCGGGGTCGAAGAGATGCTCTCCGAGCAGAGCCGGGCGGGCGCCGAGGACGAGGCCCTGCGCCGCGAGCTCGATGCCCTGCGCGAGGACACCCGCCTCTACGTGAAGAAGCGGACCAAGCGGACCGAACGCAAGCTCGACCGCCGGATCGACAAGGTCGAGGGCCGCGCCGACCGGCTCGAGGCGCGGATCGACCAGGTGGAGGCCGAGCGCGCCGCCGCCGAGATCCGCATCCACAACGCCACCGAGCAGATGCTCGACGAGCTGCTGCGCGAGCTGCGCACGATCGCCGAGCTGCTCACCAACCGGCCCGGCCGGTTCCCCGACATCAGGCCCTGAGCGTCAGGCCCGCGGGGCGCCGCCCCGCGCCTACTCGGTCGAGACCGAGGGGTCGGCCTGCACCTTGTGCGGGACGACCATGAGGAAGTTGCCGGTGGCGTCCTCCGCCAGCCCGAGCATCCGCTCGGCCTCCTCGTCCTGGCCGGTGGCCCGCAGTTCCTCGGCGTAGCCGGAGAGCAGGTCGTCGATGTCGAGCAGGGCCTCCGGGTCGAGGTCCTTCAGCTCCACCTTGGCCCCCTCGCCGAGCCGCCGTTCGATCGCCGCCGGGTCGATCCCGAAGGCATTGAAGCGGACGTAGACGCGGCCCCCGGTCATCCCGGCGCAGGCCCAGGGGCCGATGTCGCCGAGCACGATCGCCCGCCCCGAGGTCATGTACTCGAAGGCGAAGCCCTTGGCGTTGGCGCGGTCGACGATGCAGCCGCGGGCGTCGTCGAGGTCGTGCGCGGGCTCGCCGCCGAGCACCACGTCGGCGCCGGAGAGGCGGATGCAGAAGCGCGAGTCGGCCGAGCCCTGGACGTAGAGCCGGCCCCGCTGGGCGCCGTAGGCGAAGGACTTGCCGACCGAGCCGTTCAGCCGCTTGCCGTGCGCTCCCGTGCCCTTGAGGATCGCGATCGTGCCGCCCAGCATCGCCTTGCCGACGCCGTCCTGGGCGCCTCCCTCGACCCGCAGCGCCACCCCGTAGGAGTTGAAGGCGCCGAGGCCCTGGCCGGCCACCGAGCCGCCGTTGAACTCGATGCCGGCGAGGATCTCCTCGCTCGGTGCCGGGCCGTCGGCGAAGATCCGCGCGCGGGCGATCGCCCCGGAGAGCTCGGTGCCGAGCACCCGGTCGTTGGCGTCGGTGGGGCGTGGAAACTCGCTGCGCACCTGACCTCCGCCGCACACTTCCGGCGCCAGCCTGGCGATCTCGGCCGAGGCCGCCTTGGCCTCCATCCGGATCGGCCGGGCGGCGACCAGGCCCGCCTCGGCGCGGGTGTCGGCGGCCTCCTCGGCCACCGGCAGGTCGAGCGGCTCGAGGTCGAGGTACTCCTCCAGCGGCGCGATCAGCGGGGACAGGTCGATCTTGTCCGCCATCGCCGCCTGCTCGAGCAGGTCGTAGCGGCCGACCAGGTCCTGCGCGCGGGTGTAGCCGAGCGAGGCGACGACCTGCTTGACCTCCTCCCCCATCGCGGCGAAGAAGCGGGCGCAGCTCTCCGCCGAGCGGTCGACCTCCTGCGGGGTGAACTTCTTCAGCCCGTGCTCCTGGGCCTGCTCGACGGTCTCGATCTGGGTCGCGATGCCGACGTGGCAGGTGTCGAGCTGGCAGCCGCGGCAGATGGTGCAGCCGAGGCTGACCATCGCCAGGGTGCCGAAGCCGACCCGGTTGGCGCCGAGGCAGTGCAGCTTGACGATGTCGTGGCCGGTCCGGTAGCCGCCGTCGGCCCAGATCTCGACCCGGTTGCGGAGCCCCGCCTCCATCAGCGCCTGGTGCACGGCGCGGGTGCCGATGTCCGACGGCAGGCCGACGTGGCGGAGCGCGTGCTGGCGCGCCGCGCCGGTGCCGCCCTCGAAGCCCGAGAGGGTGATGATGTCGGCGCCCGCCTTGGCGATGCCGAGCCCGATCGTGCCGATGTTCGGCACCACCGGGACCTTGACCGACACCCGCACGTCAGGGTTGACCGTCTTCAGCTCGTCGATCAGCTCGGCGAGGTCCTCGATCGAGTAGAGGTCGTGGTTGTTCGACGGCGAGATCAGGTCGGTGCCGGGCGCCGCGTTGCGGGCGGCGGCGACCTTCTCGGAGACCTTCTTGCCGGGCAGGTGGCCGCCCTCGCCCGGCTTCGCCCCCTGGCCGATCTTGATCTCGGCGACGTAGGAGCTGTTGACCATCTCGGCGGAGACGCCGAAGCGCCCGGAGGCGATCTGCTGGCCGCGCCAGTTGCGGTACCGGCCGTACATGTCGCGGATCTCCCCACCCTCGCCGTTCATGCAGAGGATGTTGGTCGCCCTGGCCGCGTCGGCGTAGGCGCGGAAGGCCGGTTCGGACTGCGACCCGAAGCTCATCGAGCTGATCACGATCGGGTAGTCGTGGTGGCCGACGCCGGCGTCGACCGTGCTCGGGTCGACCGGGTCCCGGTCCCCCTTCAGCGCCATCACATGGCGCATCGAGATCGGGTTCTGTCGCTCCAGGTCGCGGACCTTCTCCGAGTACTCCTCATAGGTCCCTGACCCGTTCGCCGTCGCGATCGCGGCCTTGTAGACCTTCGGGTAGAAGCGGAACGTCTTCGCCGGTTTGGCCGTCTCGTCGGCCCCGGCGAGCACCTGGGCGCGCTCGTTGGTGTCGGCGTCGAGCTCGGCGAAGCCGGTCCCGCCGCCCGCGTCGGTTGCCGCAAAGGCCTTGGTCTGGAAGATCTCGGCCAGCTCCGGCTTCACCCCGATCGAGGAGAACTGGCGCGCGTAGCCGCGCACCTCGTGGATGCCGATCGTCGAGATCACTTTCTCGATCCCCTTGGTCAGCGCCGCGCAGAGGTTGCCGACGTCGGACTCGTAGTCCTCGACGCAGATCACTTCGACCATCACGTAGGGGCAGACGCCGTTGGCGCCCAGGCCGAGCGCCAGCATCGTGTCGTGGACGTTGCGGATCGCCGCCGAGCGCAGGACTATCCCGCAGCGCCGGCGCAGGTTCGTTTCGCCGCGCTCGACCTTGAACTGCTTCAGCGCCTGGTCGACCGCCGAGGTCGCCAGGTGCGGGTCGAGGTAGCGGCGCTCGCCGTCGTAGACGGTGCGGTCGGTGAGCACCAGGAGCTCGGCGCCGCCCCGGACCTTCTTCACCGCCTCGTGCCTGATCCGCTCGATCGCCCCGGCCGTCGTCTCCGACTCGAGCAGCGAGATGTCGACCGCGGCGGCGCGGCCGCGGAACTCCTCCCAGAGGTCCTCCAGCAGGTAGGTGTGGTTGTCGCGGGCGACCTTGCGGTAGGTCTTTTCCGGCAGCGGCGCCAGCCCATGGTGGCCGCCGAGGATCACCGGGAAGGCGGTTTCGACGGTCGCCGTGTCCTCGGCGGCGGAGTCGATCGAGGGCCGCCGGCCGAACAGCGTGCGGGTGGAGAAGTGCTCCAGCTCGCGCTCCCGGTCGAGGGCCGGGTTGGTGACCACGGCGACCGTCTCCTTGAAGTAGTCGGCGAGGTTCTGCCGCTCCGGGGAGAGCGCCGCGAGCGGCCCGTCGTAGCCCAGCGAGCCGATCGGCTCGGCCCCGCCCGCGGCCATCTGCTGGACCAGTTTGACGTCGTCGCGCTGCCAGCCGAAGCCCGCCAGGATGCGGTCTTCGACCTTCACCGGCTCGGCCGGGCCGGCTTCCGAGTAGCCCGGGACCTCGCCGCCCTCCAGCGGCCCACCGGTCACCGACGCCCGCTCGTACGGCCCTACCGTGTCGACCCCGTTGCGGGCCAGCCAGCGGTCGCGGACGATCCGCAGCATCTCCGCGTGCGGGTGCAGGATCGAGGAGCGGGCGGCGCGGTCGATCGTCACCATCGCCTTCTCCCCGGGGGCCATCGGCTGCGGCTCGGAGACCATCTCGCCGACCGCGACGACGCCGGGCTCGGAGCTGAAGACGTGGTCGGCCTCGGTCTCCACCTTCCACAGCGGGCGCAGGCCCATCGCGTCGGCGGAGAAGACGCATTCGTCGCCGTGGCGGGCGATCAGCGCCACCGGGCCCTGGGCGAACGGGCCCATCGCCTGGCGCAGGTAGAGGTAGAAGCTCCGCAGCTCCTCCGGCAGGCCGCGGATCTCCTCGACGATCGGCGGCACGATCATCTCCATCGCCTCGGCCAGCGAGAGGCCCTCGCGGCTGACCAGCGTGTCGATCGTCAGGTTCAGGTCCTGGGAGTCGGAGGCGCCCGGCTCGATCTGGACCGCCAGCATCTTCGCCTCCTGGCGCAGCTGTTCGATCGTGTTGATCTCGCCGTTGTGGCCGAGCAGGGTGAACGGCTGCACGCGCTTGAACGAGGGCCAGGTGTTGGTCGAGTAGCGGTTGTGGCCGAAGGCGCCGACGGTCTCGAAGCGCGGGTCGGCGAGGTCCGGGTAGTAGGCGTCGAGCACGTTCGGCGCGCCCATCACCTTGTAGACGCAGGTGGCGCCGGAGAAGGACGGGACGTGGACGCCGAGCTTGCGCTCGAGCTCCAGCAGCAGGCCGAAGGCGACCGCGTCGCGGCGCTCGGCGTCGCTGAGGAGCCCGGCGATCTGCCAGAAGACCGGCTCCTCCTCGCGCGCGGTTGGGCCGAGGGCGGTCGAGTCGGTCACGTCGACCCGCTCGGCGAGGACGCGGAAACCGCCCGCGGCGAGCAGCTCGCGGGCGTCGTGCTTGACCTTCTCGACGTCCCCGGAGCGCTCGATGAAGACGTGGGCGACGGCGAAGGCGTCGTCGAGGGACAGCGCCGGGTCGTGCCCGCCGGCCCGCACCTCCTCGGCCCAGATCTTCCGCGGCAGGTCGAGCAGCAGGCCGCAGCCGTCGCCCTCGCCGTCGACGTTGCCGGCCCGGTGGAGCATCTTCTGCAGCGCCGGGATCGCGCGCGCGATCGGCTCGTGGCCGGGCGTCGCGTCCTTGCGCACCGACGCGTAGATCGCGCAGGCGTCGTTCTCTTCGACGCTCGGCGGCGACACCAGCGGCCTGTAGGGACGGTCCCACGCGTAGCGCGGGACCCCGCTCTCACGACTGGGCATATCTACCTCCCGGGATCCGCGCCTTCTTCGAGCGGGCGCGCGACGGGCTATGGACAGCCGAAATTATAGGGCCCGGCCCAGCCCCCCACGATGCGTTCGCAGTTAGCCCCGCTATGCGGTGATTTCTGCGAACTCAACTGCTCCATGAGGGTTCGTAGGCGCCGGGGACGAGCACCTTCTGCTTGCCGCCGGTGAAGGGGACGGTGACGACCTTGGGGTGCGGGTTGCCGCCGAAGCCGAGGCCGGTGGTGCCCAGCACCGTGGTCCCGTCGGGTGAGATGGCCGCGCCGACGAAGCCGGTCTCCGGGTTCTTCGTCAGCGCCTTTTCCGCCCCGGTCAGCATGTTCACGGCTACCGCGTAGCTCTGGTCCTGGCCGCCGAACTCGGTCAGCAGCCGGTTGCCGTTTTCGGAGAAGCCGAGCGGGCTCAGCCCCTCGGCGAACGGGTTGACTTCGGTGTGGGTGACCTGGCTGATCCGCCGGCCTTCTTCGTTCATCACGAAGAGCTGGTTCGCCGGGCCGTACTTGCGCGACTTGGCGCCGAGCTGGCGGGCGAAGACGATCTGCCCGGTCGGCCCCCAGAGCGGGTAGACCGAGGTGCCGTCGTGGCTCAGCTTCACCGTCTTGCCAGTTTCGATCGAGTACTTGTAGACGTCGCTCTTCGGCGGGTAGTCGGGGGTGTTCGCCAGGCCGTAGACGATTTCGTTGCTTTCCGGGGAGAAGCTGACCCCGTTGAAGTAGCCGCTGCCGATCTTGATCCGCTTGCCGCTTGCGAGGTTGACGATCATCAGCGTCGCCTTGCCGTTCAGCGGGCCCTTGAGCGCCGCGATCATGCTCGAGTCGGGCGACCAGGCGAAGACGAAGCTTTCCCGCCACGGGTTCATCAGCCGCTGTCCCTTGCCCAGGGCGATCGAGTAGAGCCGCATTTCGGCGCCGCTCTTCGTTTCCTTTTCGTAGATCACCGTTTCGCCGTCGGGCGAGATGTGGGCGTTGCGGCCGCTGCCGATCTGGTGGGCGCCCTTGCCGTTGTCTTCGGCGTAGTAGACGTGCGGCTTCTGGAAGCCCTTGGTGTAGGTCAGCGTCGCGTTCGCGGCGGCGGGCAGAGCCGGCAGGGCGACGACGGCGAGGAGGGCGACGACCAGTTTCAGCTTCGGCAAGTTCGGCATGCCGCGACTCTAGCCGCGCCCACCCTCGAAAGGGACGAAAAGACGCCCGGCGAGTCCGCACGAGTCCAGCCAGCCCCGCCCCCCGGTGCGTTCGCGCTTATCACCGCATAGCGGTGATAAGCGCGAACGCACCGGG
>DATJUK010000061.1:0-7368 GCA_035502495.1 Solirubrobacterales bacterium
GTTCGCACTTATCACCGCATAGCGGTGATAAGTGCGAACGCACGAGGGGTCGGCTCGTTTGTTCGGCAGCGGCTGGCGGGTCGGGGTCCGTCCGCGGTCGGCCGGACGGGCCGTCGTCCGATTTCCCCCGCGCCCTTGTACGCCCGGGCGCTCGGCGCCGCCGCACGCAGGTGTCGCCGGGTCCTGCTAGGTGGAGAGGACTCGACGGCGGCGGAGGATGCGCTCGGCGAGTTGCAGGGCGTTGCGGATGGCGGGCTCCTGCTCGGGGTCGAGATCGTCGGTCAGGGCTCGGGTGGCGGCGGCTTCGACGGCCGGCATCTGCTCCTCCAGGGCGGCGATGTCGGCGCGGTGGTCGTCGTCGTCCAGGGCCGAAGGCAGCTCGGCCAGGAGGGCCTCCGCGCCGATGCGGAGCTGCAGGGTCGCCTCGCGGCTGCGGCCGGCGTCGAGGTCGGCGCGGGCGCGGAGGAGGAGGGGCTCGCAGGCGGCGAAGGTCTCGCGGCCGCGGAGGACGGCGGCCACCCGTTCCTGGGGACGGAGCTCCTCCTGACGGCGACGGCGGGGTGAGCCGGCGGCGCCGACGTCGACCTCGCGGGCATCGCGGAAGGCGCCGTCGGCGATCTGGTCGCCGCTGCCGTAGCCGAGACGGACGGCGACGGCGCGCTCGGCGGGGAGGGTCGCGACGTGGGGATCGGCGGCGGCTACCGCCTGGGCGTGGAGGGCATCGTTGAGGAGCCCGATCCCGACCGCCACCGCGGCGTCGATCGTGCTCTCGTCGACGGTCGCGCCGGTCAACCAGGCCGCCGCCTCCTCCGGGCTCGGGTAGGGCTCGAAGGCGCGGATCGCCGTCGCCCGCGCCAGGGGCAGCTCCGACGGCGGCGCCGCGACCTCGGAGCCGCGCGGGCGCTTGCGCCGCCGTGAGGGGCGGGGCGGGGCGGCGATCGTCTGCACCACCAGGACGCTCTCGCCGGCGTCCTCCTCGCGGTGCGCCAGGTAGCGGCCGTCGGCGAGCGGCAGGGTCCCGGCGAAGTCGAACTGGGCGAATCCGAAGAAGGGGCTCAGGGGGCTGAGCCTAGTCTTCGCCGCGCGGATGGCCGCCGAGGACTTCCGCGGCCGAGTTCTTCTTCGGGTTGTCCGGCAGCGAGTACTTCGACGGTTCGATCGGCACCTTCGGGTTTTCGATCTTGCCGAGGCGGGTGATCAGATGTTCCCACTGCTCCGGCTTCAGCAGCGCCTGGGCTTCCAGCGGGTTGCTGGTTTCGACCGGGCGGTAGCCGATGTGGACGTGGTCGTAGTGGGACGCTTCGGCGAAGCTGATTTCGCCGGGGAAGTTTTCCAGCGAGATCACCTGATGCGGCTGCATCGGGCCCTGCAGCTGGAGCACGTCTTCGATCAGTTCGTGGACCAGCGTCCCCGGACCCTGATGACCGGTCACGTTGACGCCGTCGATTTCGGCGATGTCCACCGCGTCGCCGGTCGAGTGCTCGGAGACGTTGCCGCTCGTGGTCAGGTAGCTGTGGCCGCACTCGAGTGCGCTGATCCGCAGGGTGAAGCCTTTCGAACGCAGGTACTCGAGCAGCGCCAGGATGCGGCGGTCGATCTTGCCCTGTTCGATGTCTTCACGACCGCACTGGTAGATGTCGAGGCCCTTGTCGTTCAGCACCCGCTGGGTCAGCGCTTCCTTCGAGAGCAGGAGGATCCCGGCGCCGCTGAGCTGCGCGTTGAACGGGTTCTTGCCCTTGGCCCGGTAGATCGCGGTGGCTTCGAGCAGCTTCCAGCCGTCGAGGATCGGCTTCGGGTCGATCCGCGGCGCCCCCTTGCCCGCCGGGCGGATCGAGAAGTTGATGTGCGGGTCGGCGCCTTCGGCGCCCTTGGCGACGTGGGAGAGGACGGTGCCGGCGATCACCTTCGAGCCGACCCGGATCGAGCCGTCGCCAGACGCCTTTTCGAGGGCTTCCTCGGCCTTCGCTTCGAGCTTCTGTTCCTTGCCGACGCCGTTGCCGGAGCGGTCCGGCAGGGCGCGCAGCCGCGGCCGCAGTTCCTGGCTTTCGGTCGGGATCTGCTTTTCCTTGCCCTTCGAGGTGACCACCGTGCGGCTGTCGCGGACCAGCTTGCCGAGCCCCGCGTAGGTGTAGCGGTTGCCGTAGGTGTCTTCGAGGACGATGAAGTTGCCGAGGTTGGCCGAGTGACCCATCTTGCGGATCACGCCGTCGTTGACGGCGACCACCGGCGAGCCCTTCTTGGCGAAGATGTTGATCCCGCGACGGGTGGGGGAGGAGGAGATGATTTCGGCGGCGTTGCCCGCCACGCGCGAGTCGGTGGTCGAGTTCTTCAGCGCCTCGCGGGCGGCGAGTTCGTCCGAGTAGCGGGCGTTGGCGGCGACCGGGAAGTGGGCGCCCTCGGTCAGCCCGGTCAGCGAGCCGACCAGGGTGGACGGGATGCGGCCGTAGGCGCGAGCGTAGGTGAGGACCTCCTGCGCGTACCAGTCGGCGTGGTTGTAGGCGAGGATCGCGCCGTAGAGATTCTTCTGGCCGCCGGCGACCTTGAGGTAGTGGGCGGCGGCGCAGATCGCGTCGACCGGGTTGTAGGGATCCTTGCGGCCGTCGCCGTTGGCGTCGAGCCCGTACGTTTCCCAGCTCGAGGGCAGGAACTGCATCCAGCCGACCGCGCCCGCGCTGGAGACGTTCAGGTTGGTGCCGAAGCCGGTCTCGATTTTGTTGATCGCGGCAAGCACCTCCCAGGGGATCCCGTATTCGGTGCCGCAGGCCTGGTAGATCGGCAGCAGGAAGGGCGGGATCTCGAACGAGTTGATGACGAAGTTGGGGACCCCGATCGGGGCCGGGCCGAAGGAGGCGATGGTGGTCGTCGGGTTCGCCAGGGTGGGCGCGCCGCCGGGTTCGAACTGGGCGCCGCCGTCACCTTCGCCGCCGAGCGGCTGGGTGCCGCCGCCGGTCGCGCTCGGGGCGGTCACCGCGCCGGCGTTCTTACCGCCGCCACCGCTCGCGTCGCCGAGGCTTTCGTTGTGGGTCACGCCGCCGCGGACGTCCGGTTCGGGTTCCGCTTCGAGCGATTCCCCGCGGGAGAATTCCTTGTGCTTCTTCTTGCCGGCTTCGGCGCCGGTTTCGCTCGACCCTGACCCTGAAGTCGAGGTTGAGGGTGCGAGGGTTTCGCCGGTCGCCGGGGCGACTACCGAGGTTTCGGGGCTCTCCGAGTTGTCGCTCGGTGAGCTGCAGTCCGGATCTTCCATGTCGATCTTGCCGTCGCCGTCGTTGTCGATGCCGTCGGAGCACTGCGGCGCGGGCGTCGTGGTCGACGGGACGGGGGGTGCGGTGGTGCTGGGCGTGGTGGTCCCGGAGCCGGTGGAACCGGTCGAGGTCCCGCTCCCCGTGGAGCCGCCGCTCCCGGTGAGACCCGGCAACAGGCTTTCGGTGACCGACCCCAGGGGTGAGGCGGCCGGCGCGCTGCCGACAGCGGCTAGCGCGAGAAAGGCGGCGAGCGCCAGGATCAGTGCGAGCTTGCTTCTCATGCGCCTCGTGGTCCGCTTCCATGGACGGCCGCATTCACGGTCCGCTCCCCTCCCAGCGGGTTGGCACGCACGCTACCCACAACGTCGGTCGTGGGCAACGGTTGGCCCCGCCCCCAATATGGCCTTAACGATCGTCCACTTCATGCCGCATGCGGGAGATTTCCATCTGCCTCGGATGTGCTCGTTAAGCTGCCGTCAACGGAACGAGAAGATTGGATTTAGCGTGAGTCCAGACGAGTACGCAGACGGTGACGGGATGGCCGACGGAGAGAGCCTGCGGGCCCGCTCCGAGCAGGCGATCGGCGAGATCGCGCAGGCGCTGATCGACAGCCCCCACCTGCACAGCGCCCTGCAGGCGGCATTCGGCGCCCGCGAGAAGGCGATCGAGGCGCAGCAGGCGGCGATGAGCGCCCTCAACCTGCCCTCGGCGGGCGACGTCGAGCGCCTCGAGCGGCGGATCCGCTCCTTTTCCCAGCGCCTCGAGGACGTCGAGGAGCAACTCGACGACCTGACTCGGGAGATCAGCGGCCTGCGGCGGAAAATCGCCGCAAAAGCCACCAAACCGAAAGCCGACGCTGAACCTGAGAGTGACGCTGCCTAACCCTCGACCAGAGGGTTAGGCTTACTCTCGTTTTCCCCGGTGCAGCGCGGCTGTGCCAGCCCGGGCGGCAGTGGCTGCGCGTGCGGCCAGATCCTCGTCGCCGAGCGGCTCCGCGCCCTCGGCGTCGGTCACCACCAGGACCGCGGCCAGCGCCACCCGGAGCCTCTCGCCCGCGGCGAAGAGCGCCGCGGTCTGCATGTCGGCGACGTCGCCCTTCGGGGTCGGGTGCGCGGGGTCGGGGGAGGGGTGGAGGAAGTCGACGCTCGCCACCCTCCCGGCCTTCGCGTCCTCGCCGAGCGCCACCCGCAGGCTCTCCGCCAGCTCCGCGTCGGGCCGCGCCGGCGAGCCCGCCCCCGGGCGCTCCGCCGACCACGGTCGCGCCGCCCGCACCCAGACCAGATCGCCGGGCCGGAACTTCGGGTCGATCGCCGCGCAGGTCCCCACCCGCACCGCCCGCCGGACGCCCAGCTCGGCCAGGTCGCCCAGGACCAGCGCCGCGCTCGGCCCGCCCATCCCGGTCGCCTGCACGGTCAGCCCGCGACCTGCCGCGGTCTTCCCCGAGTAACCCCACAGGCCGCGCGCGTGGTTGGCCATCTTCGGCTGCTCGGTCAGCACCTGGGCGAGCGCCATCGCCCGGCCGGGATCGCCGACCAGGATCGCGTCGGAGTGGATCTCGGCGGTCGGCCGGAGGCGCCTGGGCACGGCCGCGACCCTAAACGCCCCGTCGCGGACTAGCCTCACCGCGTGGCCGACGAGCGGATCAGCCTGAACGAGGCGGCACGGCGATCGGGCGTCCCGGCATCGACGCTCAAACGCTGGGCCGAGGAGAGGATCATCCCGGTACGCCGGGGGCGCTGGACGGTCGCCGCCGCCGCGCAGGCCCGGGTCGTCGCCCGCATGCGCGACCGCGGCTACTCGCTCGAGGACCTGAAGGAGGCCGGGCGCGAGGGCCGGCTGGCCTTCGGCTTCGCCGAGGAGCTGTTCGCCGAGGACGAGGGCGAGCTGACGGTCGAGATGATCGCCGCGGAGACCGGCCTCGAGGTGGAGCTGATCGAGCGGATCCTGGTGATGATGGGCACGCCGGTCGGCAGGCAGCGCCACCTCAGCGTCGCCGACGCCGCCGCGATCCGCCTCTGCTCGCAGGTCCTCGAGTCGGGCTTCCCGCTGGTCGCCTTCCTGCAACTGGTGCGGGTCTACGTCACCTCGCTGCGCCGGATCGCCGAGGCCGAGATCCGCCTCTTCCACCTCTACGTGCACGAACCGCTGATCCGCGACGGGGTCCCCGAGCTGCAGATGGCGGAGGCGATGGGTGACCTGGCCGCCGAAATCATGCCGCTGGCGGCGCCGCTGACCGAGTACCTCCACAACCGATACCTGCGCTACTACATCGAGCAGGACGTGGTCGGCCACATGGAGACCGGCGGCGAGCAGTCGACCGCGGAAATGGAGCTCGGCCACGTCGCGGTGACGCTCTGCTTCATCGACCTCACCGGCTTCACCCGCTTCACCGAGGAGGAGGGCGACATCGAGGCGCTCGACGTGGTCGAGAACTTCGTCGAGACGGTCGAGGCGACGCTGCCGCGCGAGGCGACGATCGTGAAGACGATCGGCGACGAGGTGATGGTGGTCTCGCCCGACGCGGCGGCGCTGACCGCCTGGGCGGTCGCCTTCATCGGCCGCTTCGACCGTCGCCCACAGCCGCGCGTCGGCATCCACCACGGCGACGCGGTCTACCGCGACGGCGACTACTTCGGCAGCCAGGTCAACCTCGCCCACCGGATCGTCAACCGGGCGCTGGCGGGGGAGGTGCTGGTCACCGATCGGGTGGCGGCGACGCTTGACTCTCGGCCCGAACTGCGGCTGGAGCCGATCGGCGAGGTCTCGCTGAAAGGGTTCCCGGTGCCGACCGAGCTGTTCGTCGTCCGCCCGACGGAGGCCTGATGGACCTGCTCGCCCGGGTCGAGGCGGGTGGGCTGATCGACCCGCCGCGGTCGCTGGTGGTGATGCTCTCCGGCGGGCGCGACTCGGTCTGCATGCTCGACCTCGCGGTGCGCGCCCGGGGCACGGGCGCGGTCCTCGCCCTGCATGTCGACTACGGCCTGCGGCCGGGGTCCCACGACGACGCCGTCTTCTGCGTCTCCTTATGTGAGCGGCTCGGGATCGAGCTGGCGGCCGAGCGGCCGGTGCGCCCGGAGACGAGCGGCAACCTGCAGGCCTGGGCGCGCGACGTGCGTTATGCCGCGGCGGCGCGGCTCTCGGAGGCGCGCGACGCGACGATCGTCACCGGCCACACCGCCGACGACCAGGTGGAGACGATCCTCTACCGGCTCGCCTCCTCGCCCAGCCGGCGCGCGCTGCTGGGGATGAAGGAGCACGACGGGCGGCTCGCCCGTCCGCTGCTCGGCGTGACCAGGGAGGAAGTGACCACCTATGACATGGAGCGGGGCCTGGCATGGCGCGAGGACCCGACCAACGCCGAGGAGGGGTACGCCCGCAACAAGGTTCGCCACGGACTCGTCCCGGAGCTGGCCGCGATCCACCCGGCCGCGGTCCGAAACGTCCTCCGCACCGCGGCCCTCCTGCGCGACGAGGCCGAGGTGCTCGACGCTCTGGTCGCCGCCGAGCTCGACGGCTCCGGAGACGCCTCGCGCGGCCGCATCTCCCAGGCTCGCTTCGCCGAGCTGCCGCCGCCGCTCCGCCGCCTCGTCCTGCAGCGCCTCGCCGACGCCGCCGCCGGCCGCCCGGTCGCCGGCGCCGCCCGCTTCGCCGACCAGGTCGCCGGCCTCACCCGCGGTGGCTCCCGCCTCGACCTCGGCGACGGCGTCCAGGCCGTGCTCGAATCCGGCGTCCTGCGCGCCGAACGCGACGCCTAGCTCACTGTGACGCGAGCCTTTCGCACGAAATCGAGCCATGCCCTTGCGCATCCCCCGCACCGGCACGTCCCGTGCGAAACCCCACGAAGCCGCAACCCACCAACAGGCCCCCGCCACCGAGACCCTGCCCTGTGGCGACTTGTTCTCGCATAGCGAGAGTTTCTCTCCACAGCAAACCACTGACCAATGGGAGAACCATGTCGGATGCAACATCCCGGTGAAGTTCCGCACGTCCCGGTGTCGATCCGCACGTCTCCGTCACGGACCTTCCATCCCGTCGCCGCCTCCCGCTCCCCGACGTCCCTCGCCCTCGCCCCGCCCCCTCGCCCTTCTCCCCGGCGTCCCTCGCCCCTCACCCCCCACCCCCGGCC
>DATJUK010000062.1:0-2045 GCA_035502495.1 Solirubrobacterales bacterium
CCTGAACGAACCTCCCCGCTGTTGTGAGAGAAGGGGCATCCCCTCCCCCGCCCCCGCAAGCCCCGCTAGACGCGAATCGTCACCACGTCGCCGTCCCGAACCACGTAGTCCCGCCCCTCGACCCGCAGCACGCCCTTGTCCCGCGCCGCCACGTAGCCGCCGGTCTCGACCAGCTCGGCCCAGCCGATCACCTCGGCTTTGATGAACGCTTCCATGATCTCGGTGTGGATCGTGCCCGCCGCCTCGAGCGCGGTGGCGCCGCGGTGGAGCGGGCGGGCGACCGCCTCCTTGTCCTCCCCGGCGGTGAAGAAGGTGATCAGCTCGAGCAGGTCGTAGGCGGCGCGGACCAGCCGCGCGAGGCCGGAGCCCTCGACCCCGTAGGACTCGCGCATCTCGGTGGCTTCCTCGGGATCGAGCTCGGCCAGCTCGCCCTCGATCCGGGCGCTCACCGCGACCGACCCGGCGTCGACCGAGTTGGCGTGGGCGGCGACCCCCTCCGGCACCTCGGCGGTTTCCTCGTCGACGTTGGCGACGTAGAGGATCGGCTTCGAGGTGATCGCGCCGAGGTTGCGGGCCGCGTCGGGGGCGAGCTCGGGGACCGGGACCGAGCGCGCCGGCCTTCCCGCCGCGAGCGCCTCTTTCACCGCCTCCAGCCAGGCCTGCTCGGCGAGCGCCGCTTTGTCGCCCGCCTTCGCCTGCTTGCCGACCCGCGGGATGCGGCGCTCCACCTGCTCGTAGTCGGCGAGGATCAGCTCGGTCTCGATCGTCTCGATGTCGGCGAGCGGGTCGACGCGGCCGTCGGGGTGGACGACGCCGGCGTCCTGGTGGCAGCGGACGACGTGGCAGATCGCGTCGGTCTCGCGGATCGAGGCGAGGAACTGGTTGCCCAGCCCCTCTCCTTCGCTCGCCCCCTTGACCAGGCCGGCGATGTCGTGGAAGTCGATCGTCGCCGGCACCAGCTCGGAGCTGCGCACGGTCTTGGCGACCGCCTCGAGCCGCTCGTCCGGCACCTGGGCGACGGCGACGTTCGGCTCGATCGTGGTGAACGGGTAGTTGCCGATCTGCGCGCCCCCCGAGGTGAGCGCGTTGAAGAGGGTCGACTTGCCCGCGTTCGGCAGGCCGACGATCCCGACCTTCATCGCTCCTCCTCCGCGCCGGCGGCCGGCGAGTCGGGGCGGGCCGTCGCCGGTGGCGAGTCAGGGAGGGCCGTCGCCGGTGGCGAGTCAGGGAGGGTCGTTGCCGGTGGCGAGTCGGGGAGGGTCGTTGCCGGTGGCGGGTCGGGGCGGGTCGTTGCCGGTGGCGGGTCGGGGCGGGTCGTGGCAGGTCGCGAGCCGGGGTCGGCGGGCGGCGGTTGCGAAGCGGGGCCGGCGGCGATCGGCGGTTGCGAGGCGGGGTCGGCGGCGGGCGGTCGCGGCGTGACCGGACGGGCGGGTGGGAGCGGTGGCTCCTCGCGCGGCAGCGGCACCAGCGCGCCGAGCGCCGTCCCCAGCGCCACGCCGACGGCGACGTCGGAGGGGTAGTGCATCCCCAGGTAGGGACGCCCGGCGGCGAGCGCCACGGCGGGGACGAAGGCGACGGCGGCGCGGCGGTCCACGCGGGTCATCGCGGTGGCGACGGCGAAGGAGGAGGTCGCATGGGCGGAGGGGAAGCTCAGCGAGCTGGGCGCCCCACCGAGCGGCGGCAGGCCCCGCAGCACCGGGCGCGGCCGTCTGGCGAGGAGCTTGATCCCGTAGTTGAGCCCGATCGCCAGCGGGCCGAGCGCCGCGCAGGCCGCCCAGGAGCGGCGCCGGGGCGGGTCGGCGGCGGCGAGCGCGGCGTTGGCGAGGAACCAGCCGGTGCCGTTGTTCCCCCCCTTGCCGAGCAGCACCGCGGCGCGCTCGATCCGGGGCGAGTGCCCGCGGGTCCGCATCAGGCGCAGCAGCTTCAGGTCGAAGTCACGCATCGGCGGCTGAGGATACGGCCGCGCCGCGATCGGCGACACCCCACCCCCACCCGCCCCCCGGTGCGTTCGCACTTATCACCGCTATGCGGTGATAAGTGCGAAC
>DATJUK010000063.1:0-7747 GCA_035502495.1 Solirubrobacterales bacterium
CGGTATCCGGGGAAAAGTGCGAACGCGCCTACGGGGTGCGCTTGCGGTAGGCGAGGGCGGGCGGGGCGAGGGCGCGGACCTCGGCCAGGAGGCGGGCGGAGAGCTCCCCGGGATCCTCGTCGGGGCGCGGCTGGCCGCCCGCCGGGTCGAAGAAGCGGACCTTGATGCGGGGACGGCGGGGGAAGCCGGTGAGGTCGGCGGTGCCGCTGATGGCGACGCAGCTGACGTGCGCCTCCGGCACTTCCAGCGCCAGCCGGCCGACGCCGCTGCGCGCCCTCATCACGCGGCCTTTGGAGCGGGTGCCCTCGGGGAAGACGCCGACGCAGGAGCCTTCGCGCAGCGCCGTCACCGCGTTGGCCAGCGCCTGGGCGTCGCCCGCGCCGCGGATGATCGGGATCTGCCCCATCCCGTCGAGCACCTTGTTCAGCCCCTTCACGTCCCAGAGGGTCGATTTGGCCAGCGCCCGGATCATCCGCCGCTTGCGCGCGGCGACGCCGATCATCACCGGGTCCCAGTGGCTGTCGTGGTTGCCGACCAGGAGCAGCGGCCCGCTCGTCGGCAGCGTCTCGGCTCCGCTCACCTCCAGCCGCGCCCAGCGGGCGACCGGCAGGTTTACGGCCATCGCGATGCGGTAGGTGCGGGTGGGCTCGCGCATTCGGGGGCGGCAAGCGTAGTGGTTGGAGGACTCACCCGAAGTTCCCCCTCGGCATCCGCAAATTACGAACTAAAGTGTCCAGCGTGTCGCAAAAGCCGCTCGAGTTGATCCTTGCCAGGAACCTGATGTCGGCGCTCTCGACCCCGGCCTTCCTGGTCGACGAGGGGGGCCTGCTCGTGTTCTTCAACGAGGCCGCGGGCACCCTGCTCGGCAAGGGGTTCGACGAGGTGGGCCACGTCGGCCCGAGCGAGTGGGGCGGCCTCTTCGGCCCCTACGACGCGGCGGGCGAGACGATCCCCTACGAGGACCTGCCGGTGGTCCGCGCGGTGCGCGCCGGCCGCCCCGCCCACGCCAGCTTCGGCGTGCGCGCCTTCGACGGCCAGGTCCACGCGGTCGAATGCACCGCCTTCCCGATCCTCACCGCGCACGGCTCGCAGGGGGCGATCGCGATCTTCTGGCCGGTCGAGGAGGGCCTGCCGACCGAGGCGGCCGCCGCCGTCGCCGCCGCCTCCGGCGCCCCGGCGGCGGACCCGACCATCGACCCGAGCGGGGCCGCCGCGTGAAGGTCGACCTCTGGGGCGCGCGCGGCTCGGTCCCCTCCCCCGGCCCGGAGACGATCCGCTACGGCGGCAACACCTCGTGCGTCGGCGTCACCCTCTCCGACGGCTCGCTGCTCGCGCTCGACGCCGGCACCGGCATCCGCAACCTCGGCCTGGCGCTGCCGGCCGACGTCACCCGGCTCCACATCCTCCTCACCCACCTGCACCTGGACCACATCCAGGGCCTCGTCTTCTTCGAGCCGCTCTTCCGCTCGCAGGCGGAGATCGTGATCTGGGGACCGGCGACGCCGGAGGCCAGCCTGCGCGACCGGATCGCCCGCTACATCTCGGCACCGCTCTCCCCGGTCGAGGTGCGCGAGCTGCCCTGCGACCTCAGCTTCCGCGCCGTCCCGGAGGAGCTGGAGATCGGCTCGGCGCGGATCACCGCGGCCTCGGTAGCCCACCGCGGCCCGACGCTCGGCTACCGGATCGAGGACGCGGGCGCGGCGCTCGCCTACATCCCCGACCACGAGCCGGCCCTCGGCGCCGACCTGGAGGCGCTCGACCCGGAGTGGATCTCCGGCTTCGCCCTCGCCCAGGGCGCCGACCTGCTGATCCACGACGGCCAGTACGCCGACGACGAGTACCCCGCCCACCTCGGCTGGGGGCACTCGGCGCTCTCCCACTCGCTGGCCTTCGCCCGGCGCACGGAGGTGCGACGCACCGTCCTCTTCCACCACGACCCGCTGCACTCCGACGCCTGGCTCGACCGGCACGCCGAGCGCGCCGCGGCCGGCTGGGAGGCGAGCGGCGGCCCCGCCGGGGCGATCGGGGTCGGCCGCGAGGGGAGCCGCTACGAGGTCGACCCGGCGACCGGGGAATTCGCCCTCGCCGCCGAGCCCGCCGTCGCCGGCGTGAACGAGGACCACGGGGCCGCGATCACCACCGTGGCCGGCCGATGAGCCCGATCGACACCGCCCCGATCGACGCCGCCGTGGCGAGCTCCGAGCTCGTCGCCCGCGCCCTCGCCAAGGCGACCGAGGCCCACGCCGGCCAGATCCGCAACGGCAGCGGCGGCCTCCCCTACATCGAGCACCCGCGGATGGTCGCCGCCACCCTCGCCGCCCGCGGCTACGACGAGCCGACGCTCGCGGCGGCGTTGCTGCACGACGTGGTCGAGGACTCCGACACCACGGTCGAGGACCTGCGCGGAGAATTCGGCGACCCGATCGCCGACCTCGTCGCCACCCTCTCCGACGACGAGTCGATCGGGTCCTACCGGGAGCGCAAGGACGAGCACCGCGGCCGGGTCGCCAGGGTCGACGGCGACGCGCTGGCGATCTACGCGGCCGACAAGCTCACCAACATGACCACGCTGCACGCGGCGATCGAGGCCGAAGGGATGCGGGTCGCCGACGAATACGACGTGCCGATCGGGCTGAAGCTCGAAGTCTGGGAAGCCGACGCGGCGATGCTGCGGCACGAGGCCCCGGAGCTGCCGCTGCTCGACCCGCTCGACGCCGCGATCAGTCGTCTCGGGGCGGATCTAAGAGCGGCAAGCCCTCGTCCCTGTACTTGAGCCGCCGCTTCAGCGGCAGCACCGCCCAGAGCAGGAAGAACATCGTCAGCACCAGGCTCGTGGTGACCACGGTGGTGGCGACGGTGCCGAAGAGGACGTTGGTGACCAGCATGATCGCGCTGGTCATCGCCAGCGCCAGGGTGGCGAGCCCGGCGATCGAGAGCCGGTTGGCGATGAAGACGAGCCGGCCCTTCTGCTGGTAGCGGAAGGTCAGCCGGTGATACGCCGAGGGCGCGATCAGCAGCGCCGCCGAGATCGCGGTCAGCAGCAGCGTCGCGAAGTAGGCCTTCTTGTCGAAGTCGCTGATCGAGGTGAAGTGCTGCTGGAACGGGACCGCGAGCAGGAAGGCGAACAGGACCTGCACGCCGGGCAGGGCGACCCGCAGCTCCTGCAGCAGCTCGGAGAGGTTGCGGTCGAGCCGCTCGTCTTCGGTCTCCTGCCGCCCCGAAGGCCTCCCCTCCGGGTCGCGGTCCGCCATCTCCCCATCGCGATCGGGCATCGGCTCAGCCTACGAGACGCGGCGCCGCCGAACACGGGATTCGGGTATAGGTCGACGACATGTCCGGCAAGACCGCTGTCGTGCTGTTCACGCGGGACCTGCGGGTCACCGACAACCCGGCGCTCTGGGCCGCGTCGCGGGCGGAGCGGACGGTGCCGCTGTTCGTGCTCGACGAGGCGATCCTCGGCTCGCGGTTCGCGGCGCCGAACCGGGTCGCCTACATGCGCGAGGCGCTGGTCGACCTCGACGGCCGGCTGAAGGCGATGGACGCGCGGCTCTTCCTCCGCCGCGGGCAGGTGGTCGAGGAGGCGTCGAAGGTGGCGCGGGAATGCGACGCCGACGAGTTCCACATCGCCGCCGACTGGAGCGCCTACGCGCGGCGGCGGGAGCGGCGGCTGCGCGCGGCCTGCGCGGAGGCGGGGATCGAGTTCACCGCCCACCCCGGGGTGACGGTCCTCGATCCCGGCGCGGTGACCCCCACCGGCGGCGACCACTTCAAGGTCTTCAGCCCCTACCACCGGGCCTGGAGCGCGGCGCCGTGGCGCGAGGGCGTCGGCGCGCCGCGGAAGCTGAGCGCGCCGGCGGACCTCGCCGCGGGTCGGCTCCCGGCGCTCGCGGAGCTCACCGCCGGAACGCCCTCCCCGGAGCGCCAACCGGGTGGCGAGACGGAGGCGCGCAAGCGCATGCACGCCTTCCTCCGCGATCGCGTCGGCGACTACGAGGATCGCCACGACGACCTGGCGAGCAAAGGCACCTCGCACCTCAGCGCCGACGTGCGCTGGGGCTGCGTCAGCCCGCTCGAGCTGGCGACCGAGGCGCGCGGGCGGCGCGGCGGCGCGGCCTTCGTGCGGCAGCTCTGCTGGCGCGACTTCCACCACCAGGTGCTGGCTGCGTTCCCGGCCCTGCCGCGCCGCGACTACCGGCCGCGCGGCGACCGCTGGTCGCGCTCGGAGAAGGTGTTCGAGGCCTGGCGCGAAGGCCGCACCGGCTACCCGCTGGTCGACGCCGGGATGCGCCAGCTGGCCGCCGAGGGCTACATGCACAACCGCGCCCGCCTCGCGGTCGGCTCGTTCCTCACCAAGGACCTCCACGTCGACTGGCGCAAGGGCGCCTGGCACTTCTGGGACCTGCTCGTCGACGGCGAGATCGCCGACAACGCCGGCAACTGGCAGTGGGTCGCCGGGACCGGCAACGACACCCGCCCGCAGCGGGTCCTGAACCCGGTGCGCCAGGCTGAACGGTTCGATCCCGACGGCATCTACGTGCGCCGCTGGGTGCCGGAGCTGGCCGGCGTGCGCGGCAAGGCGATCTTCCGGCCCTGGCTGATGGAAGGCTTCGCCGACCTCGACTACCCGGAGCCGATCGTCGACCACGACGACGCCGTCGCCGAGTTCCGCGCCCGCCGCGAAGGCTGAGCGAAGCGGCGTTCGCACTTCTCTGCGCTATCCGACGACAAGTGCGAACTCATCCGGGGGCCGGCCGCATACGATGCCGCGATGGGACGGCTCGCCGTCATCCTCGGCTCCAACGCGCTCGGCCCGGGCGGCGGGAAGATCGTCGCGGCGGCGGCCGAGCACGGGGCCGCGGTGGTGCAGCGCCACGGGCCCGCGGACGCCTTCGTCCTCCCCCACGAGATCGACTACGCCGCCAACCTGCGGCCGCTGGTCGAGCAGGGCTGCGACCGGGTCCTGGCGATCGCCTCGGTCGGCAGCCTGCGCGCCGACCTGCCGGTCGGCAGCTTCGTCTGCCCCGACGACTTCATCGCCCTCCACCTCGGCCTCTCGATCTTCGCCGACGCCCGCGCCCACAGCGCGCCCGGCTTCGCCCCGCGCTGGCGCGCCGAAGTGGTCGCCGCCTGGGGCGCCGAAGACGGCGAGAGGGCCGTCGACGGGGGCGTCTACTGGCAGACGATCGGCCCCCGCTTCGAGACCCCTGCCGAGATCCGGATGATCGCCCCGCACGCCGACCTGGTCGGCATGACGGTCGCCTCCGAGTGCGTCGTCGCCGGCGAGCTGGGCCTCGAGTACGCGGCGATCTGCGTCGTCGACAACCTCGCCAACGGGCTCGCCGAGGGCACCCTGTCGGTCGAGGAGATGGAAGCCGACCGGCTGATCAACGCGACCCGCCTGCGCGACGGGCTCGCCGCGGTCCTGCCCCGCCTCGGCGCGGTGGGACGGTGAACGGACGCCGCCCGGCGAGGAGCGACCGGCCCATCGCGGACGCGGGCCGGCCCGAGGGCCGATGACGGCGCTCGTCGTCAGCGATGCGCGGACGCCCGGCGGCGAATCGGTCGGCTTGCGCTGCGCGGCCGACGGCACGATCGCGGCACTCGGGCCCGACGTCGCCGCCGCCCCCGGCGAGGAGACGCTCGACGCGGCCGGGGCGATCCTGGTGCCGCCGCTGGTCAACGGCCACACCCACGCGGCGATGACGCTCTTCCGCGGCAGCGGCGGCGACCTGCCGCTGATGCCCTGGCTGGAAGAGCGGATCTGGCCGGTCGAGGCGAAGCTCGATCCCGAGGACGTCTACTGGGGCGCGCGGCTCGCCTGCCTGGAGATGACCCGCTCCGGCACCAGCCGCTTCTGGGACATGTACTGGCACCCGGAGGCGACCGCGCGGGCGGTCGCCGACGCCGGGCTGCGGGCGACGATCGGGGCGCCGATCTTCGACAAAGGGCGCGACCGGAAGGGGGCGCAGGCCGAGGCGCGCGAGAGCCTCGAGGCGCTGGCGGCGGTCGGCGGTCCGGTCACCGCCGCGCTCGCCCCCCACTCGATCTACATGGTGAGCGCGGAGTCGCTCGCCTTCCTCGCCGAGCTCTCGGCGGAGACCTGCGCCCCGGTCCAGATCCACCTCTCCGAGACCAAGCCCGAGGTCGACGACTGCATCGGCGAGCACGGCCGCCGCCCGGCCGCCTACGTCGCCGACCTCGGTCTCCTCACCGAGCGCACGGTGCTCGCCCACGGGGTCTGGCTCGACGACGAAGAGCTCGACCTGATCGCGGCGCGCGGGGCGACCGTCGTCTCCAACCCGGCGGCGAACATGAAGCTGGCGGTCGGCAAGATCTTCGACTGGCCCTCGGCCCGGGCCGCCGGGGTGCGGGTCGGGCTCGGCACCGACGGCGCCGGGTCGAACGACTCGCTCGACCCCCTCGCCGAAATGAAGCTGTTCGCGCTCGCCCAGCGCCACGCGGCGGCCGACGCCACCGCGATCGCCGTCGACGACGCCTGGGCGATCGCCACCGGAGCCAAGGCGCCGCTGCTCGGCGCCACCCCGCTGGCGGTCGGCGAGCCCGCCGACTTCCTCCTCCTCGACCCGGGGGCGCCGGAGCTGGCGATCGGCGAGCCGACCGCCGACCTCGTCTACGCCGCCGACCGCACCGCCGTCGACACCGTCGTCGTCGCCGGCACGGTGCTGATGCGCGGCGGCGTCCAGCCGGAGCGCGCCGAAGTGGTCGCCCGCGCCGCCGAGCGCGCCGCCCGCCTCGGCCTCTGACAGGCCGCGTCAGCGGTTTGGCTAGATACCCCTCGGGGGTATATGCTACGGTCCCTGCGTGATCCACGCCGAGGACGAGAGGCGGGCCGAGGAAGTCGACGAGCCGGCCGCCGCGCCGGGCCGCTTCGGCGGCCGCTGAGGCGCCGCACGGCAGAAAGGGCAACCGACTCATGCCGGTGCTGGAAAAGATCTGGGAGGGAATCGAAGGGTCCCTGCTGATGGCCTACGAGGTCTGGTGGGCGCTGGTGATCGGCTTCGCGATCTCGGGCATCGTCCAGGCCTGGGTGCCGCGGGCGCGGATCGAAGGGGCGCTGTCGGGCACCGGCGTCGCCCCGATCGCGAAGGCGACCGGGCTCGGCGCCGCCTCCTCCTCCTGCTCCTACGCGGCGATCGCGATCGCCCGCTCGCTCTTCGCCAAGGGCGCCTCGGCGATCACCGCGCTCTCCTTCCAGTTCGCCTCCACCAACCTGGTCTGGGAGCTCGGGCTCGTCCTCTGGGTGCTGATCGGCTGGCAGTTCACGCTCGCCGAGTTCGTCGGCGGCTTCATCCTGATCGCGCTGATGGCGGTGCTGCTGCGCCGCTTCGTCTCGCCGGCGCTGGAGGAGCGGGCGCGGGCGCACGCCCAGGCGGCGGCCGGCGACCACGAGCACGACCACGGCTCCGGCGCCTCCCTCCCCTGGCGCGAGCGCCTGCGCTCCGCCGACGCCTGGCGCGAGGTCGCCGCCAACTTCCGCATGGACTGGTCGATGCTGTGGAAGGAGATCGCGCTCGGCTTCCTGCTCGCCGGCTTCATCGGCCTGCTCGGCGACGACTTCTTCAACGTCCTCTTCATCACCGACGCCCCGCCCCTCCTGCGCACCCTGGAGAACGTGATCGTCGGCCCGCTGATCGCCGTCCTCAGCTTCGTCTGCTCGGTCGGCAACGTGCCGCTGGCGGCGGTGCTGTGGTCGGGAGGGATCGGCTTCGGCGGCGTCGTCGCCTTC
>DATJUK010000064.1:0-9467 GCA_035502495.1 Solirubrobacterales bacterium
GGGGAAAACTGCGAACGCACCGGGGGTCACTCGTATTGGAGGGACTCGAGGACGTCGAGGCGGGAGGCGCGGCGGGCGGGGATGATCGCGGCGACGACGCCGAGCAGGGCGGCGAGGACGAGGATGCCGATCAGCGTCCCCACCGGGTAGGAGAGGGTGAAGCCTTCCTGCTTCAGCGGCTGGGCGATCAGCGCCGCGAAGACGATCCCCAGCACGAGCCCGAGCACCGCCCCGATCAGCGCCGTGATCACCGCCTCGTAGCGGATCATCGAGCGCACCTGCCGGCGCGACATGCCGATCGCCCGCAGCATCCCGAGCTCCCTGGTGCGCTCGTAGATCGAGAGCCCGAGCGTGTTGATCACGCCGATCAGCGAGATCAGCACGGCCAGGCCGAGCAGCACGTAGAAGAGCGCCACCACCTGGTCGATCTGCTTTTCGCGTTCTTCGCGCAGTTCGCCCTGGTTCAGCACTTCGGCGGTCGGGAAGGCATGTTCGGCGCCGACCGTGAGCAGCGCCTGCACCTTTTCCGGGTCGGCGCCCGGCTCGAGGACGACGAAGTCGGTGTCGTCCTGGGTCACCTTGAAGGCGTCGGTCATCACCCTGCGGGTGACGAAGACGCTGCCGAAGATCTTCGCCTTCGATTCGAAGGTCCCCGCGACGGTGAATTCGGGGCGCGCCTCCGACTGGGTCAGGAGGCTGAACCTGCTCCCCACCCGCAGCCCGTTTTCCCTGGAGAAGTCATCGGAGACGATAGCTTCGTCGTCGCGCAGGTTCCGCAGTTTCTCCGGCCCGCCGGCGGTCCATTCGATCTGCACCCCTTCTTCGATGTTCGGCGTCGGCCCGTTGACTTTCACCGAGCTGCCGCCGCCGTCGATCACCTTCGCCTCGGCGGTCCGCACCGTCGCCACCGCCTTCACCCCCGGCACCTTTTCGGCCGCCCGCGCGGCGCCCGCCGGGATCGGCGAGAAGCCGTCGGAGTTCTCGATCACGAGCCCGCCGGAGAAGTTTTCTTCGATCACCTGGGCCACCGAGCTCTTCAGCCCGGCGGCGAAGACGGTGATGAAGGTGACCAGGGCGAGGGCGATCATCAGCGCCGCCGCGGTGACCGCGGTACGGCCCGGGTTGCGCTTCGAGTTCTCCCGCGCCAGCCGTCCGGTCAGCCGGCGGATCAGCTCCAGGGGGCGGCCGACGAGGTCGGCGAGCGGCCGCACCAGCGCCGGGCTGAAGAGCGAGACCGCGACCACCACGGCGAGCCCGCCGCCGCCGATCCGCGCCGCCCGCGAGCCGACGCCGCCGCCGCCCGCCAGGCCGGCGACGACGAAGGCGATCCCGAGCGCGGTCAGGAGCCCGGCCACGACCAGCAGCGCGAGCCGGCGGCGGCGGCTCGGCGGCGGCGAGAAGGCGTGCAGCGCGGCGATCGGCGGCACCCGGGTGGAGCGCCAGGCGGGGACCAGCGCGGCGACGAAGGTGACGACGAAGGCGACCAGCGCCGAGACGATCACGGTGCGAGCCTCGAGCACCGCGCCGGTGCTCGGCAGGTCGACGCCGAAGCCGGAGAAGGCAGCCTTCAGCCCGAGCGCGACGACGAAGCCGCCGGCGATCCCGACCACCGCGCCGATCAGCCCGATCAGCAGCGCTTCCAGCAGCACCGAGCCGAGGATCTGGCGGCGCGAGGCGCCGAGCGTGCGCAGCACCCCGAACTCCGACACCCGCTGGGCGACCGTGATCGAGAACGTGTTGAAGATGATGAAGGCGCCGACCAGCACCGCGACGTAGCCGAAGACCAGCAGCAGCGTCTGCAGGAAGCCGAGATTTTCACGGATTTCTTCGGAGGCGCGGTCGGCGTTTTCCTTCGCCGTCTCGACCCGCGCCGTGGTCGGCAGCGCCCGTTCGATCCGCCGCTTCAGCGCCTGCTCGGAGATCCCGCCGTCGGCGGCGACCGAGATCTGGTCGAACCGGCCCCGCTTGTGGGTCAGTTGCTGGGCGACCGGCAGGGTCACCTGGGCGATCGAGGCGCCGCCGAAGGAGGCCTGGCCGAGCTGGGTCAGCCCGACCAGCCTGAACGGCACCGCGCGGCCGGCGCCGACGATCTTCAGCGTGTCGCCGAGTTCCAGCCCGGCCGCTTCGGCCCCCGACTTGTCGAGCGAGGCTTCGCCCGGCCCGCGCGGCCGGTGCCCGCCCACATAGGTGAGCGACTCGAGTTCCTTCGGCAGCGTCGAGGAGATGAACTTGGGCGCGAATTTCGTCCCCACCGCCTTGTCTTTGGCGTCGAAGAAGCCGCCCGGGGTGAAGATCGCCCCCGCCGCTTCCTTCACCCCGGCCACGCCCTCCACCTTCGGCAGGTAGGCGGCGGGGATCGTCGGCACTTCGCCGCCTTCCTGCTTGACCGGGTTCTGCGCCGTCACCACCACCGCGGTCCCCTTCAGCGACTCGCTGAAGATTTCGTCGAAGGCGGCGAAGATCGTGTCGGTGAGGACGTAGGAGCCGGCGATGAAGGCGACGCCGAGCACCACCGCCAGCGAGGTGGCGAAGGCGCGGACCTTGCGCGCCCAGAGGCTGCGGATCGCGAGCCTGGCCACCGGCCGCCCCTAGTCGAGCTGCTTCATCAGCTCGATCACCTCGTCGGCGCCGCCGGGCGCCCCGTCCTGGACGATCTTGCCGTCGCGCAGGGTGATCAGCCGGTCGGCGTGGGCGGCGGCGACCGGATCGTGGGTGACCATCACCGCGGTCTGCCGGAACTCGTCGACGGCGCGGCGCAGCAGGTCGAGCACGTCGGCGCTGGCCTTCGAGTCGAGGTTGCCGGTCGGCTCGTCGGCGAAGACCACGGCCGGTTTGGAGACCAGCGCCCGCGCCACCGCGACGCGCTGCTGCTGGCCGCCGGAGAGCTCCGCGGGCCGGTGCGTGCGCCGGTCCTGCAGGCCGACCGTGGCGATCAGCTGGTCGACCCAGGCCTGGTCGGGCTTGCGCCCGGCGATCGAGAGCGGCAGCACCAGGTTCTCCTCCGCGGTCAGCACCGGCAGCAGGTTGAAGAACTGGAAGACGAAGCCGAGCTTGTCGCGCCGCAGCTCGGTCAGCGCCCCGTCGTCGAGGCCGGTGATCTCGACCCCGTCGAGCGTCACCGTCCCCGCGGTGGGCGTGTCGAGCCCGGCGAGGATGTGCATCAGCGTCGACTTCCCCGATCCCGACGGCCCCATGATCGCGGTGAAGCGGTCGCGGTCGAAGGCGGTGCTGACCCCGGCGAGGGCGACGACCTCGGTCTCGCCGGAGCCGTAGACCTTGGTCAGATCCTCGGCGACTACGACCTTTCCGTCGGTGGCTGGCACGCGACCTCACGGTAGCGGGCGGCGCCGCGAACCGGCCTGTCAATACGCTGCGGCGCCGTGCCGATCATCGACGCATACGACGGCTTCCTGGTCGACCTCGACGGGGTCGTCTGGCGCGGGCGCGACCCGATCCCGGGCTCGCCCGAGGCGCTGGCGACGATGATCGCGGCGGGCAAGGAGGTCGTCTTCGTCACCAACAACCCGACCAGACAGCCCGCCGCCTACGCCGAGCGGATGGGCGAACTGGGGGTCGAGATCGGGCCGGAGCGGGTGGTCACCGCCGGGATCGTGGTCGCCCGCCTGACGGCGGAAGCGGCCGGGCCGGACGGCGGCGCGCTGGTCCTCGGCCGCGAGCCGCTGCGCGAGCTGATCGCCGCCGAAGGGGTGCGGCTGGTCGACTTCGAACGCCCGACCGAGGCGGCGGTGGTCGTCGTCTCCGGCTGGCGGGACTTCAACTACGACCATCTGCTCGCCTCGAAGCGGGCGCTCGACGCGGGCGCGGCGCTGCTCGCGACCAGCCACGACGCGACGATGCCGATGACCGGCGGCGAGTGGCCGGGGACCGGAGCGATCCTGGCGGCGGTCGAGGTCGCCTCCGGCAAGGTGGCGGAGATCGCGGGCAAGCCCGAGCACCACCTCTTCGAGCTGGCGCTGTCCCGCATCCCGGGGGCGAAGCGGGTGGCGATGGTCGGCGACCGCCTCTCCTCCGACATCGCCGGCGGCCAGGCCGCGGGCCTCGACACGATCCTCGTCCTCAGCGGCACCAGCGGCCACGCCGGCTCGGGCGGCTCCGAGGACCCCGCCACCGCGGCGGTCAAACCCACGCTGACCGTCGCCGACCTCGCCGCCCTGGTCGCCTGACCCCCCCGAGTGCGTTCGCACTTATCACCGCTATGCGGCGATAAGTGCGAACGCGCCGGGAGGCCGCCGGGGGCCCACTCGATGCGTTCGCACTATTCCCCGGTATGCGAGCAGAACTGCGAACGCCGCTCGCTCAGCGGGCGGCGACTAGGAGGGTCTGGAGAGCGCGGCCGAGGCGGCCGGTCTCGTCGCTCAGCACCGACTCGGCGGTCGCGTTGCCGCGCGGGCGGGGCAGGGTGACGGCGTCGACGCAGACCCACTCGCCGCCCGGCAGCCGCTCGATCTGCACGGTCAGGTCGACGTTGACGAAGACGAAGCGGCGGAAGTCGAGCGCGGCGCTGATCCCGTTGCCGACGTCGGCGGCGATCAGGAGCCGCTGCAGCGGGCTCGGCTCCTCCGCCCCGACCAGCGGGTGGCGCATCCGCAGCCAGGCGGACGCCGGGCCGATCTCGGTGAACGCCCCGGAGGCGAAGCGGATCTCCATCGCGGTGTGGTAGCCGACGCTCTCGCCGGTGGGGAAGAAGTTGGCCGGCCCCGGTTCGCTCGGCAGCGCCGGGCCGGGCGGGATCGCCACCGCCTCGTCGGGGACCTCGACCGGCGCCGTCCGCAGGCGCCAGCCGCGGGCCATCATCAGCACCTCGCCGTCGACCCGCAGCTCCGCCTCGACCATCTGCACCCGGCGCCCGGGCCTGACGATCCGCGCCTCGACCTCGACCGGGGCGATCGGGACCTGCCGCAGGATCTCGAAGGT
This sequence comes from Solirubrobacterales bacterium, assembly GCA_035502495.1. Taxonomy (GTDB): domain Bacteria; phylum Actinomycetota; class Thermoleophilia; order Solirubrobacterales; family 70-9; genus VAYN01. Next base: position 4,936 of record DATJUK010000064.1, read on the forward strand.
GAGCCGGCAGAGCTGGAAGTCCGCCGCCTCGGGCAGCAGCTCCAGCTCCCGGCCGAGGAGCGCCGCCGGCGGACCGGCGTGCTGGGCGCCTGGATCCCACGGCCCCCGGGTCAGCTCGGTGGCGAGATACCCGGGCCCGTCAGGCTCGTAGAAGGCGGACACGCCGCCATCCTAGGCTCACCCCGGCGGGAGGAGCGCTCAGCACTGATGGCTGCCGAAGTCCTGGGTCCAGACGGCGGCGCCTTCGTGGCCTTCGAGCCGGCCGACCCGCAGGCCGATGCCGACTTCCCTGTACGGGCCGAGGATGTTTTCGTGGTGGTCGGTCGATTCGAGCCAGGCGGTGAAGGTCCCGCGCACGGTCGCGTAGGACCCGGTCCCCCAGGCGATGTTCTCGGCCACCTTCCAGCAGCCCCTCAGGTAGCCGAACCGCTGCGCCCAGAAGTAGAAAGTGCGCCCGCAGGCTTCATGGCTGAATTCGCCGCAACCGAGGATGTCGCCCGACTTCTCCGCCGCGGCGCGGCCGAGCTGGCGGTTCGGGCGCAGCGCGGCGAGGCCGTTCGCGGCGCGGGCGTAATTGGTCATGCAGAGCATCGCCGCCGCCCCTTCTTCGGCCGACAGTCCCAGGCTGGTTTGATTGGGGCAGGCTTCGACCGGGGCCACTTCGGCGGCCGAGAAGACCGGCGGGGCACCGGGGTTGGCGCGGCCGGTGCGCACGCCCGCCGTGGCGCCGGCGGCGAGGAGAAGCGAGGCGACGAGCGCGACGAGAACGAGCGAGGTCAGCGATTTTTTCATCCGAGGTTTCGTTCGGCGCCGGTAAGGGATCGGTAAGAACCGGGGCGTACTCTGGACTCAGAGACGAAAGGAGATTGGACATATGGCCAATAAAGTCGTCAAAAGTGATGAGCAGTGGCGTGAAGAGCTGACCCCGGAGCAGTACGAAGTCACCCGCCGCGGCGGGACCGAGCGCGCCTTCACCGGCCCTTACGTGAACGAGAAGGGCGAAGGGATGTACAGGTGCGTCGGCTGTGGGACCGAGCTGTTCAGCTCCGGCACCAAGTTCGACTCGGGCACCGGCTGGCCCAGCTTCACCGAGCCCGCCAACCTCGAGCACGTCGAACTGCGCTCGGACGACAGCTACGGGATGCGCCGCACCGAGGTCGTCTGCAAGAACTGCGACGCCCACCTCGGGCACGTCTTCGACGACGGCCCGGTCGAGCAGGGCGGGATGCGCTACTGCATCAACGGGTGCGCGCTGGACTTCACGCCTGACCCCCAGCGCCGAGATAGCTGAACTTCACGGCCAGCGCGACCGCCTCGGTCCGGGTATCCACCTCGAGCTTGGCGATCGCGTTGCGCACGTGGGTGTGCACGGTCGCCGGGCTGAGCTGAAGGCGTTCGGCGATCTCTTTCACCCGCAGCCCCTCGGCGAGCAGCTCGAGGATCTGCCGCTCCCGCGGTGAGAGCTCGAGCAGTTTCTCCACCTCCGAGGGCTTGCCGCCGGCGAAATCTCCGCCGAGGAAGGTGCCGCCGCCGGTCACCGCCTTGACCGCCTTGGCGATGTCCTCGGCGGGCGCCGACTTGAGCACGTAGCCGGACGCCCCGGCGCGCAGCGCCAAGGCCAGCAGGTCGGGCTGGGCGTGGGCGGTGAAGATGATCACTTTGGTCCGCGGGCGCACCTTCAGCACCTCGCGGGTCGCCTCGATGCCGTCGCGCTTCGGCAGCTCGACGTCGATGATCAGGACGTCGGGCTCGAGCTCCTTGACCACGTCGACGACGTCGCGGCCGTTGCCCGCCTCGCCGACGATCTCGACGATGCTCGAATCGGCCATCCGGGCCTTGATCGCCTCGCGGACGATCTCGTGGTCGTCGCAGAGAACTACGCGTCTTGCCTCGCGCACGGTGGTGCTCATCGGGCTGAGATTCTTTCAGGACAGCCGTATCGATGCAAAGAATTAGGTAGAGAGAAGCTTCCGTCCGCTTCCTGCCGGTTCTCGATCAAGGCGATGATCGTCCTTCCCACCGCTACCGCGGTCCCGTTGAGGGTGTGCACCGCCTCTGGGGATTCGCCGTCCCCGGGCCGATACCTACAACCTAGGCGGCGCGCCTGATAATCGGTCGTGTTCGAGCAGGAGGTCACCTCGCGGTAGCGCTCCTGCGAGGGGATCCAGGCCTCGCAGTCGTACTTCTTCGCCGCCGGGGCACCGAGGTCGCCGACCGCGATGTTGACCACCCGGTAGGGAATCTCCAGCTCGCCGAGGATCTTCTCCTCGATCGAGAGCAGCCGCTCGTGCTCCGCCTGCGAGGCCGAGGGCTCGACGAACGAGAACATCTCGACCTTGTCGAACTGATGGACGCGGAAGATGCCGCGCGTGTCGCGGCCGGCGGCGCCCGCCTCGCGGCGGAAGCAGGTGGAGAAGGCGCAGTAGCGCAGCGGCAGGTCGGCGGCGTCGAGGATCTGGTCGGCGTGCAGGCCCGCCAGCGCCACCTCGGAGGTGCCGGTGAGGAAGAGCTCGTCCTTCTCGACCTCGTAGATCTGCTCGCGCGCCTCGGGGAAGTAGCCGGTCCCCTCGAGCGCCTCTTCGCGGACCAGCACCGGTGGCACCACCGGCTCGTGGCCCGCGGCGCGGGCGGTGTCGATCGCCAGCCGCACCAGCGCCAGCTCGAGCAGGACGAGGTCCCCCTTGAGGTAGGAGAAGCGCGAGCCGGAGAGGCGGGCGGCGCTCTCCATGTCGATCAGGCCGAGCTCGGTGCCGATCGTCAGGTGGTCGCGCGGCTCGAAGTCGAAGCGCGGCGGCGAGCCGACCTCGCGGATCACCACGGCGTCCTCGTCGGCCGCCCCGTCGGGAGCGTCGTCGTCGGGGATGTTCGGCAGCGCCAGGGTCAACTCGCGCAGGCCGGCTTCGATCGCCTCCAGCTCCGCTTTGCCCGCGTCGATCGTCTCCCGCAGCTTCGCCACCGCGGCGATCTCGGCGTCGGCTTCGCCACCCTCGCGTTTCAGCTCGCCGATCCGCTTCGAGGCGGCGTTGCGCTGCGCCTGGGCGTCCTCGACCTGCGGCAGCAGCTCGCGCCGGCGGGCGTCGAGGGCGAGCAGCTCGTCGACCTCCCCACCGGCGCCGCGGCGGGCCAAAGCCGCCTTGACCCGCTCGGGGTCGGAGCGGAGCAGCTTCAGGTCGAGCATGGGCTCCCTACGGTTCTGACGGGCCGGTCTTCTCGCCCGGGCGAGGCGAGTTCTCGGCCGCGGTCCCGGCGTACTTGGCGACGAATTTGGCCACCGCTTCGGCTTCCTTGCCGACGACGATGTTCTGGGGCATGATCGCGCCCGAGAAGCCGCCGTTCTGGATCGCGAAGAGGACGTCGTTGTAGCTCTCTTCGCGCTGGTTCAGGTTCGGGCCCTGGGTCCGCTCGCCGCGGTTGCCGCTGCCCTGGGTGCCGGCGGCGCTCAGCGTGTGGCAGCCCGAACAATGGGTCGCGAAGAGGACGGCCCCGTTGTAGTTGGCGCTGTCCTGCTTGACCGCGAGGCCTTCTTCGCCGTACCCGCAGGCAGAGATGCCGAGGGCGGCGGCGATCACCGCGGCTATCAAGATCATCGTTCTGGGACGCACGCGGCGCGGATCATATTGTTTGGCGCCGATCACGAACGTCTGCCGATGCCGACACCTGCCCCAGACACCTTCAGAACCGCGATGGCAAGCCTTCCGACGGGGGTCACGATCGTGGCGACGAGCGGCGACGAAGGGCCCGCCGGGGCGACCGCCAACGCCGTCTCCTCCCTCTCGATCGAGCCGATGCTGATGCTCGCCTGCCTCGATCGCGGCTCGCGGACGCTGCTCGCCGCGCAGGCGGCGGACCGCTTCTCGGTCTCCGTCCTCCACGACGGCCAGGAGGAGATCGCCCGCTCCTTCGCCACCAAGGCGCCGGTGGCCGAGAAGTGGGCCGGGGTCGCCTGGAGCGAGCGCGACGGCCTCCCCGCGATCGACGACGCCCTGCTCTGGGTCGCCTGCGACCTCCGCGACGTGATCGCCGCCGGCGACCACGTGATCCTCACCGGCGAGGTCACCGACCTCACCACGGCCGACGGCACCCCGCTGGTCTTCCACGGCGGGAACTACCTGCCGCTGCGGTAGCGGGGCCGGCGGCGGGCCGGGAGGGGCTGCGGCCGGGGAAGGGATGAGGGCTGGCGAGGGACGCGGTGGACCGGGCTAGTGGCGGGTGGCGGGAGCCAGGACGCGCCAGGCCGGGTGGCGGACGGGGCGAGGGACGCAGGGGCCAGCGGCGGACGGGGCCGAGGGACGCGGGGGCAGGTGACGGACGGGGCCGAGGGACGCGGCGGCCCCGCGGGCGCGCGAGCTGATACGCGACGGCCGAGGGACGCGGCGGCCCCGCGGCCGACGGGAGCCGGGCAAGGGACGCCGAGGGACCCGCCCTCCCGGCGGCGGCCCGGGCGGGCTGAGGCCGCCGCCGGGAGGGCGGGTCCACGGGGAGAGGTGCGAGGGACGCCGGGGGTGCAGGGGGCATCGCAGGGACGGGAACCC
>DATJUK010000065.1:0-19077 GCA_035502495.1 Solirubrobacterales bacterium
CCAACGCACCCTCGGGGGCTGCCGCGAGGGCCCCGCAGCCGTGACGTCTCCCTCGCGCCGGGGTGACGTTCCCGGCGGCTTCGTCACGCCTCGCACCCTCGCGGTCCCGTTCCTGCACGTCAGCAGCCGCCGCTCCTCGTACGATCGCGCCGTGAGCACGGCCTATGCCCCGGGGGAGTGGAAGGACCTCTTCGTCGCGATGGCGGGCGCCTCGGCGGCGCTTGCCGGCCTCCTCTTCGTCGCCGTCTCGATCAACGTCGAGCGCATCGTCAGCTACAAGGGCCTGCCGGAGCGGGGGATGGAGACGCTGGCTCTGCTCCTCACCGTGCTGGTGGTCTCGATCGCCGGGCTGATGCCCGGCCAGAGCCATGTCGCCTTCGGCCTCGAGCTGCTGGGGATCGCCGCCGTGCTCCTGGCCACGCTCCTCGCGCTCCCGGTCACCCATGAGCTCCCCACGGATGCCGACGCGCCGCCCGCCTGGCTCGCCAGTCGCCGGCTCGTCCGCCTCACCGGCCTCGTGCTGCTGGCGCTCGCCGGCCTCTCCGATCTCCTCGCCTTCGGCGGCGGCCTCTACTGGATGGCGGCCGGGTTCGTCTTCCTCACCCTCGGCGCCGTCGCCAACGCCTGGGTCCTCCTGATCGAGATCCTGCGCTGAGTGGCCCGCCCGCCTGTGCGCTCGCTCACGCTCGGCGCGCCTCCGCGCCTGAGAGAATGTCCCGATGCGCCGCTCCGACCAACGCCGTGACGCCGTCTTCGCCAGCTACCAGCGCGACGTCACCGGCCGCCCGCTCGCCGAGCTGGTGGCCGAGGCCAAACCGCTGACCCGTGAGCTGGCCGAGGGCGTCGACGCCCACCGCGAAGAACTCGACGAGACGATCTCCGAGCACCTGCGCGGCGGCTGGACCGTCGACCGGATCGCCCCGCTCGACCTCAACGTGATGCGGGTCGCCCTGTTCGAGATCGAGGAGGGGGAGACCCCCTACGAGGTGGCGATCGACGAGGCGGTGGAGATCGCCAAGGAGTACTGCGGCGCCGACGCGCCCGCCTTCATCAACGGGGTGCTCGGGGCGATCGTCCGCGAGCGCGAGCCGGCCGGATGAGCCGCCTGCGCGAGATCGCCGAGCGCCTGCGCGAGATCGCCGCCGAGCTGGAGGGCGGGGGCGAGCTGGAGGAGGGCCGCGCCGCCGCGCTGGCCGCCGAAGCGGGGGAGCTCTCGGCCGAGGCGGTCGAGGAGACCAACCGCCGCGCCCGCGAGGCGGCCGCCGCCGATGCCGAATAGGCGCGCGCCGCGCGAGCGCCCGCCCGCGACGCCACCCGCCGACGCCCTGCACGACCTCTCCACCTCGCGGCGTTGCGAGGCAACTCCGCGCGCCGCCGTCGAGGATCGCCGCTGATGGCCGCCGCGGGCTACCCCGAAGACCTGTGCGACCTGGTCGAAGCGGCGCTCGCCGACCTGCGCTTCTCGCCCGCCGCGCGCACCACGGGCCTGGAGGAGGCGATGCGCTACTCGCTGCTCGCCGGCGGCAAGCGGGTCCGCCCGGTCCTCGCCCTCGCCACCGCCCGCTCGCTCGGCGCGCCGCCGGAGCGCTTCCTCCCGGTCGCCGCCGCGATCGAGCTGATCCACACCTACTCGCTGATCCACGACGACCTGCCGGCGATGGACGACGACGACCTCCGCCGCGGCAAGCCGACCTCGCACAAGCGCTTCGGCGAGGACGTCGCGATCCTCGCCGGCGACGGGCTCTTCGCCGAGGCCGTGCGCCTCTTCTGCGAGCAGCCCGGGGAGCCCGCCCGGGTGCTGGCGGCGCTGCGGGAGCTGGCCGCCGCGACCGGGGTCGACGGCATGGTCGGCGGCCAGTACGTGGATGTGACCGGGGCCGAGCTGGACGCCGCGGGCCTGCGCGAGCTGCACGGCCTGAAGACCGGCCGGCTGATCTCCGCCAGCGTCTGTGTGATCCCGATCCTCGAGGGAGCGGACGAAAGTGAGACAATGCGATACCGCCGTTTCGCCGACGAGCTGGGGGTGCTGTTCCAGATCGTCGACGACATCCTCGACGTGACCGAGAGCGACGAGCGGCTCGGCAAGCCACATGGAAGCGACGAGAGACATGGCAAACTCACCTACGTCAGCCTTTTCGGCCTCGACCGGGCGCGCGAGCTCGCCTCCGAGTCCCACGCCAAGGCGACCACGGCGCTGGCCCAGATCAGCGGCGAAACCGACGATCTGAGACGGGTCGCCGACTACATCTTCACCCGGCACGAATGAGCGACGAACAGAAACTCCTCGAGACGATCGACCGCCCGGCTGATCTCCACCAGCTGGACGAGGCCGAGCTGCAGCAGGTCGCGCAGGAGATGCGCACCTACATCATCGACACGATCGGCCAGATCGGCGGCCATTTCGGCGCCAACCTCGGCACCTGCGAGCTCGCCGTCGCCCTCCACAGCCTGCTCGACAGCCCCCGCGACAAGGTCCTCTGGGACGTCGGCCACCAGTCCTACCCGCACAAGATCCTCACCGGCCGACGCGACGAGCTGCCGACGATCCGCCAGTACGAGGGGCTCGCCCCGTTCTGCTCGATCGGCGAGTCCGAGCACGACATCATGGGCGCCGGCCACGCCTCGACCTCGATCGGCTACGCGGTCGGGCTGAAGGAGGCGATGCGCAAGGGAATCGGCGAGGACGGGCGGGTCGCGGCGGTGATCGGCGACGGCGCGCTGACCGGCGGCGTCGCCTACGAGGCGCTGCTCGCCGCGGGCGGCCTGCAGACGCCGATGGTCGTCGTCCTCAACGACAACGGCATGTCGATCTCGCCCAACGTCGGCGCGCTTTCGCGCTACTTCAACCGGATCCGCCTCAACCCGCGGCTCTACCACGCCCGCGAGGACTTCGAGGACCGGCTGACCAAGCTGCCGCTCGGGGTGGGCCGGCGGATCGAGCGGCTCGGCCCCGAGGTCAAGGCGGCGATCAAGGCCTACTGGGCGCCCGGCCTCTTCTTCGAGGAGCTCGACCTCGCCTACATGGGCGTGATCGACGGCCACGACGTGAAAGCGCTGCGCCGCGCCCTGACCGAGGCCTTCGAGGCCGAACGGCCGGTCGTCGTCCACATCCACACGGTCAAGGGCAAGGGCTTCGCGCCCGCCGAAGAGAACGGCCTCGCCTCGATGGAGGAGTGGCACGCGGCGAAGCCGAACTCGATCGTCAACGGCCGCCCGACGGCCGCCGAAAAGCCGGTGCCGGTGCAGGAAACCGACTCGCCGGAGGGGATCGAGCGGCTGGAGAAGCCGCCCGCGCCCGGCTCGCCGCCGCAGTACACGAAGGTCTTCGCCGCGGCGCTGGTCGCCGAGGCGGAGCGCGACGAGCGGGTGATCGGGATCACCGCGGCGATGGCGGGGGGGACCGGGCTGCAGAAGCTCGCCGACGAGCGCCCGGAGCAGTACTACGACGTCGGCATCGCCGAGCAGAACGCGGTGCTCCTGGCCTCCGGCCTGGCGCTGCAGGGGGCGAAGCCGGTCTGCGCGATCTACTCGACCTTCCTCCAGCGGGCCTTCGACCAGATCGTCCACGACGTCTGCCTGCAGGAGCTCGACGTCACCTTCGCGATGGACCGCGCCGGCCTGGTCGGCGACGACGGCCCGACCCACCACGGCGCCTTCGACATCTCCTACTTCCGCCCGATCCCGCATGTGGTGCTGATGGCCCCGCGCGACGAGGCGATGCTGGTCCACATGCTCCACACCGCGATCGCCCACGACGGCCCGGCGGCGCTGCGCTACCCGCGCGGAGCGGCCGAGGGGGTGGAGATCCCGACCGCGCCGGAGCCCCTGCCGATCGGCAAGGGCGAGGTGCTGGCGGAGGGCCGCGGCGTGGCGCTGCTCGGCTACGGCTACGGGGTGCACGTGGCGCTCGAGGCGGCGGCGATCCTCGCCGACCATGGCGTCCAGGCGACCGTCGCCGACGCCCGCTTCGCCAAGCCGCTCGACGGTGAGCTGGCGGAGGAGCTGGCGCGCGACCACGACCTGCTGGTGACGATCGAGGAGAACGTCCTCCCGGGCGGCTTCGGCGCCGCCGTGCTGGAGCACCTCGAGGACGCCTTCGCGGCCGGGCCGGGGGAGCGGGCGCGGGTGCTGCGGGTCGGCCTGCCGGACCGCTACGTCACCCACGGCAAGCCGGATCTGCTGCGCGCCGAGGCGGGATTGACCGGCCAGTCGGTGGCCGATCGGGTGCTCGCCGCCACCCCTTCCGCGCAACCGATCGCACGGTAGTCAAAATTAGGGATTGCGCGGTTTGGCGCAATCCAATAGCTTGCCGTTTGTCTCTCCGGTGAAAGGAAGAAGCCACCTGCAAAGGGAATGCTTCTGGGGGATCGCCATAGGGAGGAGAGATGCGTATCTATATATGTGTGGGTCCGCTTGGGGAAGCGGACTTCTCGCCACCCGGGAGCCTCTTCTAAGCACCCCGGGTGGCGAGGCGCACCCTGAGGCGGCGGTGGGCCAGCCTCGCTGTGTCCTCGGCCTGAGACGGCGTGGGGGCGCCTCGCTGTGTCCTCGGTCATTCGGCTCGGGTCACGCACTGTTGTGCGCTCCCCTCGCCTCATTTCCCTGCGTCCTTGCGAGGCTGGCCCACGCCGTCTCAGGGGGAGGGAGGAGTTGTTCGTGGCCCAACGCCGCCCAGGGAGCCGGTTGGTTGTGGCCCACGCCGCGCCCCAGGGGCCGTGGCACTCCCCCGGGGCCCGGTTGGTGCTTAGTCCTGGTCTTGCGTCGGCGTCTCGGCGAGGATCGCGTAGACCTTGCGGCGCGTCTCGTCGAGCAGCTCGGTGACCTGCTTGCGCTGGTCCTCGTCGCCGGCCTGGCCTACCTGGCGGACGGCGGCGAACAGCTTGCCGACCGACTCGCGGAGGGCGAGGTGGCCGGTCGGGGCTCCGGCCCGGACGGCGTCCCAGGGGGCGACGTCCTCGGCCTTCTGCTCCTGCTCGGCACGGCCCGAGTCGGTGAGGCTGAAGCGGCGTTTGCCGTCCGAGTCCTCGCCGCGGATCAGGCCCTCGTCCTCGAGCATCTGCAGGGTGGGGTAGATCGAGCCGGCGCTCGGGGTCCAGGCCCCCTCGCTGCGCTCCTCGATCTCCTTGATCATCTCGTAGCCGTGCATGGGGCGGTCGGCGAGCAGGGCGAGGACGGCGGCGCGGACGTCGCCGCGTCGCGCCCGCGGCCCCCCGCGGCCGCGCCTGGGTCCGGGCCCGAAGCCGGGACCGAAGTCGAATCCCCGCCCGCGGGCGAACTCCTCGCGGCCATGGCGCCCGGGATGGCGCGGATGGCGATGTGAGTGTCGTGAATACATAACTATGACCTTTCGTATCGAAATCTAACGCGATATATCGTAACCGATCGCAACGATATGTCAACCCGTGCGTTCGCAGTTAGCCCCGGTATGCGGTCATTTCTGCGAACGCATCGGGTGGGAGGCGCGGAAGACGCGCCCGGGGCGGGTGTCATCTGCGGTCTGGCGGGGTAAGGTCCGCGCATGAAGATCCTCTTCGCACCCGTCGGGATCGTCGCCGGGCTGGTCGCGGGATTCGCCGCCAAGAAGGCCTTCGAAAAAGCCTGGTCGGTGATCGATGACGACGACCCGCCGGAGCCCGACGTCCGCGGCGTGCCGACCGGCAAACTGATCGCCGCCCTGGCGATCGAGGGCGCGATCTTCCGCGTCACCAAAGGTCTGGTCGACCACCAGGCGCGCTCCGGCTTCGCCGGCGCGACGGGCCGCTGGCCCGGCAAGGACCCGGCCGACGAAGAGGACTAAGGGCGGGCCTAGTCCTTTTTTCGCCCTACCTGGTTTTAAGGATTTGATCGGGGGTATGACAGAGCTCTCCCCCTGCAGTTCCCTGAAGGCGTCCCTCCTGCCCCGGAGGGGCGCCTTTTCCCTTGTCGGGGGCCTGGTGAGAAAGGCCGATGCGGCCTGGTAAGAAGGGTCGATGCCGATCTTCGCCGTCACCACCGCCCTGCCCGGTCGCGCTCCGGAGATGCTCGCCGCCGCCGGCGAGGTGCGGGGTGGCCCGGTCGCCGTGCGACCGGCTCGGGCCGACCTCCTGGCGCTGGTCGAGGGCGTCGACGTCGCCCTGACGATGCTCTCCGACCGGGTCGACGAGGAATTGCTCGAGGCCGCCGGGCCGGATCTGCGGGGGGTCTGCAACGTGGCGGTCGGCTTCGACAACGTCGACCTCGCCGCCTGCGCCCGTCGCGGGGTCGCCGTCACCAACACCCCGGGCGTCCTCGACGACGCCACCGCCGACCTCGCCTTCGGCCTGATCCTCGCCGCCACCCGCCGGCTCGGCGAGGGGGAGAGGCTGATCCGGGCCGGGCGGCCGTGGCAGTGGGGGATGGGGTTCATGCTCGGCCACGATCTGCGCGGGGCGCGGCTGGGGATCCTCGGGCTGGGCGGGATCGGCTCGCGGGTCGCCCGGCGCGGCCGCGCCTTCGGCATGAACGTCGCCTACACGTCCCGGAGCGAGTCGCCGCACGCCGCCGAGCTGGGGGCGACCCGCGTCGACCTCGACGAGCTGCTCGCCACCTGCGACGTGATCAGCCTGCACGTGCCGCTGACGCCGGAGACGCACCACCTGATCGGGGCCCGCGAGCTCGGTCTGATGAAGCCGACGGCGACCCTGGTCAACACCGCCCGCGGCGCCGTGGTCGACGAAGCGGCGCTGGCCGCGGCGCTGAAGGAGGGCGTGATCACCGCCGCCGGCCTCGACGTCTTCGAAGACGAGCCGCACGTCCATCCCGGGCTGCTCGAGCTGGAGAACGTGGTCCTGGTCCCGCACCTCGGCTCGGCGACGGTCGAGACCCGCGCCGCGATGGCCGAGCTCGCCGCCCGCAACGCGATCGCCCTCGCCGCCGGCGACGAGCCCCCGACGCCCGTCCCGCTCCCCTCCGCCTAGTCGGCGGCGCGCTCGTCGGGCTCCTCGACCCACCTCACCAGGGCGCGCAGGACGCCCTCGCAGCGGCGGGAGATCCGCTCGTCGGTGAGGCCGGCGACGGCGACGCTGGCGATCTGCAGCTCGGTCAGGGTGTGGGGCTGCTCGGCGGCGCGGTGCTCCTGGCCAAGGCGCACCAGCCAGCGCCGCGCCGCCGCCTCGAAGCGCCTGTCGCCCGTCCGGGCCAGCAGGATCAGCAGCTCCAGCGCGCAATGGAGGCTGACCGGCCCGCTCTTCGCCATCTCCCGCGCCGCCCGCGAGGCCGCGCCGAGGTCGCGCCGCTGCACCGCGGCGTTGAAGCGACCCAAGGCTTCCGAGTGAGAGGCCACGAACATATGTTCGCATCGACTTCAGGGAAATGTGTATTCAGAGCACGTACAACCCGCCAAATGGCCGTGCTATGCGAATCCGCGTGCGGGTTCTGTGCGGCCTTCAACGCGTTGAGAGCGGAATCCACCCCCAGGTGAAGGGAATCCCCTTCGCGCCTCGCTACCCTTGGCTCAGATGAGCCCTGCGAGGAAACGCCCCGAGAAGACCGAGCCGACGCCCCCCAAGGAGGACGTCAGGCAGGACCCGAAGCACAACGAGGCCGACTTCCTGCGCGACCTTGAGAAGGTGACGACCAACCGCGCTAGGAAGAAGCTCGGGCTACCTTCTCGACGCGGTTGAGCATCGCCCAGAACATCGGTTCCTTGGAGTGCCGGCGGTTGTAGCGGAACGCGTACTCGTCCAGATAGGCCTGTAGGTACTCGGTCGAGATGGCGTGGTAGACGCCGCGGACGCCGTTCTTGAACAGGCCGAAGAAGCCCTCGACCGTCTGCGTATGGGTCTCCCCGATCGCGTAGACGTTGGCTTTGTGCTTGATCCTGCTGTGGCCCTTGTACTCCTTGCCGATGGCGTCGTAGGCGTTGTACTCGTCGGTGAAGAGCATCGATGAGGGAAGGACGTGTTCGCGCACCACGTGGTTGATCGTCCGACCACCACGATCCGGTGCGACCAGCGGCCGCACACGACCGCCGCGCTCGACCATCGCGATGATCGTCGGCCGGTGACTTTTCTTCGCAAGCACCTGCTGGCGCGTTTCATTGGCGCGGGCGCGGCCACCGTAGGCCGACTCGTCAACCTCGACCTTGCCCTCAAGCGGCCCCTCGTCATCGTCGGCCAGGAGGGACCTGATCTGCTTGAACATGCGGTGCGCGGTCTTGTAGGTGACGCCGATTTCTCGCTCAAGCTGCTTGGCGCTGATGCCGCAGCGGGTCGATGACATGAGGTAGACCGCGTAAAACCAAAGTTGCAGGCTGACCGTGGACTTGTGAAAGATCGTCCCCGCCGTGGGGTAGACGTGATGGCCGCAGAACTGGCATGAATAGGCCGAGCGGCCCTTGATGCGGTGGAACTTGCTCTCCTTGCCGCAGCCGGGACACTCGGTGCCGTCGGCAAAGAAGCGCTCCTTCAGGTACTCAAGACAGGCGGCGTTGTCGGGGAACAGCTCAAGGAACCGGGAATAGGTCATCTGGCTTTCGCTCGACGGCGAAAGCTCCACTGAATCTCGGCTCCGTGCTGCCATGTCGGGCATGATACCAGACACACGTAGGAAACGTCCCTGCTCTGGCGTGGCCTTTGGGGAGCACTTGGCCGCCCTCGCTCGCCTAGGACAAACGAAAAGGGCCGAAGCGGGGTATGGACGCCCTCGCTCCGGCCACGTCTCGCTCTACCGAGACGAAGACCATTGTACCCCTATATTCGGCGGCGTAAAGCCAAATCTTTTACAAACTCCCGTGTTCGTGAGACGGACTGGACAAGCGGCAGTGTCACCGGTTGCTTGTCCTCCTTGCAAAGACGCCGCTGGCCGGCCTACACTGTCGAAGACGGCCGTGGGACAAGAGCCTCGACCGTCTTAACCAAACATCGCTCTACCGCAATCTGGAGGTCCATTTTCATGGAGGCTTCGACTACCGAGACGGCCCGGCCGCCCTGGGGGGGTTTTCAGACCTTCCAGAATTTTCTGAATCAGCTTCATGAGGACCGCCCGGTCCCGCAGGTTCTGGATCGGGCGGTGATGACCGGGCGGGGCGGCTCGACGCGCACCGAGCTTTATGTCGCGCTCCGCTTCCTCGGACTGATGGACGAGGACAAGAAACCGACCCCGGCCCTCCTCGGTCTCGCCGAGGACCCCTCGGCCGAGAACTTCCGCCCGTTCGTGGAGGAGCGCTACAAGCCGCTGATCGACCTCAACCTCCTGACGGCCACCCCGAACCAGGTTGAAGATGTGCTGGCGCAGCTTGGGGCCTCGCCGAGCACCGTCCCGCGAGCGCGGACCTTCTTCCTGAAGGCGGCAGAACACGTCGGCATCGAGGTCGGGAAAACGCTCCAGACGGCACCCACTCCGCCGGCGCGCAAAACGCGCCGTAAATCCCGCAAGGCGGCCCAGCCCGAGGAGGCGCCCCCACCGCCGCCACCGTCGAGCACGTTGCCGACGATCGTCAAAGGACTTGTGGAGCGACTGCCGGCCGATGGCGAGACGTGGAACGCGGAGGACGCCGAGCAATGGCTCGCCCTCGCGCGTCCGGCGCTCGCCTTCTCATACGGCTTCAACTACGAGAAGGCCAACGATGCCTAGGTCTTGATGGTCGACCCGCCCTTTAGTGGCGCTCCGAGAGGGGCATGCCGGGCGCGGCGGGCGACTTAAAACCCCCGCGCCGGTCGCAGACTTTGACGAGCAGCGACCGGCGCGGGCCGGGTACCAAATACAGGTACAGGGTACACAACGAAGATGAAGATCCCGCCTCGGTGCGCCGGGGCGGGATTCTTCGTTCTCAGGGCCGCAGACCCTTAGGCCGCAGACCCTTAAGTAGAGCGCCCGGATCTACCTCCAGGGCGTCGGCCAGCCTCAACAGCGTGTCCAGCCTCGGCGCGCGGATTCCCTTTTCGATCAGCCGCAGGGTGTCCGCGCCTATGTCGGCCCTTCTGGCGAGCGCCGCCCGCGCGAGCCTCCTTTCCCGACGCAGCTTGATGATGTTGTCGCTGAACCGCTCGGCGTCCTGCTCGGTCAGGGTCATGGACGCAGCCCTTTCAGTAGCTCACACGGATCGACGCCGAGCCCGTCGGCGAGGGCAAGGATCGTCGCGAGGCGCGGCGAGCGCTTGCCCAACTCGATTTTGCCTACGCCGTCCAAGCTGATCGCAGACCTCACGGCCAACTCTGCCTGCGAGTAGCCGCGCCGGCGCCGGATGAGGAAGAGGTTGCGGCCGAACAGCTTCGCGTCCCGGTCTTCGCGCGTCATGACTCGTCCTCGGTGAGGATGAACAGCCCCGGCTCGCCCCTGACGGCAGGCATCCACCTGATCGGCCCCAGCAACTCGCCGGCGGTCAGGTCGACCGCCCCGGCGAGCCTGACCAGACTCTCAAGCATCGGCATCCGCCTGCCCGACTCATAGAGGGTCATCTGCGTGCGGTGGACTTCGGCGCGCTCGGCGACGGTCTCCTGCGTGATGCGGCCGCAGTTGAACCGGGCCACGATCAGGCGCTCGCCGAACGCCTCGGTGAGGTCGCTCATTGCGGCGCCTCTCCGACCTCATGGGCGTAGCGCCCCGATGCCGTCGCGGCGAAGAAATCGCCCTTGACCTTCACCGCCAAGCCACGGGCGACGAGGCGCGACACCGCGTCTTCGGCATCGAGGTTGCCGTCGAACTCGCGACGAAGCTCCGCTTTCGTCCACGGCCCCGGCTCCTCGCACATCGTCTGGAGCACGAGACTGTCGATCCCCTCCGCGTACGTCATCTGCACCGCCTTCGGTCGCAGCGTCCCGTCCGGGGATGCCGCTGTTCAGGACGGCTCAGAACCTAGAAATCCCCTGCAAATCGGGGTACGTGCTTTGAAGACATACTTCCCCGACTTCAAGTAGGTTCGCTCAAGACGACTTCAGCGACGAGAGGAGAGCGATGACGACGCGCGCGGACTTCACCGAGCAGGAGTGGGACACGGTCCTCGAGGGCCCCACCAGCGCCGGGATGATCGTCATCATGGCCGAGCGCGGCGGCACCTTCCGCGAGACCTTCGCGATGGCCAAGGCCTACGCCGAGGCGCGCCAGGAGCACGGCGCCTCCGAGCTGCTCGACGAGATCGTCACCCACAAGCCGGAGACCGACCGCACCCGCGCCCACTCGCCGGAGGAGATGCGCGAGCACGGTCTGCAGAACGTCCGCGACGCGGTCGCCCTGGTCGCCGACAAGGCGACGCCGGCCGAGCTCGGCGACTACCGCCTCTTCGTCGTCACCCTGGCCAAGAAGGTCGCCGCGGCGAAGAAGGAGAAGGGCTCCGCGGACGGCGTCAGCGCGGCCGAGGCGCAGGCGATCGGCGAGATCGAAGGAGCCCTCGGCGTCTCCTGACGCCGGCCGGAGCACCGCGATGGCCGGCCCCGAGGTCCTCGACAAGAAGGGCTACAAGAAGGAGCTCCGCCGCCTGCAGATCGAGCTGGTGCGGCTGCAGGAATGGATCGTCCACGAGGGCCTCAAGGTGGTCGTCCTCTTCGAGGGCCGCGACACCGCCGGCAAGGGCGGCACGATCCGCCGGATCACCGAACGGACCAACCCGCGGGTGATCCACAACGTCGCCCTCGGCACGCCGAGCGACCGCGAGAAAACCCAGTGGTACTTCCAGCGCTACGTCGCCCGGCTGCCCGCGGCGGGCGAGATGGTCCTCTTCGACCGCTCCTGGTACAACCGCGCCGGGGTCGAGCGGGTGATGGGCTTCTGCACCAACGAGGAGTACGAGGAGTTCATGCACTCCTGCCCGCGTTTCGAGCGGATCATCCAGCGTTCCGGGATCATCCTGATCAAGTATTGGCTCTCGGTCTCCGACGACGAGCAGGAGCGCCGCTTCCAGGCCCGTCTCGACAACCCGCTGAAGCGCTGGAAGCTCTCGCCGACCGACCTCGAGGCGCGCGCCCGCTGGGTCGACTACGCCGAAGCGAAGGACGAGATGCTCGCCCGCACCGACACCGAGCACTCACCGTGGTTCGTGGTCGAGTCCGACGACAAGCGCTCCACCCGGCTGAACCTGATCAGCCACCTGCTCGAACAGATCCCCTACCGGCGGATCGACCAGGAGCGGGTCACCCTGCCGCCGCGCCAGCAGCGCCACTACGAGCGCCCGCCTAGGTCGAGCGAGAAAGAGGTGCCGGAACGGTTTCGCGTGGAGTAGCGGCCGGGTGCGGGTCGCGCCGCGGGCTCGGCAGCGGCCGGGCCTGGCCGCCGTGCGGGCCGCGCCGCCGCGGCTTGCGCGGATCGCCGGGCTCGGGCAGTCGCGGCGGCATCTTGCGGGCGACCTCGGCCGAAGGTCCGTCGCTCGCCTTCGGTTCCTTCATCAGCCAGTAGACGAACGCCCAGAGCCCGAGGATCGGGATCTTCATCGCCAGGATGAGCAAGATGACCGGTAGAACCCCCACGGGGACAGTGTAGGTACCCCCGGCACCGGTGCGTTCGCACTTCTCCTCGCTATGCGGTGATTTCTGCGAACTCACCCGGGTGGGGAGGTGCCGGGGACGGCGGGATCGGCGCCCGCACGCCGGTCGAGGGCCGCGACGACGCGCAGGGCCGCCGCGAGCAGGACGATCGCCACCGCCGAGCCGATCAGCCAGGCGCCGATCATGCCGCCGGTCGGGGTGGCGATTTCGAAGAATTCACGCGCTATCGGGATCGCGCAGGCGCCGAAGAAGAGCAGCGCCATCGCCGCGCAGAGCGCCCCCACCACCAGCCGCCGCGTCCCCGGCTGGTCCTCCAGCGCGAAGACGATCGCGAGGCCGGCGACGACCACCGTCGCCGCGGTAGCCGAGCGCGCCTGGGTGAGGTCGTCGGTGAGCCGGTGGCGGGCGAGCAGGTAGGTGGTGAGGATGCCGAGCCCGCACGCCAGCCCGGCCGGGATCGAGAAGCGGGCGATCGCCCGCAGGAAGCCCTCCGGCCGCCACGGCCCGCTCGACGGGGCGAGCGCCAGCAGGAACGCCGGGATCCCGATCGTGAAGGTCGAGGTGAGCGTGAACTGGCGCGGCAGCATCGGGAAGACGCCGCTCGGGATCGCGATCACCAGCACCAGGAAGGCGGTGAAGATCGCCTTCGAGACGAAGAGGCGCGCCACCCGCTGGATGTTGCGCAGGATCTGGCGCCCTTCGCCGACCATCGGCGGCACCTCGCCGAATTCGCCGGACACCAGCACCAGGTCCGAGACCGAGCGGGCCATCTGGGTGCCGCTGCCCTGGGCGATCGCCAGCCGCGCCCGCTTCAGCGCCGGGACGTCGTTGACCCCGTCGCCGAGCATGCCGACGTATTCGCCGCCCTCGCTCAGCACCCGCACGACCCGCGCCTTGTCCTCGGGCGAGATGCGGCCGATCGCCGGCGCGGCGCGCACCGCCGCGAGCAGCTCGGCGTCGTCCTCGGGCAGCCGGCGCCCGTCGAGCGCCGGGCCACTCGCCTCGATCCCGAGGTCCCGCGCGATCGCCCCCACCGTCGCCGGGTTGTCGCCGGAGAGCACCTTCAGGGCGACGTCCTCGCGGGCGAAGAAGGCGATCGTTTCGCCGGCCTCGGCGCGCAGCTCCTCGGCGAGGACGACGATCCCGAGCGGCCGCAGCGGCGCGGTCAGCTCGACCTCGGGCCCGGCCTCCGGCAGCGGCGCGCCGTAGGAGGCGAGCGCGAGCACGCGCCGGCCCGAGGCCGCCTCCGCCGCGGCGCGGTCGCGCAGCGCCTGGTCCGGCGGCGCCGCGCCGGCGCCGGACGAGGCACCGTCGGCGGCACCCCCTGCCGTCCCCTCGAGCAGCGCCTCCGGGGCGCCCAGCACCAGCCGGCGCCCGCCGATCTCGAGCGCGCTCCAGCGCCGCCGCGAGGAGAAGGGGATGACCGCGGTCGGCTTCCCTGACGCGGCGCCGGTGGCTTCGCCCGCGCCACGCTCACCGCCGGTGCCACCGCTCTCGCCCTCCGCGCCACCATCCACGTCGTCCCCCTCGCCGCCGCGACCGTCCGCACCAGCACCACCCGCCCGGCCGCCCAGCCCCGCGGCGTGGATCGCCTCCAAGGTCGTGTTGCGGGTCGGCGCGCCCGCCGCGTAGGCGCCGAAGGCCGCCGCCAGGTCGTCCTCGGCCTCCCCGGCCGCCGGGATCAGCCCGACCACCCGCAGCGAGGCCTCGGTCAGCGTCCCGGTCTTGTCCGTGCACATCACCGAGACCGAGGCCAGCGACTCGACCGCGTTCAGCTGCTGGGCGAGGATCCCGTGCCGGGCCATCTTCGCCGCCGTCACCGCCGCGGTCAGCGAGACCAGCAGGATCAGCCCCTCGGGGACGATGTTGACGATCCCGGCGGTGAGCGTCTCGACCGCCTCGGCCTGGCTCACGTTGCGCAGCGCCAGCGAGACCCCGAGCCCGACCGCCAGCGGCACCATCAAGCCGACCATGATGATCAGCAGGCGGTCCATCGCCTTCTCCAGCGGCGAGCGCGGATGACGGAAGGCGCGCGCGGTCGCGGTCACCTTGGCGGCGTGGCTGTCGGCGCCGACCGCGATCGCCTCGAAGTCCCCCTCGCCCTCGACCGCGAAGGAGCCGGAGAGCACTTCGTCGCCGACCCGCCGCACCACCGGCTCGGACTCGCCGGTCAGGTCGGACTCGTCGAGCGCCAGCCCGTCGGCCCGCACCAGGGTGCCGTCGGCGGGGATCTGGTCGCCGCTCGCGACCCGCACCAGGTCGCCGACCACGACCTCCTCGACCGCCACCTGGCGCGGCGCCCCGTCGCGGACCACCGTCGCCTTCGCCACCACCAGCGCGGCCAGCTTGTCCAGCGTGCGCTTGGCGCGCACCTCCTGGAAGGTCCCGATCGCGACGTTGGCGACGAGGATGCCGAGGAAGAGCGCGTCCTTGGGATTGCCGAAGATGATCGTCGCGATCCCGAACCCGGCGAGGATCGCGTTGAACACCGTGAAGGTGTTGGCGATCGCGATCGAGGCGTAGGAGCGGCTGGTCGGCGGCTCGTGCGGCGTCCCGGCCTCGCGCAGGCGCCGCGCCGCCTCTGACTCGCTCAGTCCGGTGACGGCAGCGGCCTCCATCGAGGCCGCAACCCTAGTTGCCGGGAAGGCCGAAGCACCCCGGCGCCCCTCACCGGACTCGAGGGGCGCCGGGCGTGATGGGTGGCTTCGGAGGGGGGCGCGTCCCTGGGCACGCCCACCGTCTAGCCCGCCGAGCCGGCGGGGCGTTCGGCGAGGGTCACGCTCACCGACGCGGTCTGGCCTTCGCGGATCACGGTCAGTTCGACCTTTTCACCCGCGTGGGCGTCGGAGATCTGTTCGACCAGCGCTTCGGTCGAGGCGATCGGTTCCCCGTCGACGGCGGTGATGATGTCGCCGCCGAGGCCGAATTCGGTCCCTTCGACGCTCGCCGCAGTGGTCGCTCCCTGGATCCCGGCGGCCGCTGCCGGCCCGCCTTCCTCGACCTGCTGCACGAGCACACCTTCTTCGACCGGCAGGTTGAAGGCCTGCGCGAGTTCGGGGGTGATCGTCGCCCCGCTGATCCCGAGGAAGCCGTGTTCGTCGGCGGTCCCGGACTCGAGCTGGGCGATCTCTTCCTTCGCCGTGTTGATCGGGATCGCGAAGCCGATGCCGACGTTGCCCTCCGAGCCGGAGCCGCCGGTGGCGATCTGCGAGTTGATCCCGATCACTTCGCCCGCCGCGTTGATCAGCGGCCCGCCCGAGTTGCCCGGGTTGATCGCCGCGTCGGTCTGGATCACGTGGTCGATCGTCACCCCGTCGGGCGCCTGGATTTCACGCTGCAGGGCGGAGACGATGCCGCTGGTCACGGTCCGCTGCAGGTCGAACGGGTTGCCGATCGCGACCACCGGGTCGCCGACTTCGACCTGGTCGGAGTCACCCAGCGTCAGCGGGTGGAGCTTCGACGCCGGAGCTTCGACCTTCAGCAGCGCGAGGTCGGAGTTCGGTTCCGTGCCGACCACCGTCGCCGGGTACATCTGACCTTCCGATTCGAGCGAGACGGTGACTTCGCTCGCCCCTTCGATCACGTGGTTGTTGGTGAGGACGTGGCCTTCGTCGTCGAGGACGACGCCGGAGCCGGAGGCGACGCCTTCGGCGAGCTTCGATTCGATGAAGGCGACGCCGTTCGCGTCGGCCTTGTAGATCTGGTTGATGGTGTTGCCGCTCGCTTCGCCCTTGGTGACGGCGGCGGCCGGGGTGGCGCCGGAGGCGACGACGCCGCCGCTCCGGGTAGAAGTTGAACCGCCGCCGGTCGAGACAAGCCCGGTCGCGAGTGCGAGCAGGCCGGCGACCGCGACGATCGCCCCGCCCAGGAGGGCGGAGCCGAACGCGTGACTTCTCTTTCGCTGAAGCATGGGAGCCAGGTTGGCGCCCGCGGCTCGGCGCTCCCTAAACGAGCGTGAACAACTTCCTAAAGAGTTGCCAAGGGATTTCTAAAGAGGCGGACCGCGGCGGCAGCGGGGGCGCCGAAACGCGCGAAAGCGGTTCGGTCCCTAATCTTTCGGTCCCGAATGTCTGAGCGAATCGAGCCCTACGTCTGGAAGATCGCCGGCGTCGTGATCCTCGGGATGACGATGTCGATCCTCGACACGACGATCGTCAACGTCGCGCTCGACACCCTCGGCCGCGACCTGCACAGCACGATCGCCCAGATCCAGTGGGTCGCCACCGGCTACCTGCTGGCACTCGCCGCGGTGATCCCGCTGACCGGCTGGGCGGCGCGGCGCTTCGGCGCCAAGCGCGTCTACCTCGCCTCGATCGGCCTCTTCACCCTCGGCTCGGCGCTCTGCGGCCTGGCCGAATCGAGCACCTCGCTGATCCTCTTCCGCGTCCTCCAGGGGGTCGGCGGCGGGATGATCATGCCGGTCGCCCAGATGATCATGGCCGAGGTCGCCGGGCCGAAGCGGATGGGCCGGGTGATGGGGATCGTGGTGATGCCGGCGATGCTGGCGCCGATCCTCGGCCCGGTGGTCGGCGGCCTGATCCTGCAGAACCTGCACTGGTCCTGGATCTTCTTCGTCAACGTGCCGATCGGCATCGTCGCCGGGATCCTCGGCTGGCGGCTGTTGCCGCACTCCGACCTCGGCGAGGCGGGCAAGCTCGATTGGCTCGGCCTGCTCCTGCTCGCCACCAGCATGCCGCTGATCGTCTACGGGCTGTCGGAGATCGCGACGCGGGAAAGCTTCACCGCGCCGACCGTGGTCTGGCCGATCCTCGGCGGCCTGCTGCTGACCGTCGTCTTCGGCCGACACGCGCTGCGCGCCGAGCGGCCGCTGCTCGACGTCCGCCTCTACGCCAACCGGATCTTCGCCGCCGCCTCGCTCACCACCTTCGGCCTCGGCGCCGCGCTCTTCGGGGCGATGATCCTGGTGCCGCTCTACTACCAGCAGGTCCGCGGCGAGAGCGTCATCCTCACCGGCCTCCTGGTCGGCCCGCAGGGGCTCGGCATGTTGCTGGTGGCCCCCTGGATCGCCCGCATGACCGACCGCTTCGGCGGCGGCCGCGTCGCCTTCGTCGGCGTCTCGGTGCTGACGATCAGCTCGCTGCCGCTCGCCTTCATCGGCGCCGACACCTCGATCGCCTTCATCTCCCTGGTGCTCTTCGTCCGCGGGGTCGGCATCGGGCTCTCCTTCATCCCGACGACGACGGTCGCCTTCGCGGCGCTGCGCACCGACCAGCTCTCCGACGCGACCCCGCAGATGAACGTGCTGCAGCGGGTCGGCGGCGCGATCGGGACCGCCGTCCTCGCGGTGGTCCTGCAGCGGGCGAGCGACGGTGCCCACGGGCCGGCCGAGCTCGCCGACGCCTTCGGCACCGCCTACTGGTGGGCGCTCGGGATCTGCGCCGCCTCGCTGATCCCGGTGCTCGTCCTGCTTCGCGCCGAGGGCCCGCGCGGCGCCGCGCCGACCGCGGCCGAGGCGGAGGAGGTCGAGATCGCCGAGGAGTTCGTGGAGCCGCTCGGTGCCTGAGCTCGCCTCCCGCCGGGGGGCGGGGGAGAAGCGCGCCGAGCAGGCCGGCCGCGAGGAGGCGATCACCGAGCTCGGCGTCGCCTTCCGCCGCGCCTTCCGCAGCCTGCGCAGCATGCGCGGCCGCGACACCCACCGCGGCGAGGAGATCGGCCACGCCCAGTTCGAGCTGCTGGTCGAGCTCTGCGTCCGCGGCCCCCTGCACGCCGGGGAACTGGCCGAGGTGGTGGGGGCGAGCGCCGCCACCGTCTCCGGCATGCTCGACAACCTCTGCGCCGCCGAGCTGGTCGAGCGCAGCCGCTCCGAGGCCGACCGCCGGCTCGTCGTGGTCAAGCTGACCCGCCGCGGCAAGCGCAAGGTGGAAGCGCGCAAGGCGCTCTGGCGGCGCCGCTGGGAGGAGGCATTGGAGGGCGTCGAGGAGGAGGAGCTGCGGGTGGCCGGCCGCGTCCTCGACCGGATCGGCGACATCTTCGCCGAGCGCCCCGAGGACTGAGCGCCGGCTCCCCGCCGCGGCGCCGTCCCCGGCTAAGCTCGCCCCGATGGCGCTGAGCGAGGCGGACGAGCGGCGGCTGGAAGCGGAGGTGGCGCGGATGGTGGCCGAACTGCGCTTCCGCCCGAGCCAGGAGAAAGAGGACCGGATCGGCCTCGAGATCTCGCTGCTGCCGGCGGAGGAGCTCGCCTTCGTCCCGACCGTCCTGCTGCGCTTCCTCGCCGCCGAACGCCGCGGCGAGCCACCGCCCGAGGCGGCCTCGAGCACCGGCCTGCCGCCGAAGCGTCGCTTCGCCTGGACCTTGCGTCCACCGCGCTAGAGGCGGGGCGGGAGCTCCGGGGGACGGTGAAGGGACGGGGGCGGGTCGAAAGGACGGTCAAGGGACCCGGCCATTTCGGAGGCGGCCCGGGCAGGCTGTGGCCGCCTCCGAAATGGCCGGGTCATGGGGGGCGGCCAATGGCTCGGGCGAGCGGCGGGGAGCCCGTGGGATCGGCGCGGCGCCGTGACGATCGGCGCCGGGTCCGTGAGGAAGACGCCACAAACGTCACGCAGCCGTCAGGAAGAGGGGCACCTCCTGACCCTTCCAAGGCAGCCCCGGGTTGATGGGCCGAAAAGCGCTCTATATGAGCGCT
>DATJUK010000066.1:0-8184 GCA_035502495.1 Solirubrobacterales bacterium
TCGCGCATCAGCTCGGCGCCGATGATGTCGAAGGCGCAGCTCTCCGAGGCGACGACGAAGCGGTCGCCGAGCCGGCCGAGGCTGAGCGGCCGGATCCCGTGCGGGTCGCGGAAGGCGACGATCGCGTGCTTGGTCATCACCACGGTCGAGTAGGCGCCCTCCAGCCGCGGCATCACCTGCTCCACCGCGTCCTCGATCGTCTTGCCCCCGTGCGAGGAGAGCAGCGCCGCCATGATCTCCGAGTCGGAGGTGCCGCGGAAGTCGATCCCGCGCCCCTTCAGCTCCCCCCACAGCTCGACCGCGTTGGTCAGGTTGCCGTTGTGGGCGAGGGCGACCTCGCGGCCGTCGTCGCGCCAGACCGGCTGGGCGTTCTCCCAGGAGCCGCCGCCGGTGGTCGAGTAGCGGACGTGGCCGATCGCCATGTCGCCCTCCAGCGCCCGCAGCTTCTCCTCGTCGAAGACCTGGGACACCAGCCCGGCGTCGCGCAGGGTGGTGATGTGGCCGCCCTCGCAGGTGGCGATCCCGGCCGACTCCTGGCCGCGGTGCTGCAGCGCGTAGAGCCCGAAGTAGGCGAGCCGGGAGACGTCGTGGCCGGGCGCGTATACGCCGAAGACCCCGCATTCGTCACGCGGGCCGTCGCGGTCAGCCGGGAACCGCTCGAAGGTGGTCAAGGAGCGCGCTTTCCTCGCAAGGTAGAGACGACGTGACGCGCAGGCGCAAGTGGACTGCCGACGCCTACCAGCGGAGGGTAGCAGCGGGCGAGGCCGGCTCATGCCTACGCCAAATCCGCGTAGTCGGAACTTTTTTGCGCCTTGCCGGCGGGACCCGAGGCAGGTAAGACTGGTTCTCGTGCACGTCGGTGTCCCCGTCCGATCCTTGCGGTGCCGCGCCCTGACCGCGGCGGCACTGGTCGCCTGCGCCTTCCTCGTGGCCGCCGCCACGGCGGGCGCCGACACCCCGTTCGGCGGCAACCCCAACGGCGCCGTCACCCCCGGCCTGACCTGCGAAAACTCCGCCGGCCCGTACTTCCACGGCGCTCCTACCTGCACCTGGTGGTGGAGTCACGCCGGCGTCGGCAGCGACATCGCGCCGCTGCCGGTCACCGGCGGCTCGGGGACGATCACCAGCGTCACCCTGCCGGCGATGGCGAACCCGGGGACGATGCAGGTGGTGATCCTCACCTCGGCCCTCTCGGCGAACAACAACCCGTCGATGCCGCAGTTCATCTGCTGCCAGGTCAAAGCGCTCGGCCCGACCTTCACCGTCCCCGCCAACCAGGTGACGACGGTGCCCCAGAACCTCGCCGTCTCCAACACCAAGGAGGCGAATTTCGAACACCCCGGCGAAACCTCGTTCGGCGACATCGCGGCGATCTCGGTCCTCACCCCGGGCGCCTCGCTGCCGCTCCGCTACACCGGCCAGACGTCCCTCACCAACCCCAGCTCCTTCGAGGTCGACGAAGCCTATTTCCCCGCCCCGACCGCGACCAACGGCGAGTTCACCCCGAGCGTCGACCCCGGCGGCTTCGAAGTGATGGCCCAGTTCAACCTCGGCGGCGCCCCGGCCCCCGCGCCCGCCCCGGCCCCCGCGCCGACGCCCGGCCCGGCGCCGAAGGGCGGCGTGAAGCTCGGCGGCGACACCTTCCGCCCGGGGGCGAACGGCAAGACCTTGACCCTCGGCCAGGCCACCAATCCGCCGACCGCGGGGACCACGCAGACCCTCACCCTGCCGGCCGGCGCCGCCCGCGCCTCGGCCACGCGCGGCAAGGCGAAGAAGCCCGTGGTCCTCGGCGCCGGCAAGACGACGGTGCCGAGCGGCAAATCGGCGTCGCTGAAGCTGACGCTCAACTCGAAGGCCCGCGCCAAGCTGGCCAAGGCCCACAAGCTGACGGCGACCCTCACCATCGTCGCCACCAACGCGCAGGGGGAATCCCAGACGGTCACCCGCACCGTCACGGTGAAGCCCCCGAAGCCGGCGAAGAAGAAGTAGCCGCCGTCCCGCGCTACCGGCCCAGGTGCCGCGTCAGCCGAGGCAGTAGGCGAAGACCTCGACGGTGACGGTGCCGCTGGGAATGTAGCCCTGGGCGACCCAGCCGTTGCCCTTCCGGTAGCTGGCCGAAGGGTTGAAGTCGGTGATCGTCCCGGACTGGAACCCGCCGGAGATCACGCGCGTGCCGGTCGGGCACTGGACTTCGAGTTCGTTGAGGTTCGACGGGCCGTGGATGATGCCGGTGCCGGTGTAGAGGGCCGTGGCTTCGGTGATGCTGCCGAGGTTCGCGGCGTCGACGGCGCCGGCCGCCAGGTTGGTCGAGGCGACCGCGGCGGGAGCCAGTTTCGACGTGGTCACGGCGGCGTCGGCGAGGTTCGAGGTGCCCACCGCTTTGGCCGCGAGCGTCGGTTTGGGATAGGTGCCGGTGAGGTCGCCGCCGGCGGCTCCGGTCGGGGGAGCGCCCCCGGCGGTGGCCGCCGTCTCCGCGTGGCCGGCGTTGTCGGCGGTGGTCGCGTGCGTGGCGCTCGGGACCGCGCCGAAGGTCGCCAGGTTGACCTTGCTTCCGGTCACGGCGCCGTTCTTGATCTTCGCCGCCGTCACCGCTTCCTTCTTGATCTGCTTCGTGCCGACCGAGTTCTTGGGCAGCTTGACCGCCGCATAGCTCGCGCCGCCGAGGGCGATGAAGACGGCGATCGTGGCCATGACGTTGGCGTAGGTGAGTCTTCCGCGAATGTGCACCGTGGGTCCTTCCGACGTTGTGGGCAGGGAGAGGACGAGTTCCTCCGCACGCTCTCATGTCGGCGGGGCGCCCGCCAGGGGGCGACGATCTAGATCCGCTCGCCGCTGTCGGGGTCGAAGAGGTGCAGTTTGCGGGTGTCGGCCCAGAGCTGCGCCTTCTGTCGGCGCCGCACTTTCGAGGTCGGCTCGAGCCGGGCGACGATCTGCTCCTCGCCCTCGCGCAGGCCGGCCGCGCCGGTCTCGGCCAGCCGCTCCCCGACCAGGTCGGCGAGCAGCTCCGACTGCACCCCTTCGGACTCGATGTGGAAGTAGGCGTAGAGGTCGGAGCCGAGCGACTCGACCAAGGTCGATGTCGGCCTCGAAGGTGATCCCCCGTTCGCCTTTGGTCGAGTCCTGGACGATCGCGGCATCCTCGAAGTTCTCCGGCCGGATCCCGGCGATCACCTTGCCCGTGGGGACCGAGCCGAGCCCGTCGACCTGGGCCGGGTCGACCTCGCCGAGCGGCAGCCTGATCTTGCCGTCGGAGATCTCGGCGGGGAGGAAGTTCATCGCCGGCGAGCCGATGAAGCCGGCGACGAAGAGGTTCTTCGGCCGCGTGTAGAGCTCGTCCGGCGAACCGACCTGCTGCAGCACCCCGGCCCGCATCACCGCGACCCGGTCGCCGAGCGTCATCGCCTCGGTCTGGTCGTGGGTGACGTAGATCATCGTCGTTTCGAGGTCCGACTGGAGGCGCGCGACCTCGGTCCGCATCTGCACCCGCAGTTTGGCGTCGAGGTTGGAGAGCGGCTCGTCCATGAGGAACACTTTCGGGTCGCGGACGATCGCCCGGCCCATGGCCACCCGCTGGCGCTGGCCGCCGGAGAGGTTGGCGGGTTTGCGGTCGAGGTGCTGGGTGAGGTCGAGGGTCTTCGCCGCCTCCTCCACCTTGCGGTCGATCTCGGCCTTGTCGACGCCCGCCAGGCTGAGCGCGAAGCCCATGTTCTCGCGCACGGTCATGTGCGGATAGAGCGCGTAGTTCTGGAAGACCATCGCGATGTCGCGATCCTTCGGCGAGCGCTCGTTGACCACCTCGTCGTCGATCTTCAGCTCGCCGCTGGAGATGTCCTCGAGCCCGGCGATCATCCGCAGCGCCGTCGACTTGCCGCAGCCGGAGGGGCCGACGAGGATCACGAACTCGCCGTCGGCGATGTCGAGGTTCAGGTCCTTGACCGCTTCGTAGCCGTCGTCGAAGACCTTGGTCACACCATCGAGGACTATCTCTGCCATTGCGGGGCTCCTTTATCCCTTGACGGCGCCGGCGGTCAGTCCCGACACGATGCGGCGCTGGAAGATGAGGACGAAGACGATGATCGGGATCGTCACCACGATCGCCGCGGCGGCGATCGAGCCGGTCGGTTCGGTGAAGGTCGATTCGCCGGTGAAGAAGGCGAGCGCCGCGGGGACGGTGCGCGAATTGTCCGACGAGGTCAGCGAGATCGCGTAGACGAAGTCGTTCCAACAGAAGATGAAGACGAGGATCGCGGCGGTGAAGACGCCGGGGGCGGCGAGCGGCAGGATCACCTTGCGGAAGGCCTGCCAGGGGGTGGCGCCGTCGACCTGGGCGGCCTGCTCGAGGTCCCAGGGGATCTCGCGGAAGAAGGCGACGAGGACGTACACCGCCAGCGGCAGGCTGAAGGTGAGGTAGGGGATGATCAGGCCCAGGTAGGTGTCGTAGATGCCGAGCGCCCGCCACATGTCGAAGAGCGGGCCGACGGTGGAGATCGGCGGGAACATCGCGATCGCCAGGGCGCCGGCGAGGATCACCCGCTTGCCCGGGAATTCGAGCCGGGCGATCGCATAGGCGGTGAAGGAGGCGAGCACGATCGCCACCACGGTGGTGATCAGCGCGATCGCGATCGAGTTGATCAGCGGCCGCAGGAACGGCCCGCTCCAGCCGCCTTCGAACAGTGACTTGTAGTTGTCGAAGGAGACGTGGGCGGGGATCAGGCGCTGGTCGGTGATCTCGCTCGGCGGCTTCAACGAGATCGAGAGCAGCCACAGCACCGGCACCAGGGCGAAGATCAGCACCAGCGCGATCGCGATCGTCCACAGTGAGTACTCGCGGGCTCCTACCTTCATCTCAGCCTCCCGGGCGCCCTTCCTCGACCTTCACCCCGAAGCCTTTGATGAAGACGAAGGCGATCAACACCACGCCGACGAAGATCAACACCGAGATCGCCGAGCCGAGCCCGAGGTTCAGCCGGTTGATCAGCTGGTTGAAGCCGAGGATCGAGACCGATTCGGTGTTCTGCGCGCCGCGGGTCATGATGAAGATCGAGTCGAAGACGCGCGAGGCCTCGAGCGTGCGGAAGAGCACCGCGACGAGGATCGCCGGCTTCATCAGCGGCAGGGTGATCTTGACGAACCGCTGCCACGCCGAGGCGCCGTCGACCCGCGCCGCCTCGTAGAGCTCGTCCGGGATCGTCACCAGTCCGGCGAGCAGCAGCAGCGCCATGAACGGCGTCGTTTTCCAGATCTCGGCCATGATGATCACGGCGAGCGAGGAGATGTGGCCGCCGAACCAGTTTTTTTCGTCGGCGATGAACGGCAGGTTGTCGACGAAGCCCGATTCGGTGGCGAAGGCGAACTGCCAGGCGAAGGCGGCGACCACGGTGATGATCCCGTAGGGGATCAGGACCACCGTGCGGACGACGCCGCGGCCGAAGATCGCCCGGTGCATGACCAGCGCGATCACCATCCCCAGGGCCAGCTCGATCGCCACCGAGATCACCATGATCACCACCGTGTTCCAGACGTCGAGCCACCACAGTTCGGAGCTCAGCACGGTGCCGTAATTGGCGAAGCCGATGAATTCGGTCTGTTCGGGGAAGCGCAGGTCGAGCTTCTGCAGCGAGAGGACGAAGGCGTAGACGATCGGGTAGGCGGTGACGGCGAGCATCACCACCACCGCCGGGGCGCAGAGCATCCAGGCGAGTTTGCGTTCCGACCTGGTCCGCGAGCTCACAGCAGGCCTTCTCTCTTGACCGCCTGTTCGAGGTCTTCCTTCAGTTCGTCGTACTTGCCTTCGACGCCTTCGGCGGGGATGCTTTCCGGCGGGTGCAAGGCCCGCTGGATCGCCGAGGTGACGTCTTGGTAGGCGGGGGTCACCGGCCGCGGCCCCGCCGCTTCGACCTCTTCGCGGACCAGCTCGGCGAAGCCGGGATAGGCCTTCTTCACCACCTTGCCGGCGTAGAGGTTCTCGTGTGAGGGCGGCAGCCCGTCGAGTTCGACGGCGGTTTCCTCGCTCTTTTCGCCGGACAGGCAGAGGGCCGCTTCGAAGGCCTGCTTCTGGTGGCCGGAGTAGGCGCTGACCGCCAGGTTGAAGCCGCCGAGCGGCGGTTTGGCCGGGTTCGAGTTCACCCGCGGGAACGGCGCCGCCCCCATGTTTTCGTTGATTTCAGGGGCGTTTTCCTTGGCGCTGGCGAAGGCGAAGGTGTAGTTGGTCATGAACGCCGCCTTGCCCGCCTCGAAGGCCAGCCGCGCCGAGTCCTCGTTCGAGGTCGGCAGTTCCGGCGAGGCGGCGGAGGAGTGGGCGAGACGGCCGATCACTTCCAGCGCTTCTTCGGTCGGCTGCTGTTCGAGTTCGACTTCTTCGGGGCCCTTGAGGATCGAGGTGCCGGCGCTTTCGATCAGCGCGTTGACCCACACCGTGTAGCCCTCGTAGCGTTCGGCCTGCACCTGGATCTGTCCCGCTTCGGGCAGTCCTTCGGCCTGTTCGATCATCTCGTCCCAGGTTTCCGGCGGCTTCGGGACCAGGTCCTTGCGGTACCAGAGCAGCTGGGTGTTGGTGTTGAACGGGGACGCGTACAGTTCGCCTTCGTAGGTCGCCGTCCGGAGCACGCTCGGGAAGACGTTCTTCGAGGCCTCCTGTTTCAGCTTGCCGGTCCAGGGCGCGATCCAGCCCGCGTTGGCGAATTCGCTGGTGAGGATGACGTCGAGGCCGATGATGTCGATCGAGGAGTCCTTCGCCCCCAGCCGGCGGACCAGCTGTTCGCGCGACTGGCTCGCGTCGTTGGGCAGCAGTTCCGGCTTGATCGTGTACCTGCCGTCGGCTTCCTTGGTGCACCGTTCGGCGGTCGCTTCGATCGTCCCGCCGGGCTGGATCGCGACGAAGAAGGTCAGCTGCGGCGGCCCGCCGCTCGATCCGCCGCAGGCGCTCAGCACCACGCCCGCGAGGGCGGCGGCAAGGACCACCGCCAGCACACGCTTCGCCCGGCGGGTTTCGAGTCTTTCTCCCATAGACGGACTCCCGGCCCCCAGGCCGAGGACCCGCTCTCTGACTCCCCGCGGCGTGCGAACGCTAAACGTGGGCTAAACGGTTGGTCAGGCGCACTTTCGGGAACGAATGGCGCCGGCGCCCGAGGGCCAGCATCACCCGCCGCCCCGCCGCCCCGCCGCCCCGCCGCCCCGCCGCCCCGCCGCCCCGCCGCCCCGCCGCCCCGCCGCCCCGCCGCCCCGCCGCCCCGCCGCCGGCCCCCCGGCCCCGGCCCCCGCCAACCACGGCCCCCGCCCCCGCCAACCGTGGCCGCCGCCGACAGGCGAGCCAAGACCCGCGGGGCGCGACGCGCTCTCGACTTTTTGGCCCCTATAGGGGCCAAAAAGTCGGTCACGTGCATCTGAGCGGTGGGAACTGCGACGGAAGGCCCCGTTCCCTGTGTCGGCTCCCCGCGCGAGGAGGTGACGATGAGCCCGGCGTCGCCGCGGCCCGGCGATTGGGTCCGGGTCGATCGGGTGTCGCGGAGCCGGACGTCAGGCGTCGGCGGGCGGCTCGGCTACCGATTCGGCGCGGGCATCGAGCGAGCGCCAGGCCTCGGTCGCGTCGAGGAGGCCGATCACCAGGCTGCGGTCGCCGGCGGCGAGTTCGATCGTGGTGCCGCCGACCTCGCCGATCACCAAGGCGCCGAGCGCTTCCAGCTCGGCCCGCTCGCCGCTGAGGACGAAGCCGCCGCTGCCCTCGCCGAAGAGCGCCTCCTCGGGCGAGCAGCCGCGCTCGCGCAGATCCTGCAGGTCGGCGCGGCAGCCGAGGCCGGAGGCGATCGCCGACTCGGCAAGGGCGCAGGCGAGGCCGCCGTCGGAGACGTCGTGGGCGGAGGCGACGCGCCCGGCGCGGACCGCGTCGCGCACCTGCGCGCAGGCGGCGGCGACCGCGGCGACGTCGGGCTCCGGCAGCCCCGCCGCCAGCTCACCGCGCTGCTTCGCCAGCTCCGAGCCCTGCAGGGTGGGGGCGAAGGGGCCGAGCAGGGCGATCGCGTCGCCCTCCCTGGCGAACCCCACCGGCGCGGTCCGCGCCGGGTCGGGCAGCTCGCCGACCATCGCCACCACCGGGGTCGGGTAGATCGGCCCGTCGGGCCCCTCGTTATAGAGGGAGACGTTGCCGCCGACCACCGGCACGCCGAGCTCCTCGCAGACCGCGGCGAG
>DATJUK010000067.1:0-45527 GCA_035502495.1 Solirubrobacterales bacterium
GACCGACTTTTTGGCCCCTATAGGGGCCAAAAAGTCGAGAGCGCGTCGCGGCGCATAGGAGGCCCGGGAGGCTCGTGGAGGGACGTGGGGGACGGGGCCCGGGGACGAGATCCGGGGACCCCTCGCGCTCCCGCGTCCCTCCACGGGCTCCCCGCGTCCCACGCCCGCTCCTTGCGTCCCTCGCACCTCCCCGCGGACCCGCCCTCCCGGCGGCGGCCACAGCCAGCCCGGGCCGCCGCCGGGAGGGCGGGTCCCTTCCGTTGTTCCTTACTTCGGAAGAGGAGGGAAAAGGAACAGCTGAAGGCTCTGGGGGGAGGCCGGCCTGCGAGGCGCCGGACCCCCGCTCAGAAGATCCGGGCGCAGCGCTTCATCTTCTCGACGTCGCCGTCGGCGTGCTCGAGGCAGTGGGCGAGGCGCTTCGGGCTCGCTTTCCTCTCCAGCGAGTGGAGGCCGTGGCCTACCTGCTTCTCGCCGCTGTCGATTGCCGGCTTTAGCAGGAGGAAATAGGCAGCGACGAGGATGGCGGCGAAGATCGCCACCCGGAAGATCGAGGAAATAAGCCAGCGGAGCGGCGCGAGCAGCAGTGCCATGAAGCGCCCGCAGACTATCCTGCGACCCGTGGCAAAGGACACCGAGAAGCTGATCCGACAGCTCTCGCTGATCTCGTTCCTGATGGCTCAGGGGAGGCCGGTTTCGGCGCTCGAGATCAAGCGCGAGGTCGAGGGCTACAGCGACATGAACGACGACGCCTTCGCGCGCCGCTTCTACGCCGACCGCGCCGAGCTGGAGAGCCTCGGCATCCAGCTCGGGGTGGAGAAGCCCGGCGAGGGGTTCTTCGAGGCGGAGCTCTACTCGCTGCCGCCGGAGAACTTCTACCTCGACGCGATCTCCTTCTCCGACGACGAGCTGGCGGCGCTCTCGACCGCGCTCCTGCTGCTCACCGACGGCGGCTTCGCCTACGCCGAGCCGCTGCGGCTGGCGCTGCAGCAGGTCGCCTGGGGTCATCCCAACCCGCTGGCCGAGGGCGAGCGGGCGCCGGTCGAGATGGCGATGACGGCGAGCGCCGGGGGCCGCGACCTCTCGCAGCGGCTGTCGAAGATCGAGACCGCGATCTCGCGCCGCAAGACGATCGAGTTCACCTACTTCACGATGGAGCGCGGCGACACCTCGAAGCGCAAGGTCGACCCCTACCACCTGGTCTTCCGCGGCGGGCAGTTCTACCTGATCGGCCACGCGCACGAGCGCGACGCGGTGCGGGTCTTCCGCCTCTCCCGGATCCAGGGCAAGGTCGGCTACGCGACCAAGGCCGAGCACGACTTCTCGCCGCCCGAGGACTTCGACCGCCGCGACTACGGCAGCCGCGCCGACTGGCAGCTGGGGGAGACCCAGGGGCGGGCGAAGATCTGGATCCGCGAGCGGATCGCCTGGCTGATCGAGCGCGACTTCGGCGCCTACGGGGAGCTGCGCGACGCCAGATCCGCCGACAAGGCGCCGGGCAAGGGCAAGATCTACGAAACCGACTACGCCTCGCACCGCGAGCTGATCGCCTGGGCGCTGCGCTGGCGCGCCAACGCCAAGGTGCTGGCCCCCGACGACCTGCGCGAGGAGGCCGAGGCGCGGCTCGCCACCCTGCGCGACCGCCACAACAACGGCTTCAAGCCCGCCAAGGTGGTCGACCGGCCGCTGCGCGACGCGCCCCGCCGCTCGCGCTCGGGCGGCCGCGGCGACGCGGCGATCCGGCCGGAGCGCTTCGCCCGCCTGGTCACCCTCGCCGGGATGCTGATCGAAGCGGCGAAAGCCGGCGAACGCCTGCAGGTGGCGGATCTGCGCAAGCGGCTCGAGCTGACCGAGGACGAGCTGCGCGAGGACATCGAGCTGCTGAACGTGGTCAACTTCGGCGGCGGCACCTACGTGCTCTACGCGGAAATCCTCGGCGAGGAGATCGAGGTCGACTCGGAGCCCTACGGCGACAACTTCGCCCGTCCGGCCCGCCTCCTGCCGCTGGAGGCGAAGGCGCTGATCGCCGCGATCGACCTCTTCGGCGACCACCTGCCGCAGTCGAACCTGGAGAAGGCGCGCGAGAAAATCGTCAAGGCGCTGGGCCACGATCCCTCCGAGGAGGGTCTCGAGATCGTCCCCGCGGGCGGCGGCGACGCCAGCGTCGCGCGGCTCCTCAACCAGGCGATCGCCGACTCGAAGGTGCTGGAGCTCTCCTATTACAAGGAGAACGAGGACGAACTGAACACGCGGCGGATCGAGCCCTACCGCCTGCAGAACGGGCGCGAGGGCTGGTACGTCGAGGCCTACGACCTGAAGAAGGACGGCGTCCGCCACTTCAAGCTCGACCGGATCAAGGAAGCCGACCTGACCGACGAGGACTTCGAGCCGCGCCCCGAGATCGAGGAGTTCGCCCGGGTCGAGGGCTGGATGACGCACGGCGAAGTCCCCGCCGCCGAGGTGGCCCGCGTCTGGGTCTCGCCGGAGCGGGCCCGCTGGCTGCGCGAGGAGCGGACCGTGGTCGAGGAGCTCGCCGACGGCGCCGTGGTGGTCGAGCTGCCCTACGCGGGCAAGGCCTGGCTGGTGCGGGAGATCCTGCGCGGCGCCGGCGACCTGGTGGTGCTGGAGCCCGCCGACGCCCGCGCGGCGATCGCCGCCGAGGTCGAAGACTGACCGCCGGCATGGCGGACTGGCAGCCTGCCCCCGGCCACGCGGAGATCGCCCGCCTCACCGCGGACAACCCGGGCCCGATGACCCTGTCGGGGACCAACACCTACCTCTACGGCTCCGACCCCTCCCTCGTCATCGACCCGGGCCCGGCGGACCCGGCCCACGTCGCGGCGATCCTCGCGGCGGGGGAGGAGCGGGGCGGGATCGGCGCCTTCCTCGCCACCCACTCCCACGGCGACCACACCGACGCCGCCGGCCTCCTGGAGGCCGAGGTCCTGGTCCCCGCGGACGGCGACGAGTTCGGCGGCCTGCGCGCCGTCGCCACCCCCGGCCACGCCGACGACCACGTCGTCTTCCTGACCGCCGACGGGGTCTGCTTCTGCGGTGACCTGGTGCTCGGGCTCGGCTCGACCATCGTCCCGCCGGGCGGCAACTCGCTCGCCGCCTTCCTCGACTCGCTGGCCCTGCTGCAGGCGGCCGACCTCTCGCTGATGTGCCCCGGCCACGGCCCCTGGATCACCGACCCGGAGGCGAAGCTGGCCGAATACGTCGAGCACCGGATGATGCGCGAGCGCCGCCTCCTCGCCGGTCTCGAGCAGGGCGAGCGCTCCCGCGCCGCCCTGCTCGCCGCGGCCTGGGACGACGTCCCGGTCGAGCTGCTGCCGATGGCGGCGATGGCGATGGAGGCCCACCTCGAAAAGCTCGAGCGAGACGGCCGCCTCCCCTTCGACCTGGTCGAGTAGAAGCGACTGGCCGGCCGGCCAGGGTCTGCCAAGATGTCCCGATGGCGGGGGTGAACGTGAAGCGGGCGGCCAAGGCGGGGTTGCTGGCGGGCGTCGCCGGGGTGGGGATCACGGCCGCCTCGGCGGGGATCGCCTGGCAGCGGCTGGCGCGGCGGGCGCTGCCCAAGGAAGAGGGCGAGCTCGGCGTGCCGGGGCTGCGGGGGCCGGTGACGGTGCGGCGGGACCGCTGGGGCGTCCCCCACGTCGAGGCCGGGGAGCGCTGGGACCTGCACTTCGCCCAGGGGTTCGTCCATGCCCAGGACCGGCTCTGGCAGATGCACTTCTACCAGCGGGTGGTGAGCGGTCGGCTCTCGGAGTTCGCCGGCTCCTCGACCGTGCCGGTCGACCGCCTGCTGCGCACGCTCGGCATCCGCCGGGCCGCCGAGCGCGAGGCGGAGGAGCTCGACGCGGAGCTGCGGGGGCTGCTGGAGCGCTTCTGCGCGGGGGTGAACGCGGGCGCCGCGGCGGCCAAGGCGCCGCCGTTCGAGATGCGGCTGCTGGGGCTCGAGTGGGAGCCGTGGACTCCGGTCGACATCCTCAGCATGGGCAAGCTGCTGGCCTTCGGCCTCTCCACCAACTGGGAGCGGGAGCTGCTGCGCGCCGACATGGTGCGGGCGCTCGGTCCCGAGCTGACCGCCCGCCTCGACCCGGCCTACCCGCGCGACAACCCGATCGTCGACCAGACCGCGTGGAACGGCGAGGGGCTGCCGCTGGTCGAGCAGATCGACGCGGTGCGGCGGGCGCTCGGCTTCGCCACCGAGGCGAGCGGGTCCAACAACTGGGCGGTATCCGGTGCGCGCTCGGTGACCGGGATGCCGCTGATCGCCGGCGATCCGCACCTGCCGCCGAGCATGCCGCCGATCTGGCACGAGCTCGAGCTGCGCTGCGGCGAGCGCTTCCTGCGCGGCGCCTCGCTGCCCGGCATGCCCGGCATCTACATGGGCCAGGGCAACGACGTCTGCTCGACGATCACCAACGTGATGGGCGACGTCCAGGACCTCTTCGTCGAGCGGATCGAGGGCGACCGCTACCTCTTCCGCGACGAGTGGCTGCCGCTGGCGACGCGGACCGAGCAGATCGAGGTCAAGGGGCGCCCGCCGGTCCCGCTGGAGGTGCGCGAGACCCACCACGGCCCGATCGTCAACGAGGCGCTCGGCGCCGACGACGCCGAGCCGCTCGCCCTCGCCTGGCAGACGCTGCGCGAACCGACCGCCTTCCGCGGCATGTTCGACCTTCTCGACGTCACCTCCGGGGCCGAGTACGTGAAGCTGGTCGGCGGCCACACCTCGCCCGCCTCGAACGCGATCTGGGCCGACCGCCACGGCTCGATCGGCTACAAGCTGATCGGTCGGCTGCCGGTCCGACGCGGCGTCGTCGCCGACCTGCCGAAGCCGGGCTGGACCGGCGAGTTCGAGTGGGAGGGGACGGTCCCCTACGAGGAGCTGCCGGAGGTGACCGATCCGGAGTCGGGCTTCCTGGTCACCGCCAACAACCGGATCGTCGGCGACGACTACCCGCACCACATCACCTCCGAATGGCTCGACGGCTTCCGCGCCAGGCGGATCGAAGAAATGCTGCTGGCGAAGGAGAAGCACGACCTCGACGGCTTTGCCGCGATGCAGACCGACGTCGTCTCGCTGCCGGGCCTCGAGGCGGCGCGGCGGCTCTCCCGCCTGCGCCCGCCCGGCCAGCGCGAGCGCGCCGCGCTCGAGCGGCTGCGCGCCTGGGACGGCCGACTCGACGTCGACACCGTCGCCGGGACGATCTACCAGGCCTTCCTCCTGCGCCTCGGCCGCGAGGTGGCGCGCGCGGCGATCGGCGACCGCGACCTGGTCGAGCGTTGGCTCGACCGTGCCGACAACGGCTTCACCCCGCACGTCACCTCGCCGTGGCGGTGGCACTCGCACCTGATGGACCTCTGGGAGGAGGCCGACGAGGAGCTGGTCGGGAGGCCCTGGGACGACCTCGTGGTCGAGGCGCTGGCGGGCGCGCTCGACGACCTCGGCGAGCGCTTCGGTCCCGACCCCGAGGCCTGGCGCTGGGGCGACGTGCACGAGATGGAGTTCCCCCACGCGCTCGGCCAGGCGAACCCGGTGCTGCACCGGTTGCTCAACCGGCAGGTCCGCGCGGGCGGCGCCCAGGAGACGGTCTGCCAGATCGCCTACGACCCCAACGATCCCTACAAGGCGGTCTGGGCGCCGAGCTGGCGGATGGTCGCCGACCCGACCGACCCCGACCGCTCGCGCTGGCAGATGTTCAGCGGCGAGTCGGGCCATCCGGCGAGCCCGCACTACGCCGACCTCCAGCCGCGTTGGGCGGCGGGGGAGACCCAGCCGATGTGCGGCGAGGGGCCGTGGCGGGTACTGCGACTGACGCCGGCCTGAGCCGTCGGTCATAATAGTTTCCCCGTAAACAGTTTCTCGCGCGCCCGTCCGCCCGGCCCGGCGGCCGAGGGCGCGGAGGCTTCCCCCCGGAGGTACGCGCATGAAGCTCGCCCGTCTGCTCGCCCGCCTGTTCATCGGTGGCATGTTCGTCGGCCACGGCACCCAGAAGCTGTTCGGCTGGTTCGGCGGCCCGGGCATCGACGGGACCACCGGGATGATGGAGAAACTCGGCCTCGCCCCGCCGCGGGCCAACGCCTACGCGGCCTCGCTCTCGGAGACCCTCGGCGGCACCGCGATCGCCCTCGGCGCCTTCACCCCGGCCGCCGCGGCCTCGTTGATCGGCACGATGACGACGGCGATCCGCACCGT
Source organism: Solirubrobacterales bacterium (assembly GCA_035502495.1). Taxonomy (GTDB): domain Bacteria; phylum Actinomycetota; class Thermoleophilia; order Solirubrobacterales; family 70-9; genus VAYN01. The sequence goes on from DATJUK010000067.1 coordinate 6,203, forward strand.
CCACCTGCAGAACGGCTTCTGGTCCTCCGGCGGCGGCTACGAGTACAACCTGACGATCATCGCCGCCCTGCTCCTGATCGTCGACGGCGGGCCCGGCGCGCTCTCGGTCGACCGGGCGCTCGGGATCGAGGAGACCGGCGCCGGCGCGGCGCTCGGCGCGCTCGCCCTCGGCGTCCTCGGCTCGACCGTCACCCTCGCCGCGGCGAAAGCGGCCGGCGAGAAGGCCTCCTCCGCGGAGGCTCCCGCCGCCGGCGCTTCCTGACGGGGGGTCAGCCGCGCGCCGGCGAGCGCTCGTAGGCGCGCACCAGCTCGACCACCGAGGGCGGGGCCTTCTCGGGGGATCCGGCGTCGAAGGGCGGCTGGGGGTCGTACTCGATCGCCAGCTGGATCGCCTGGGCGGCCTCCGGCCCGAGTTCCTTGCCGACCAGGTGCAGCGCCATGTCGATCCCGGCCGAGACGCCCGCCGCGGTCAGGTACTTGCCGTCCTCGACCCAGCGGCCGCCCACCGGGTCGACGCCGTACCCGCGCAGCGGGTCGAGGTAGAGCCAGTGGCCGGTCGCCTTGCGGCCGGCGAGGAGGCCGGCGGCGCCGAGCACCAGCGACCCGGTGCAGACCGAGGTGGTCCAGCGGCTGCCGGCGTCGGCGCGGCGCAGCCAGTCGAGCGTCTCCTCGTCGTCGAGCAGCGCCCGGTTGCCCTCGCCGCCGGGGACGAGGACGACGTCGGGCTCGGGCCGTTCGGCGAAGTCGTGATCGACGGCGATCCCGAGGCTGCCGGAATCGGCGCGGACCTCGCCGCGCTGCCTGCCGACGAAGGAGACCTGCCAGTCAGGGACCGAGCGGAGGACCTCGTAAGGCCCGATGGCGTCGAGGGCGGTAAGGCCGGGGAAGGCAAGCACGGAGATCTGCATGACCCCATCGTCGCCCCTCCCGTCCCCGCCCGCCACTGGCAGGAAAGCCAATCTCCGCTAGATTTCTGCCATGCCCCCACCGATGCGTTCGCACTACTCCCCGCATAGCGGTGAGAAGTGCGAACGCATCGGTGGGCGGGTGGTGGCGCTTTGCCTGCCGGGGACGGTCGCCTTCGATCTGACCGCGCCGGCGCAGGCTTTCGGGTCCGCGGCGGCGGCGGACGGGAGGCCGCACTACGAGTTCTCCACCTGCTCGCTCGACGGCGCCCCGGTGGCGACCACGAGCGGCTTCGAGATCGGGGTCGAGGGCGACCTGGGGGAGCTGAGGCGCGCCGACACGGTGGTCGTCCCCGGCTACTTCGGCGTCTACGCGCCGCTCGCCGAGGAGGCCGCCGAGGCGCTCCGCGCCGCCGCCCGCCGCGGCGCCCGGATGCTCTCGGTCTGCACCGGCGCCTTCGCCCTCGCCGGCGCCGGGCTCCTCGACGGCCGCCGGGCGACCACCCACTGGGCCTTCGCGCCTCACCTCGCGGCGAGCTTCCCGGCGGTCGAGGTCGACCCCGACGTGCTCTTCGTCGACGAAGGCGAGGTGCTCAGCTCGGCGGGGATGAGCGCCGGCATCGACCTCTCGCTGCACGTGATCAGGGAGGACCACGGGGCCGCCTGCGCCGACCGCGTAGCCCGGCACATGGTGGCGCCGCCGCACCGCGACGGCGGGCAAGCGCAATTCGCCCGCCTCGCCGAGCCGGAGACGGTGGCCGCGGCGGGCGCCGACGCCTCCCTGGAGGCGACCCGCGAGTGGGCGCGGCAGCGGATCGCCGAGCCGCTGACCGTCGCCGCGATGGCCCGCCACGCCAACGTCAGCCCGCGGACCTTCGCCCGCCGCTTCCGTGCCGAGACGGGAACTACGCCGCTGCAGTGGCTGCTCTCGCGCCGGGTGCTGGAGGCGCGGCGCCTGCTCGAGGAGTCCGACCTGCCGGTCGAGGTCGTCGCCCTGCGGGCCGGGTTCGGCAACGCGGCCTCGCTGCGCGACCACTTCCGCCGCGCCACCGCGACCACCCCGACCGCCTACCGGCGCACCTTCCAGCCCGCGCAGGAAGCCCAGATCGCTCGACAAACATGATTCATACGCAAATTCGCCATCTGTTCGATACAAAAACTAGGTAAGAATGGCAATATTTACCTTGTGAGCGTTCCCGGTCCCGGCGGCCGGGACGGCACATCGTGATGTTGGAGGCGCTCGACAGTCCAGACAAGATCCACCCGGGGACGACCTCCCCTGGCGTCCCCAGGCCAGGCCCGACCTGGAACGCCCGCCTGCGAGGGCTCGTCACCGCCCTCGAGACGCGCGTTCCGGGTTCGGCCGGCCACGGTCGACGGGTGGCCGCGATGGGGGGCCTCGTCGCCGCCCGCCTCGGCCTCGATCCTGGCGAGGTCACCCGGGTCGAGTGCGCGGCCCGCGTCCATGACGTCGGCAAGATCATCGTCTCGCCGGAAATCCTCGAGAAGCCCGGGGCGCTGAGCGCCGACGAGTTCGCGGAGATGCGGCGCCACGCGGTCTTCGGCGCGCGGCTGGTCGCCTCGCTGGAGGATCCGGCGCTGACCGCGATGGTCCGCCACCACCACGAGCGGATCGACGGCACCGGCTATCCCGACCGGCTGCGCGGCGAGGAGATTCCGCTCGGCGCCCGGATCATCGCCGTGGTCGACAGCTACGACGCGCTCACCGCCCGCCGGCCTTACCGCGAGCCGGCGTCCCCGGTCGTCGCGATCTCGATCCTCGAGGAAGAGGCCGGTCGCACGCTCGACGGCGAAGTCGTAGCCGCCTTCATCGCCTGAGTCTCGTCACGACTCCGCTACATCTTGGGCGAAGTCGTGTTGAAGACTGCCCCGACCCGTGACGACCGACGCATCCCGCTACCCTGTCCAACTCCTTTGAGGCGCCTGCTCCCAGCAGCACTAGTCCTCGTCGCCCTCGCAGGCGGCGTCTACCTCCTCTCGCAGGAGCCGACGACCCCCGCCTCGGCGGCGTCGACCCCGCGCGCGCCGAAGGGCTTCTTCGGCATCGCGCCGCAGACGGTTCTGACCGAAAAGGACGTCAAGTACATGAAAGCCGGCGGGATCGAAACGATCCGCTGGCCGATGCTCTGGGGCGCGATCAACCCGACCAAGAGGGGCGCCTACAACTGGGCCGCCTTCGATCCGGTGGTGGAACAGGCGGCGCTGCAGGGTGAGACGGTCCTGCCCTTCGTCGTCGGCTCGCCGCGGTGGGTGGCGAAGAAGGAAACGACGCTGCCGATCGCCAACGCGACCCAGCGCAAGGCCTGGACCGCGTTCCTCAAGGCGGCGGTCGAACGCTACGGGCCGGGCGGCGAATTCTGGAAGCTGCACGCGCCGGCGACGATCCGCGAAGAAAAGGAACGGGAGAAAGCCGGCCCGGTCTACGAACTGGAAGGCGCCAAGCTGACCCCGATCCCGAAGCCGCTGCCGATCCGCACCTGGCAGGTCTGGAACGAGGCCAACTTCTTCTACTTCGCCTTCCCGGTCAGCCCCCACAACTACGCGAAGCTGCTGAAACTCTCGACTCCGGTGATCAAAAAGGCCGAGCCGAGCGCCCAGGTGATCCTCACCGGCCTCTTCGGCGAACCGAGCGCGGGCGCCAAGCGGGGGATGGCCTCCTACGAATTCCTCGAACAGCTCTACAAGGTGCCGAACATCAAGAGCTACTTCGACGGCGTCGCCCTGCACCCGTACGCGATCGACTCCGAACAGCTCGAAGAACTGGTCGAAAAGTTCCACGAAGTGACGGTCAAGAACCACGACCGGGTGCCGCTCTACATCACCGAGATGGGCTGGGGCTCGCAGAACGACTTCCACATCAACGCCTTCGAGCACGGCGTCCAGGGCCAGGTCGAAGAACTGAAGAGCGCCTACGCCTACCTGCTGAAGAACCGCAACAAGCTCGACCTGAAAGCCGTCTACTGGTTCTCCTGGAAGGACCTGCCCGAATCGTGCTCCTTCTGCGACTCGGTCGGCCTGTTCAAGTCAGGCGCCGGCTTCCGCGCCAAGCCCGCCTGGCGCGCCTTCGTCCACATCACCCACGGCCGGACCCACCCCTAGGGCCTGGGCCGGCGCGCCCTGCGCCGGCCGGGAACTCGAAGCGGCGGACGCGGATCGGCGTCGCCGCCGCGGTGGCCAGCGCGGCCGCGTAGCCGGGATCGACCGCCAGCGCCAGCGCGGTCACGTCGGGACCGGGCGGCGGCCCCGAGAGCCCGCCGCCGGTGCACTTGATCCGCGCCTCATGCCGCGTCCAGGCGGCGTAGAAGACCGCCTCGCGCTCCTCGTCAGCCGCCGCCCTCACCGCCGCCGCGTCCTCCCCGGGCAGCCAGCGGGCGGCCAGCCGCGTCAGGTCACGGCGCGGTCGCACCCGCTCGACGTCGATCCCCACCTCGGTCCCGCCGGGGCCTACGGCGATCAGCGCCAGCCCGCCCGAATGGCTGAGGTTGAAGCAGAGCGCGGGGCGCGGCGTGGCAAGGGCCGGCTTGCCGGCCGCGGCGGGGGTCAGCGCGACGGCCTCGGGGAGCTCTTCGAGGTAGGCGCCGAGGACCCGGCGCAACGCCCGCCCGGCCGCCGCCCGCGCGCCGGCGGCAGGCAGCTCCACCCGCCAGACGTGGGCTTCGCCGCGCCCGGGCGTCTCCGGCGCGATTGGAAAGCGGGGCTCTGCGATACCGTCGCGATTCATGCCTAGGGTCCTGATCACCGGCGGGGCCGGGTTCGTCGGTTCGAATCTTGCCGTCTCGCTCGCCGGCCGGCATCCCGAGTGGGACCTCGTCGCGCTCGACAACCTCTACCGGCGCGGCTCCGAACTGAACCTGCCGCGGCTGGAGGAGGCCGGGGTCGAGTTCGTCAAAGGCGACGTGCGCGAGCCCGCCGACCTGATGGCGCTGCCGAAGCTCGACGCGATCGTCGAGTGCTCGGCCGAGCCCTCGGTGATGAGCGGCGTCGACGGCGACACCGGCTACCTCGTCCACACCAACCTCACCGGCGCCTACAACTGCCTCGAGCTGGCGCGGCGCGACGGCGCCTTCTTCCTCTTCCTCTCGACCAGCCGCGTCTACCCGGTCGAGCCGCAGGTGGAGCTGAACCTGGAGGAGGCGGAGACGCGCTTCGAGCTCGCCGCCGCCCAGGACGTGCCGGGGGTGTCCCCGGCCGGGATCTCCGAGCGCTTCCCGCTGGAGGGCGCGCGGACGCTCTACGGGGCGACCAAGCTGGCCGCCGAGCTCCTGATCGCCGAGTACCGGGGCCTCGGCGTGCCGGCGGTGATCGACCGCTGCGGGGTGATCGCCGGGCCCTGGCAGATGGGAAAGGTCGACCAGGGGGTATTCACCCACTGGATGCTCGCCCACCAGTTCCGCAACCCGCTCTCCTACATCGGTTTCGGGGGGCATGGGAAGCAGGTACGCGACCTCCTCCACGTCGAGGACCTGGTCGACCTGGTCGAGCGCCAGCTGCTCGACCCGGCGGCCTGGGACGGCCACACCGTGAACGCCGGCGGCGGCCGCGAGTGCAGCCTCTCGCTGCTGGAGACGACGGCGATCTGCCGGCGATTGACCGGCAACGAGGTGCCGATCACCCCGGTCGCGCAGACGCGCCAGGGCGACGTTCCCATCTATCTTTCCGACTGCGCGAGGCTGTTCGAGCTCGACCCGTGGCGGCCCCGCCGCGGCGCCGAGCAGGTGCTCGCCGACATCCACGAGTGGATCGCCGGCGACCCCGAGCGAATTGCCGCGGCGCTCGAAATCGACGCCCCCGTGGGGGGGAAGGAGTAGCACTGTGCCCGTTGCGATCATCACCGGCGCCGGCGGCCTGATCGGCTCGGAGGCCGTCGACCACTTCATCCGCCAGGGCTTCGACGTGGTCGGGATCGAGAACGACATGCGAGCCCGGTTCTTCGGTCCCGAATCCTCGACCTCGCACGTCACCCGGCGCCTGGTCGACGAGCACGCGAACTTCAAGTGGGAGAACGTCGACATCCGCGACGCGGCGGAGATCGAGCGGATCTTCCGCGACCACGCCGGCCAGGTCGAGCTGGTCATCCACACCGCCGCGCAGCCGTCCCACGACTGGGCGGCGTCGGAGCCGCAGACCGACTTCGGGGTGAACGCGAACGGCACCCTGAACCTGCTCGAGGCGGCCCGCGCCCACGCGATCGACGCCCCCTTCATCTTCACCTCGACCAACAAGGTCTACGGCGACACGCCGAACCGGCTGCCGCTGCGGTCGCTGGAGAAGCGGCTGGAGCTGCCCGAGGACCACCCCTACCACAAGGGGATCGACACCTCGATGTCGATCGACACCTCGACCCACTCGCTCTTCGGCGTCTCGAAGGCGGCCGCCGACCTGCTGGTGCAGGAGTACGGGTACTACTTCGAGATGCCGACCGTCTGCTTCCGCGGCGGCTGCCTGACCGGTCCCCAGCACGCCGGGGCGAAGCTGCACGGCTTCCTCGCCTACCTGATGAAGTGCACCGTCACCGGCACGCCTTACACCGTCTTCGGCTACGAGGGCAAACAGGTCCGCGACAACATCCACAGCGCCGACCTGATCGCCGCCTTCGACGCCTTCCGCAAGGATCCGCGCCCGCATGCCGTCTACAACATCGGCGGCGGCCGCTTCTCCAACTGCTCGATGCTGGAGGCGATCGAGGTCTGCGAGCGGGTTTCCGGCAAGACGCTCGAGTGGACGATGGGCGAGGAGCCGCGGATCGGCGACCACCGCTGGTGGATCTCCGACCTGGAGCCGTTCCAGGCCGACTACCCGGGCTTCGAGCTGCGCTACGGGATCGACGAGATCCTGCGGGAGATGTACGAGCAGAACGTCGAGCGCTGGACGGCGGCCCCGGCATGAGGATCTCGGTGGTGATGCCGGCCCAGAACGAGGAGGGCTCGGTCGGTGCCACGGTGGAGGGCATCGTCACCACGCTGGAGGGGGCGGAGATCGACTACGAGGTGGTGGTCGTCAACGACGACTCGGAAGACTCGACCGAAGCGGTGATCGCCGCGATCGCGGTCGAGAACCCGCGCGTGCGGGTCCACAAGTCCCACTACGAACGCGGCTTCGGCAACGCGATCCGGGCGGGCCTCGACGTCTTCGAGGGCGACGCGGTGGCGATCGTGATGGCCGACGCCTCCGACGATCCCCGTGACCTGATCGCCTACGTCCGCGTGCTCGAAGAGGGCTGGGACTGCGCCTTCGGCTCGCGCTTCATGCCCGGCGGCGCGCTCTACGACTACCCGCGCCTCAAGTACGTCTTCAACCGCCTCGCCAACACCTTCATCCGGATGCTCTTCCGGCACCGCTACAACGACACCACCAACGCCTTCAAGGCCTACCGGCGCGAGGTCATCGAGACCGTCCAGCCGCTGCTCTCCAAGCACTTCAACCTGACCGTCGAGCTGCCCCTGAAGGCAGTCGTCCGCGGCCACAGCTTCGCCGTCGTCCCGAACTCCTGGACCAACCGCACCTCGGGCGAGGCGAAGCTGAAGATGAAGGAGATGGGCAGCCGCTACCTCTTCATCGTGCTCTACGTGTGGCTGGAGAAGGTCCTCAGCCGCGGCGACTACCAGGTGCGCGAGCCGCGGACCGGCCGCGCGCCCGCCCGCCGCTCCTGAGCGCTCAGCCGCCGTCGGTCGCCGACGGCTTCGGCACCTCGAATTCGAAGGGGCCGATCCGGGCGGCCGGGCGGAAGTTCTGCCGCACGTATTCGACCAGCGGCGTCGTCGGCACGGGTTCTCCCCTCAGGTAGCCGGCCGCGAGTTCTTCGTTGACGATCGCGCAGGGCCGCGTCGAGGAGCGCAGTTCTTCGACCGCGAGCCGCTGTTGAGCTTCGGTCATCGCGTAGAACCACCCGTTGGGGATGGTCGGCCGCGGCGCTTCCAGGCCGGCCCAGAGGTAGAGGCTGTTGAGGCTCGGCCAGCCGACGAAGGTGGAGCAATGCTTTTCGTGCAGCAGGGCGACCAGCCCGTCGTACTCTTCGTGCTGCGGCGGCCCGAGGTGCATGAGCCCGGCGCCGGGCAGGTCCAGCCCCGGCTGGTCGCGGTAGGTATGCAGGTTGTCGCCGGCCGCAAGGACTATCGCGTTGAGGCCGAACACGGCGGGCAGGGCGATCGCCAGCACCGCGGTCGAGGCCGCGAGGTTGCCGACCGCGGCGCCCTGGCGCGCCTCGCTCCAGGCGCGCAGGTCGGTGAGCCCGTCGGCCACGCAGAGCGCCCCGACGGCGACGAAGGAGGCGGAGGCGATCCCCACCTGGCTGCCGGCGACGGGATAGACCTGGAGCGTCTCGGCGATCGCCACCAGCGGCAGCAGCGCACGCAGGAAGCGCTTGAACGGCGGCTCGGCGGCGGTGAGCGGCGGGATCGCCACGATCCAGGCGAGCAGCATCGGCAACACCACCGGATTGCCCGCCGGCGGGTTCAGGCCGACGGGGACGATGTGGGCGACCGAGCAGAGGATCACGACGCCGACCAGGGCGCGTACCAGGCCGGTCCAGAGTGCCCGGCCGGCATCCGTCCGCGAGAGGCGCACGGTCGCCGCGATCGCGGCCGCGGCCACCGCGGCGATCGCCCAGTCCAGAGCCGCCCCGGCGGGGAAGATGAACTGGACGACGAGGAAATTGCGGATCTCGAGAGCGTCCTTGACCACCCCCTGGTAGACCGCGGACGGAGACGGGCCGGTGAGCAGGACGATCGCCAGGATCACCACGAAGGCGGCGAGGAAGCCGGCGATCGCGGCGAGCACCCAGCGCCAGGTCCCGCCGTCGTCTTCGCCGCGGGTCGGGCGGATCACGCGGGCGGCGATCAGCACCGCGAGCCCGGCGAGCACCTCGAGCAGCGCGAGTTCCCGCACCCAGGACTGCGTCAGATCGTGGGAGAGGATCGCGACCGGCATCACCAGGAAGGCGGCGACCAGGACCCAGCGCAGCCACCGGAGCCGGTAGATCGGCTCGATCGTCACCGCCGCCGCGACCGCGGTCCCGGCGATCGCGAAGATCCCCAGGTTCACCTTGGTCAGCAGGAGCGCGCCGAGCAGGGCGCCGCAGAGGAGCCCGCTCCAGCCGACCCGCCCGCCGAGCCCGCTCACCGCGGCGAGGGCGAAGACGGCGAGCAGCAGCACGCAGAGGCCCTGCGGGTGCATCGGCTCGTTGGCGAGCACGCCGAGGGCGGCGAAGGCGGCGATCATCGACGTCAGGCCGAGGGCCAGGCGGCCGGTCAGACGCTGCGCGGTCACGCCGAAGAGGACGGAGCTGCCGATCCAGACGAGGAGGACGATCGTGCGACTGGCGTCGGTGGTGACCGGGATCCCGAAGAGCTTGAAGATGCCGCCGAAGAGCTCGTAGTAGAAGGGCCCGTAGACCGACCAGATTTCCGCGTAGAGGTGGTCGCCGTGGATGAACGCCTTCAGCGTGATCAGCAGCGTGCCCTCGTCGTCGTAGGGCGCGAACTGGGAGAAGATGCCGTAGTAGGCGGCGACGAAGGCGCCGCAGGCGACGATCGCGTAGAGGACGATCGCGGTCACGGCGGGCTGGGCCGCTGCCCTCTCCTGGATCCGGCGCCAACTCATCGGATGCCCGCTTCGGCGCGCGACGCGGCAATCCTGGCGAGCGCCTCGGGGCCGAGGTCGAGGCTCGCCGCCCCGATCCAGCCGTCGACCTGGGCCGGCGTGCGGGCGCCGACGATCGCCCCGGCGACGCCCGCGAAGTGGGTGGTCCAGGCGATCGCCAGCTCGGCCACGCTCGCCCCGAGCTCGGCGGCGAGCGGCCGCAGCAGCTCGACCAGGCGAAGGGCGCGCTCAACCGCGGGGCTCTGGAAGCGCGGCCGGCGCCGGCGCCAGTCGTCCGCGGGGAGCGCCGCGAGCCGCTCCGCCGAGAAGCTGCCGGAGAGGAGCCCCGACTCCAGCGGGCTGTAGGCGATCGTCGCCACGCCGCGCTCGGCCAGCCAGGGCAGCTCGGAGTCGACGATCTCGTCTTCCAGCAGCGAGAGCGGCAGCTGGGCGGCGTCGAGCGGCCGGATCCGGGCGCAGCGCTCGAGCAGGGCGGGGTCGAAGTTGCTCACCCCCGCCCAGCGGATCTTGCCCTCCTCGCGCAGCTCGCCGAGGGTGCTCCAGGCCGCTTCGACCGCTTCGACCTCCGGGACGGGCCAGTGCAGCTGGTAGAGGTCGATCCGCTCGACGCCGAGCCGCTCCAGCGAGCCCTCGCACTCCGCCCGCAGCGACGTCGGGCCGAGGTCGCGGAAGGTCGAGCCGCTCTGCGGATCGACCTTCACCCCGGCCTTGGTGAAGACGAGCGGCCGCTCCGCTACCGGCAGGCCGGCGATCGCCGCGCCGACGATCCGCTCGGCATGACCGTCGCCGTAGACCGCCGCGGTATCGATCCAGCCGACGCCGGCGGCGACCGCGTGGCGGATCGTCGCGATCGAGTCGCGATCATCCTGCGGGCCCCAGCCGACGCCGCCGAAAGCCCAGGTGCCGAGGCCGACGCGGCTCAGGACGGGCATCGATAGATTGGTCCGCTCGGGCATGGGAACCGAGAATCAAATCAGGCTCAGCGCCGTCGTCCCTTGCTACCGGGAGGCGCAATCGATCCCGGTGATGCACGAACGCCTGACCAAGGTGTTCGGCGAGATGGGCGTCGACTGGGAGATCATCTTCGTCGATTCGGGCAGCCCGGAAGGGGACCCGACGCCGGCGGTGCTGGCCGACCTGGCGACCACCGACCGGCGGACCACGGTCGTCCACCACACCCGCGCCTTCGGCTCGCAGAGCGCCTATTCGAGCGGCATGCGGATCGCCACCGGCGACGCCGTGATCCTCCTCGACGGCGACCTCCAGGACCCGCCGGAGATGATCCCGGAGATGTTCGCCCGCTGGCAGGAGGGCTACGAGGTCGTCTACGGCGAGCGGATCACCCGCGAGGGCCCGGCGCTGATGAACGCCGGGCGGAAGGCGTTCTACCGGGTCTTCCAGCGCACCGCCTACGTGCCGATGCCGGTCGACGCCGGCGACTTCTCCCTGCTCGACCGCAAGGCGGTCGACGCGATCAACGAGATGCCGGAGAACCATCGTTTCGTGCGCGGCCTGCGGGCCTTCGTCGGCTTCCGCCAGATCGGCATCCCCTACGACCGCCCCGAGCGCCTCTTCGGCAAGTCCTCGAACAACTTCCTCGCCAACATGGGCTGGGCGCGGAGGGCGATCGTCTCCTTCTCCTACGCGCCGCTCGACCTGATGATCTGGCTGGCGGCGATCACGACGACGCTGGCGGTGATCGCCGCGATCGTCGAGATCGTGCTGCGGATAACCAATCCGAGCGCCGCGCCGAAGGGCTACGCCACCCTGATCGTCGTCGCCCTCTTCATCGGCGGCGTGCAGATGATCTGCTTCGGCGTGATCGGCTCCTACCTGGCGCACATGTACGAGGAGATCAAGCGGCGCCCGGCCTACATCGTCAGCCAGGTCCTGAACCCGCCCCGGCCGCGGGTTCCGGTCGAGGCGGTGCCTGACGAACTGGCGCATGCCGACGTCCGCGTGGTTGCTACCGTGGATGACGGTGAGCCCTGATCCTCAGCGCGCCGCCGAGCTCCGCAGCCAGATCCTCGATCTTGTCCGTGAGTACCACGATGCGGCCTTCGGCGACGAAGACTTTCAGCCTGGAGAGACGCCGATCCGCTTCGCGGGCCGGGTGTTCGACGACCGCGAGATCGTCAACCTGGTCGATTCGTCGCTCGAATTCTGGCTGACGACCGGGCCCTGGGCGCACAAGTTCGAGAAGCGCTTCGCCAAGATCAACGGGTTGCGCCACGCGCTCCTGGTCAACTCGGGCTCCTCGGCCAACCTCGTCGCGCTGTCCTGTCTCACCTCGAACAAGCTCGGCGCCAAACGACTCAAACGCGGCGACGAGGTGATCACCTGCGCGACCGGGTTCCCGACCACGGTCAACCCGATCATCCAGAACGGCCTGGTGCCGGTCTTCGTCGACGTCGACGTGCCGACGTACAACCTCGACGTCTCCCAGCTCGAGGAGGCGATCTCGCCGAAGACGCGGGCGATCATGGTCGCCCACACGCTCGGCAACCCGTTCGACCTCGACGCGGTCACCGCGCTGGCCGAGAAATACGATCTCTGGCTGGTCGAGGACTGCTGCGACGCGCTCGGCTCGACCTACCGCGGCAAGCCGGTCGGCACCTTCGGCAACCTCGCCTCGGTCAGCTTCTATCCGGCCCACCACATCACGATGGGGGAGGGCGGCTGCGTCCTCACCAACAAGGGCCTGCTGAAGCTGCTTGCCGAGTCCTTCCGCGACTGGGGCCGCGATTGCTGGTGCGAGCCGGGCAAAGAGGACACCTGCGGCAAGCGCTTCGACCACCAGCTCGGCGAGCTGCCGCGCGGGTACGACCACAAGTACATCTACTCCGACGTCGGCTACAACCTGAAGCTCACCGACATGCAGGCCGCCGTCGGGCTCGCCCAGCTCGACAAGCTCGACGAATTCACCGCCGCCCGCAAAGCGAACTTCCGCCGCCTCTACGAGGGGCTCGAAGACCTGCGGGATTTCCTCATCCTGCCCGAGGCGACGCCGCAGTCGGACCCCAGCTGGTTCGGCTTCCCGGTGGCGCTGAAGGAGGAGTGCCCGGTCGACCGCGACACCGTGCTGCGCGCCTTCAACGAGCGCCAGATCGCCACCCGCCTGCTCTTCGCCGGCAACCTGGTGCGCCAGCCCGCCTACCTGAACGCCGAGCACCGTCGCGTCGGTGACCTGAAGGGCGCCGACTTCGTCATGGACAACGTGTTCTGGGTCGGCGTCTACCCCGGGCTGAGCGAGGCGATGGTCGACTACATGATCGAGAGCTTCCACGACGTGCTCACCGCGGGCGGCGGCGTCGGCGACGCCGATCCGGTGGTCGCGGTGGAGCGCGACTAGTTGCGCGCCTCCGACTGGATCGCGAAGTTCCTCGCGTCGCAGGGCGTCGACGCGGTCTACGAAGTCGCGGGCGGCATGATCGTCAACCTGATCGACGCCCTGCATCGCGACGGCCAGGTGCGGATCGTCGCCTGTCACCACGAGCAGGCGGCGGGCTTCGCCGCCGAGGGGCACGCGCGGATGAACGGCGTCCCCGGCGTCGCGATGGGGACCAGCGGTCCCGGCGCGATCAACCTGCTGACCGCGCTCGGCAGCTGCCACTTCGACTCGACCCCGGCGGTCTTCGTCACCGGCCAGGTCAATCGCCACGAGCGCAAGCTCGAGCGCCCGATCCGCCAGCTCGGCTTCCAGGAGACCGACGTGGCGGCGATGGCGGCGCCGATCGCCAAGGCGGCCTGGCGGGTGGAGACGATCGAGGAGCTGCCGCGCCGGTTCGAAGCGGCGTTCGCGCTGGCCCGGTCGGGACGGCCCGGGCCGGTCCTGGTCGACGTCCCGCTCGACCTGCAGCTCGCCGAGGTCGGCGCCTCGGTCCCCGACGGGCCGGTGCCGATCGCGCCGTCCCACGATCCCCTCGGCAGCCAGGCGGCGGCGCGGGCGGTCGCCGACCTCGCCGCCGCCGAGCGGCCGCTGATCCTGGCGGGCGGCGGCCTGCGCGCCGGGCGGGCGGTCGGCGCCTTCCGGGCGCTGGTCGACGCCCTCGGGGTGCCGGTGGTCAACTCGCTGATGGGGGTCGACGTGCTGCCCTTCGAGCATCCCCTGCGCGTCGGCATGATCGGCACCTACGGCAACCGCTGGGCCAACATCGCGCTGTCGAGGTGCGACGCCCTGCTGGTCCTCGGCAGCCGGCTCGACATCCGCCAGACCGGGGCCGACACCGAGGCCTTCATCGCCGGCGGCAAGATCCACCACGTCGACGTCGACCCTGGCGAGGTCAACAACCGGGTCACCGGGGTGGAGGCGCTGGTGCAGGACCTGGCGCCGGCGCTCGCCGACCTTGCCGCCGCGGCCGCCGCGGGGGCGCCGGGCGACCACTCCGACTGGGCGGCCGAGGTCGCCGACCTGCACGAGAAGTGGCCCGACACCGGCGAGCTCCCGGGGATCGAGGGGATCAACCCGAACCGGGTGATGCACCAGCTCGCCCACCCGAGCGCCTCCGCCTACGTCGCCGACGTCGGCCAGCACCAGATGTGGGCGGCCCAGTCGGTCGAGCTGGAAGGCGAACAGCGCTTCCTCACCTCGGGGGGCATGGGTGCGATGGGCTCGGGCCTGCCCCTCGCCGTCGGCGCCGCGATCGAGAGCGGCGCCCCGGTCGTCTCGATCAACGGCGACGGCGGCTTCCAGCTGAACATCCAGGAGCTGCAGACGCTGGCCCGCAACCAGTTGCCGGTGAAGGTGGTCGTCCTCGACAACGGCAGCCACGGGATGGTCCGCCAGTTCCAGGAGTCCTACCTCGACGGCCGCTACCAGTCGACCGTCTGGGGCTACTCCGCCCCCGACTTCGCCGCCGTCGCCGAGGCCTACCGGATCCCCGCGCGGCGGGTCGAGGATCCGGACGAGGTCGAGGGGGCGATCGCCGCGATGTGGGCGCACCAGGGCCCCTACCTGCTCGAGGTCGCGATCGACGCGAAGGCCAACGCCTATCCCAAGATCGCCTTCGGCTACCCGATCTCCGAGATGGAGCCCTTCGTCGCCCCGAAAGCGATGGAGGCTACGTAGAGCAATCGCCCCCAGGGCGAATGCTCAAAAGTCTGTGTGGAACATTTCGGGGTCTCTGGCAACCGAAATGTTCCACGCAGATTCTTGATCGGTACTAATCGCCGCTCGTGAGCTCCGTCAGCTGCGCCAGCGTCACGGCGCGCATGTCGGCGCCCGCCTCGTACTCCCTGTACCAGTCCGCGGTCGCGGCGAGGGCCTGCTCCAACGGCGCCGACGGGCGCCAGCCCAACCGCGCCCGGGCCCTGGAGGAGTCGAGCTTCAGGTAGTGGGCCTCGTGGGGATGCGGGCCCTCGTCGACCGTCCAGCTGACCCGCTCGGGCCAGAGCTCGGCGAGGCGCTCGACCAGGTGGCCGACCGGCTGGGCCTCCTCGTCGGCGGGGCCGAAGTTCCAGCCGGACGCCAGCCCGGGGTCGTCCCAGAGCGCCTCGGCGAGGACCAGGTAGCCGCTCAGCGGGTTGACCACGTGCTGCCAGGGGCGGATCGCGTCGGGGTTGCGGACGCGCACGGTCTCCCGCGCCAGCACCGCGCGCATCACGTCGGGGACCAGCCGGTCCTCCCCCCAGTCGCCGCCGCCGATCACGTTGCCGGCCCGGGCCGAGGCGAGCCGCGCCCCGTCGGGGTCGGCGAAGAAGGAGCGGCGGTAGGCGGCGGTGACGATCTCGGCGGCGCCCTTGGAGCTGGAGTAGGGGTCGTGGCCGCCCATCGGCTCGTCCTCGCGGTAGCCCCAGTCCCACTCGCGGTTCTCGTAGCACTTGTCGGAGGTGACGTTGAGGACGACGCGGACGCCGGCGGCGGCGCGGGCCGCCTCGAAGAGGTTGACGCTGCCCATCACGTTGGTCTCGTAGGTCTCCCGCGGTTCGGCGAAGGAGCGGCGCACCATCGGCTGCGCGGCCATGTGGATGACGACCTCCGGATCGGCGGCGGCCAGCGCCGCGGCCAGGGCCTGCGGATCGCGCACGTCGCCCTCGACGCTCTCCATCGCCTCGCCGATCCGGGCGAGCTCGTAGAGCGAGGGCTCGGTCGGCACCCCCTGCGAGTAGCCGGTGAGCGCGGCGCCCATCGACTGCAGCCAGAGCGAGAGCCAGGCCCCCTTGAAGCCGGTGTGACCGGTCAGGAAGACCCGTCGGCCGCGCCAGAAGCCGGGATCGACCGATCCCTTGGTGGTGGCCACGTCAGTCCCAGGTTCGCCACGGAGGCGAGCCGGAGTCCCACAGCTCCTGCAGGACCTGGCGGTCGCGGATGGTGTCCATCGGCTGCCAGAAGCCTTCGTGGCGGTAGCAGGCCATCTGATCCTCGGCGGCCAGCCCGCGCACCGGCTCCTGCTCCCAGATCGTCGTGTCGTCGACGAGGAAGCGCGCGACGTTCGGCTTGAGGACGAAGAAGCCGCCGTTGGTGGCGAGGTTGTCGCCGCGCGGCTTCTCTTCAAAATGGCGCACCTGGTCCCCCTCGATGTCGAGGGCGCCGAAGCGACCCGGTGGCTTCACCGCGGTGATCGTGGCGTCGCGCCCCTGCCGTTCGTGGAACGCGACCAGCGCCTTGATGTCGATGCTGGCGACGCCGTCGCCATAGGTGAAGCAGAAGTCCTCGTCGCCGACGTACGGGAGCACCCGCCGCAGGCGGCCGCCGGTCATCGTCTCCTCGCCGGTCTCCACCAGGGTGACCCGCCAGGGCTCGGTGGTGGACCGGTGGATCTCGGTCGACCCGGCGGCCAGGTCGAAGGTGACGTCGGCGGTGTGCAGGTAGTAGTTCGCGAAGAACTCCTTGATCATGTAGCCCTTGTAGCCGAGGCAGATCACGAAGTCGTCGATGCCGTGCGCGGCATAGATCTTCATGATGTGCCAGAGGATCGGCTTGCCGCCGATCTCCACCATCGGCTTGGGCCGGGTCGAGGTCTCCTCGCTCAGCCGGGAGCCGAGGCCTCCTGCAAGGATTACCGCCTTCACTCGGCCGCAGGCTATCGAAGGATCTGGGCGGCGCCCGCCGTCCCCGGGGAGCGCGTCCTCAGGGCTTGCGGCCGATGACCAGGAACTGCTTGCCGAGCAGTTTCCAGGCGAGCGGCATCTGCAGGTACATCTTGGTCAGCTGCGGCGACGGGGGCAGGATGCCGCGGAACGAGTAGGGGAGATAGCGGGGGATGGTCCGCTCGATCTCGAAGCCGGCCGCGTAGAGGTGCTCGTCGATCGCCATGTGGGTGAGCGCGACGTAGTGGTCGGCGCAGTCCCAGTACTCCTTCGAGCAGTAGCGGTAGTTCGGCCCCATGATCGCGATCCGGCCACCCGTCTCCATCGCGTCGCGCATCTTTTCCAGGAAGGCGGCGATCGCCTCCTGGTCGTAGAGGTGCTCGAGGAAGTTGGAGACGAAGACGCCGTCGAAGTGGTCGGCGGGCAGGTCGGCGTCCATGATCGAGGCGGTGACCACTTTCGTGTCCGGCTTGTAGAGCGCCTGCTCGTAGGCGACCGCGTCGACCGCCCAGGTCTCGCGGGCGGGCACGGCGCCGATGAACTCACCGCGCCCGGCAGCCGGGTCGAGGACCTTCTGCGGCTTGCCCATGATCCCGTGGACGTGCGGGCTGATCTCCTTCCAGACCGCGATCCGGCCGTTCTGGTCGATGTCCTGGAATCGGTAGTTGTAGAGCCGCTCGAAGTTCATAAAGCGCGTCGTTCTCCTTTGGTGACGTTGGCGTGACCCTATCTGCGAACCTTGGCGCGGTGCATCCGGACCGGGATCTCCACGATCACTGACGCCAAGCTTCTGGTCCTTCTGGTCCTGCACCTCGCCCTGACCGGCCTACCCGGCGTGGCGGTGGTCCTGTTCGCGCTGCGGCGCGGCCTCACCCGTGTCCCGATCCTGCTGGCGCTCGGCCTGCTGGCCTGCGGCGTGGTCGGGCTGCTCGGCTTCTGGACCGCCTACGCGGGCGTCACGATCGGCCAGACGTTCGCCTTCTTCGCCGTCTTCGGCTCGATCCTGCTGGCGGGCCTGTCGGTCTGGGGCGGGGACCTCGACCGCGCCGTCCTCGCCCGCCTGGGCGAGCCGCTGGCCCTCTGGGCGCTCGGCTCCGCCTTCCTCCTCTTCCTCGGCTTCCTCCACGGCGGCACGGCCGAACCGCTGGTGACGGCGGCAAGTCGCTTCTCGCACAAGCTGCCTACCGACGCCGAAATCCCCCGCTTCTTCATCGAATGGTTCGCCGCCCACGGTCACGCCGGCACGGTGCCGGTCTTCCCCGGCGAATGGATGTTCAGCGATCGCCCGCCCCTGCAGGTCGGCTACGGCCTCTACCAGCACCCCTTTCACAGCGATCAGACCGGGCTCGACTACGAGGTGCTCGGGGTGGCCCTGCAGCAGCTCTGGATCGTCGGCCTCTGGGCCCTCCTCGACGCCGCCGGGATCGGCCGCCGCACCCGCGCCTTGACCATGGTCGCCGTGCTGGTGAGCGGCCTGGCGATCGTCAACGGCTTCTTCGTCTGGCCGAAGATGCTCTCCGCCGCCTTCCTCCTCGCCGCCGCCGCCCTGGTCCTGACGCCGCTCTGGGACGGGGTGAGAAGGTCACTCTGGGGCGCCGCCTTGGTCGCCGGGCTCTGCGGGCTGGCGTTGATGGGCCATGGATCGAGCGTCTTCGGGGTCATCCCCCTGGTGATCGTCGCCGCCTGGCGCGGGCTGCCGAGCCGGCGCTGGATCGGCGTCGCCGTCCTCGTCGGCGTCGTCGTCATGGCGCCTTGGTCCGCCTACCAGAAGTGGGGCGACCCGCCCGGCAACCGGCTGACCAAGTGGACGTTGGCCGCCGATCCCGGCGGGGACACCTTGAGCACCGGCGCCGCGATCCGCAAGGCCTACTCGGAAGCGGGTCTCGGCGGCGCGCTCGAGAACAAGTGGGAGAACTTCGCCGTGATGCTCGGCATCAAGGGGGCTCCGGAAACCGTCGACGCGGCGTTCCGAGGAGGGAACCTGGCCACCACCGTCGCCGAGCTGCGCGACCTGATTTTCTTCTTCCTCCTCCCTTCCTTCACCCTCCTCCTGGTGGCGCCGCCGGCGATGCTGGTCCGCCAGCGGCGGCGGGACCGCGCCGGCCCGGAGTGGCGGTTCGCGCTGCGCTGCTTCGCCGTGCTCGTGATCGGGGCGTTCTTCTGGGGGCTGATCGTCTTCGGCACGCCGATCGACGGCACGGCGCTGCACATCTTCAGCTTCGCCGTCCCGATCCTGGCGACGGCGGGCGCGATCGCCGGCCTGCGCGCGGTGCTGCCGCGGTTCGCGATCGGCTGGGTGGGCCTCTACGCGGTGCTCAGCCTGATCCTCTACGTGCCCGCCCTGGCGCCGCCGCCCGGCACCTCCTACTCGGCGTCGGCAGCCATCCTCGCCGCCCTGGCGCTCAGCGGATACGCAGCCGTGGCCGTCGCCTCACCCAGGCGAACGGCGAGCTCAGCCGCGGGATCCCGTACTTGAGGTGCGGGTTGGAGTAGGGGTCGACCGCGCTGAGCGCCAGCCAGCGGCCGCGCAGCTGTTCCTTCTCCCAGTCCTCGACCTCGGTGGGTCGGCTGGAGGACTCGAAGTGGTAGAGCACCGTGTCGGGGTCGTAGACGATCCTCCTACCCTCGGCGACCAGCTTCAGGCAGTAGTCCATGTCGTTGTAGTTGACCGGGAAGGCCGTGCTGAGGCCGCCCACCCGTTCGAAGTCCTCGCGCGGGGTCATCAGGCAGGCGCCGGTCACCGCGAGGTAGTTCTGCGCCACCAGGACGCTGTTCGAGTAGCCGTGCCAGTCGTTCGCGAAGCCGCGGTAGATGTGGCCGGGGTAGCCGACGTTCTCGAAGGCGATGCCGACGTGCTGGAGCCGCCCGTCCTCCCAGATCAGCCTGCCGCCGACCGCGCCGACGCCCGGCAGCCCGGCGTACATCACCAGCCGCTCGAGCCAGTCGGGCGTCACCACCTCCATGTCGTCGTTCAGCAGCAGCAGCATCTCGCCCTCGCCGTGGACGGCGCCCCGATTGATCTTCTTGGAGAAGTTGAACGGCTCGTCGAAGTCGACCAGCTTCAGCCTCGAGCCGCCGAGCTCGGTCAGTCGCCGCCGCACGTCGGCGCCGACGGTGGTGTCGGCGACCACCACGATCTCGTAGTTCTCGTAGGTCGAGGTGGCGAGGATCGAGGCGACGCAGTGCTCGACCAGCACCCGCGGCTCGTAGCGGATCTCGCGCACGGTCCCGGCGGTGGGGATGACGATGCTGACCGTCGGTTCGTCGGTCAGCCGCGGCCGCAGGCGGTAGACGCCGGGGTGCTCGGTGTCGCGCTCGGCCACGGCGGGGACCCCGGTCCGCTCGCAGTGGGCCTGGATCGCCCGGGTGCCGGCTTCGAAGGCCCACGGCTTGGCCGCTTCGCCGCCCCCGGCGGTCGAGGTCTCGAGCGTGCGCCAGTGGTAGAGGACCCGCGGCACGTGGACGACGCGGCGCGCCCTCTCGGTGACCCGCAGGACCAGGTCCCAGTCCTGGGAGCCCTCGAACTCGGGGTCGAAGCCGCCCACCTCCTCGACCAGGGCCCTGCGCATCACGGAGAGGTGGCAGGTGTACATCTGGGTCCGCATCCGCTCCGGGGACCAGTCGGGCTTGAAGAACGGTCCCTGGTGGCGGCCCGCCGCGTCGATCTTGTCTTCGTCGGTGTAGACGTAGTCGACCTCGGCGGCCGCCTCGATCGCCTCCGCCACCAGCGCCAGGGCGTCGGGGTGGAGGGCGTCGTCGTGGTCGAGCAGCGCCACGAACTCGCCCTCGGCCATCGCCAGCGCGTCGTTGGAGGCGGCGACGATGCCGCCGTTCTCGGTCCGCCTCGTCACCCGGATCCGCGGGTCCCGCGCCGCCGCCGCGGCGAGCATCTCGCCGACGTGCGGGGACGGCGAGGCGTCGTCGACCAGGCACAGCTCCCAGCTGCCACAGGACTGGCGCTCCACCGACCTCAGCATCGCCGCGAAGATCTCCGGCGGCGTGTCGTAGATCGGCGTGAGGACCGAGAAGCGGGGTGCGGGCACCGCTAGCCCCGTGGCAGCAGCCGCCGGAGGGCCGAGGCCAGCGCTTTGGCCAGCGGCCCGGGGATCAGCGAGCGGATCCGGCCGACCAGGTTCAGCAGCCGGGCGGTGCCCGCTTCGAGCGCCGCCACCTGACCCTTCAGCGAGCCGAGTTCGGCGTCCTTGGCGATCAGCAGGTCACGCAGGCGGAGGTTCTCCTCGCGGAGGCGGATCAGCTCGTCGGCGGTGACCGACTCCTCGCCGGTGGTCGTCTTGGCCATCGGCCGCGAGTGTACCCGCCGTCGGCTGGACCCCGCTGCCTACCTTCAGCCTGATCGCGACACGTGCCCGAAGCGATGGGCCCAGGGAGTCGCGACAGGATGTTCGGCGAGGTCGCCGGTGACCGGGGCGAGGTCCCGCAGGAAGCCGAGCGGGCGGGCCGGGCCATAGCCCAGCCGGGTCATGAGGTCCGGGTTGCGGGACAGCAGCTGATCGCCGGTGACCGGGTGGGTCGCGGCGAAGAGCGCCAGCATGCCGGGACCGGGACGGTCGAAGAGCCAGGCGTGCGGCTCGCCTTTGGGGGCGGGGGAGGGCGTCGGCCGGCGGAGCCGTCGCTGCGCGGTGAGCGCCCGGCGTGCGCTCACCTTGGCCCGCTCGGCGACCGGCCCGAGGTCTCCCCAGGCCAGCGGCGCGACCGCCCAGCGGGCGCTGCCGAGGAGCGGCGGGCGCAGGGGCGGCGCGGGCGGCCCGGTGAGGAGGGCTCCGTCCTCGATCCAGATCGGGACCTTGCCGCCCAGCGGCGAGGCGGAGGCGGCGCCGAGCTCGGACACGCCCTCTCCGCCAGGGGCCTCGCCGAGGGCGGCGCGGTGCCGCCGGGCCCCGAGGTCGACCGCGGTGAGGAGGCCGACCAGCCCGACCGGGCGCTCGGCGAAAGGAACGTCGCGGGGTCGCTGCGGGACAGGATCGAGGAAGCCCAGGTGTTCGCCGACCTCGACCGCGGCCATCAACGGATCTTCGGGATGGCTGATGATCGTCTCCTCGCCGGTGGCGCGAATCGTGGCGCGACCCAGCGAGTCGAGCCCCGGAAGCGGCGCCACCTCGAGCCGGCCGAGGCCCTCGAACGGCACGGTGCCGACAAACTCACGGTCGCGGATCGCTCCGAGCAGGTGTTCGCGGACGGCTCCGGGCGGCGGCTCCATGCCGCCCACCACGTGGCTGCCGTCGGGCAGGCGATGGCGGGCGACGAGGGTCGAGAAGCGGGGGACCCAAGGCGGGCGCTCGGGTGGCTGCGCGGGCGCCGTGGTCGCGCGCGGCGAGGGCATCCAGACCGAGTTGGCGCCAGGCGGGTGGGGCGGGGCCGAAGCGGCCCCCGGCGCGGGGAGATGGCGCCACTCGATCCGCATCCCGGCGGCGCCGAAGAGCCAGACCAGCGACGAGGCGGGCGCGGCCGGGTCGGCGCGCAGCCCTTGGGGCAGGTGCGCCTCGCGGTCGCGTCGCCAGAGGACGGTGTGGACGGGAAGCTCGGCGCCGCCCTCGGTGGCAGCCAGGATCGAGCCGCCGAAGCGTCCGCTCGGCCCGAGGTCGGCCAGGGCGATCGCATCGGGAGCGTCGGGAGTGGCGCCGAAGCGCCGGGCGAGCTTCTGCAGCAGCTCCGGGTCGACCGCGCGGAGGGCCTCCTCGCCGACCTCGCTGACCGCGACCAGCGGGCCGTCCTCGAAGTCCAGGTCCATCGCCAGGCCGACGCCGTCCCCGGCGGCGGGCGTCACCACCTTGAGTCCGGGCGCCTGCGGGCGCGCGAGCGGCCGGGTCGCCGGTCGACCGGCGACGAGCTCTGCGTAGAGCGCCTCGTGCTCGGCGGCCATCTGTTGGACGGTGAAGTGGCCCAGCGCCCGCTTGCGCATCGCCGCGCCCCGCGCGTTCAGGTGGGCACGGTCCGTCGCCAGGCGGACCAGCGGCGCGACGTAGCCCGCGACCGAGTCGCGGGGCTCGACCACCCCTTCTTCCTCCGCCCCGAGCATCTCGCGGATCGCCGGCAGGCCCGGGGTGACGATCGGCAGTCCCATCGCCATCGCCTCGAACAACACCACCGGGATGCCCTCGAAGATGCTGGTGAGCAGCAGGACGTCGTTGGCCGCGTACCAGGCACGCAGGCCGGCGGCGGGGCCGCGCAGGACCACCTCGTCCTCCAGTCGGAGTGCGGCGACCCGATCCCGCACCTGGTCTTCGAGATCGCCCTCGCCGAGCACGTTGATCCGGAACCCGACGCCGGCCTCGCGCAGCGCCGCCGCCACCTCGACCATCAGCAGCGGATCCTTCTGGTCGACCAGGCGGGCGGCGAAGAGGATCTGCAGGCGCTCGTCGGCTCGGTCGAGGGCGGGTTCGACCGTCGCCGGGTCGAACTCGTCGACCGCGTCGGCGCCGGTGTAGATCACCCTGATCTTCTCCTCTGGTACGCCGTACTCCCGCAGCGCCGCGGCCACGTGCTCGTTCGACAGCGAGAAGCAGCCGACGTAGTCGCGCAGCCGGGTCGAGACGTAGCGCACGTAGCCGGACCGATCGACCTCCTCGGCGTGCATCTGGACGACCACCGCGGGTGGGTCGGGCAACTCCGCCAGCTCGGGCAGCAGGTCGAAGCCGAGCTTCGAGTTCATCAGGTGGATCGCCCGGATGCCGCGGGTGCGGACGAAGTCGAGGATGAATCCCGGCATCGCGTCGGCGGGCATCAGCTCGGGCAGGACCCAGACCTCCTCGGCGTGGGGCTCGACCTCACCGAGGAGGGGATTGGCAGAGGGCTGGGTGGTGATCAGGTAGGGGGCGAAGCGCTCGCGGTCGAGCCAGCGGAACCAGTCGATCGTGTTCTTGTCGCTACCGCCGTAGCCGACCCAGGGGGCCAGGTAGAGGACCGGGAGTCGGTCGTTCACACGCGGGCTCCGGAGCGGGCGGCGAGCCAGCGATGAGTGCGACGGATGCCCTCGGCGAGCGGGGTCGGCTCGAGCGCGACCACCTTCCGCAGGGCGGTGGTGTCGAGGACGATCTGGCGCACTTCGAATCCCCGCGCCGGGTTGCGGACGACCTTCGCCTCGCGCCCGACCTCGGCCTCGGTCAGGTGGAGCAGGTCGAGCAGCGAGGTCCCGACCCCGGTGCCGACGTTCAGTACCGGCGGCCCCTCGGCGGACCCGAGCAGTGCCGCGACCACGGCGGCGACGTCGCCTGCGTAGACGTAGTCGCGGATCGTCCCGCCGTCACCGAAGAGGTCGATCGGGACGCCGCGCTCGATCCGATCGAGGAAGGTGACGACGGCGCCTTGGCCGCGGTCGGGCGCCTGATGCTCGCCGTAGACGGTCGCGCAGCGCAATATGCGCGAGCGCAGGCCGGTCTCGCGGCGCGCTGCTTCGATTGCCTCCTCGCAGTCCAGGTGGATCCGGCCGTAGGTGGAGATCGGCACGGTGGGGTCGCCCTCACGGGCGGGCAGACGGGCCGGGTCGCCGTAGACGGTGCCGCCGGAGGAGAGGTAGACGAGGGTGACCCCCGGCCGCCGGCGCAGTGCTTTCAGCAGCGCTTCGATTGGTCCCATGGTCAGCTCGCGGTCGCGCTGCGGGTCACGCTCGGAGGCCGTCGGCAGGAGCCCGCCGGCGCAATAGGCGACCCGCTCGACGCCGCTCAGGGCGCGCTCCAGCAGGGCCGGCTCGCCGGCGTCGCCGAGCACCAGCTCGCCCGGCGCGACGGCGGCGGCGACCGGCTCGACCGGGCGCGACCGGGTGAGGACGCGGGGAGGCTCGCCGGATCGACCGAGGGTCGTCACCACGTGGGAGCCGATGAAGCCGCAACCGACGACGAGCGTCCGGGGCACCGGATCAGAGATCCTCGGCGATCCGCGGCGCCTCGCGGCCGAAGAGCCAGGCGCCGAGTCCGCAGACGCCGACGAAGACGACTGCCGCGGGCAGCAGCCAGATCCACCCGCCTGCCGCGTGGGCGGCGCTGGGGGCGTCCGATTCGTTGAGGATCCAGACGCGCACCTGCGTCATCACGACGGCCAGGGGGTTGATCAGCATCAGGCGGTGGAAGGTGAGACTTTCCTTGAACTCGACCGTGTAGAGGATCGGCGTCGCATAGAAGAGCACCTGGGCCACCACGGTCCAGATGATCGCGACGTCGCGGAAGCGCACGTAGAGGACCGAGAGCCCCATGCCGACGGCGGCGGTGAGAGCGAACAGAAAAACGACGACGAGCGGGAAGAGCAGCCAGGTCCAGCTCGGATCGACGCCGAAGGCGAAGAGGAAGATCAGCACGATGATCAGGTTGAGCCCGAAGTTGAAGAGTCCGGTGAGGACGGTCGAGAGCGGGATCACCAGGCGCGGGAACTGGGTCTTGCGGACCACCCCCTCCTGGGCGGCGACGGAGGTCACCGCATTGGTCGTCGATTCCTGGAAGAAGGTGAAGATGACGATCCCGAGCAGCAGCAGCACGGGATAGTGCTCGACGCCCTTGCTGGTCGCGCGGAAGACCTGCGTGAAGACGAAGAGCAGGACGCCGAACAGCATCAACGGGCGGATCAGCGACCACAGGTAGCCGAGCACGGTGCCGAAGTAGACGCGGCGGAATTCCGTCACCGAGATCAGCCAGAGCAGGTCGAAGAAGCGCCGGCTGCCGCCGCCGAGCGCGGATGGCCCGCGCACCTCTTCGAGGACCGGGGTGGCGTCGACCTCGCTCATGCCTGCGGACCGTCCTCGATCTTGGACCGAGTCTGCTGGTCGAGCACGACGACGCCGCGGCTTTTCTTGCCGCCGAAGACGAGGAAGTCGACCATGTTGGGGATGTAGAGCGCCAGGCCGCCTTCGTAGGTGCGGTTGATGCCCATGCTGAGGAAGTAGTGGTCGGCGACGAGGCGGTTCTCGATCTCGGTGACGATCGACATCCGTTGGCCCGCCCGCACCGGCATCGGTTTGTCCTCGCCGCCGATCGGGATCGCGTATTCGTAGACGCCGATTTCCTCGGAGTTGGTGAGGATCAGGCCGGCATGGAGGCCGGTGGACTCGCGCAGCGCTTCCAGCTCGATCCGTACGCGGACCGGTTGATCGTTGGGCAGGGCCTTGATCGGCGAGCCCGTCTCGTCGACGAGCTGGGCGTCCAGAAGCCGGACCGAGTCGCTCTCCGGGAGCGGACCGGCCGTGGCGTCCTCCTCGGGGTTGCTCTCGGCTTCGAAGTTCAGCTGCAGGTATTTGCGACCGACCGCGCCGGGATCGCCGATCAGCTCGATCCGGCCTCCCGAGATCAGCAGGGCGCGGTGGCAGTATTCCTCCACCGTGCTCATCTCGTGGGTGACCAGGACGATCGTCTTGCCCGCGGCTTTCATGCTTTGGAAGGCGTCGGCGCACTTCTGCTGGAAGGAGGCGTCGCCGACGGCCAGCACCTCGTCGATCAGCAGGATGTCGGCGTCGACCTCGAGCATCAGCGAGAAGGCCAGTCGGACCAGCATCCCGGAGGAGTAGTTCTTCAGCTTCAGGTCGACGAAGTCACCCAATTCGGCGAAGTCGATCACGGCGTCGAGTCGCTTCCGCGTTTCCTGTGGGGTCAGACCCATCATCACGCCGTTGAGGACGACGTTGTCACGGGCGGTGAGGTCGAGGTTGAAGCCGACCCCGAGCTCGATGAAGGGAGCGAGGCGCCCCGCCATCCGGATCGTGCCCGCATCGGCGCGGTAGATGCTGGCGAGCAGCTTCAGCAGCGTGCTCTTGCCGGAGCCGTTACGGCCGACGATGCCGAAGAACTCACCCTGGTGCACCTCGAAGGAGATCCCGTCGAGCGCACGCAGCTCCCGGTACTCGCGCGGGGAGAAGGGGTGCACCGCCCGCTCTTTCAGCGAGTCGACGCGCTGGGTGGGGATGCGGAAGGACTTGTGGAGGTCTTCGACCAGGATTGCGGGCTGCGCCGCGGCGATGGCTGCGCGATCGGCGGCCGGACTGGTGATCGTCTTCTCTAGTGACATCTTGGCGCCCGAAACCGCAGCCTATCGACGTGCCGGGCCGACCCCGGCGCCCAGGTCCGTGAGAAGCTTCCGCGGGTGAGCGAGGGCGCCGGCGTCGCGATCGTCATTCCCAGCTGGAATTCCGCCGCGCTTCTACCGCGTTGCCTGGACTCGCTGGCGGGCCAGGGTGAGGTCGAGCTGGTGGTGGTCGACAACGGCTCCGTCGACGGCACCGTGGGCCTGTTGCGTGAACGCGGCATCGACCCCGTAACCCTGCCCGAAAACGTCGGTTTCGCTGCCGCCGTGGACCTTGGCGTCGCCCGCACGCGGACGCCGTTCGTGCTGCCGCTGAACGCCGACACCGAGCTTCGGCCCGGGGCGGTGGCGGCGCTGGTCGCGGCGCTGGAGGGCGATCCCGGGCTGGGCGGGGTCGCGCCGCGGATCCTCCAGGTCGAGGGGGAGGCGCGGGACGTCGACGCCGCGCGCCTCTACAGCGCCGGGATGGCGTTGACCGCCGGCGGGCGGGCGTTCGAGACCGGGGCGGGGGAGGCCCAGTCGGCGGCGTGGCTGCGGCGCCGCGAGGTGTTCGGGGTCTGCGGCGCCGCCTGCCTCTTGCGGCGGGAGCTCTTCGACGACCTCGGCGGCTACGAGCGCTCCTTCTTCGCCTTCTACGAGGACGTCGACCTGAACGTGCGCGCCCAGGTCCGGGGGTGGCGGTTCGAGTACGTGCCCGAGGCCGTCGTCTGGCACCTCGGCAATGCCTCCTGGCAGGCCGAGGCGCCGCGACCGGGGGCGTGGAACGCGAGGCTGGTCGCCCGCAACCGGCTCGTCACCCAGGCCCGCTTCATGCCCGTCGGGGCGTTGCCGCGGATCGCCGCGATCGAGGTGGGGGCGCTGGCCCGGGCCGCCCGCCACCGTCGCTTCGCCGCCACCGCGCGGGGCAAGCTCGAAGGCCTGCGCCGCCTCCCGGCGGCCCTCCGCACCCGCCGCCGCCTCGCCGCCGCCGGCGATCTGCGCGCACCCCGCCGCTGGCTCGGCCGGTGAGTTCGCATCATTGCCCGCTATTCGGCGATTTCTGCGAACTCGCCTGCGGGGGGCTCAGCCGCGGCGGCGGCGGCGGCGGGCGAGCGCCTCGCGCCCGTCGATGCCGAGCAGCGGCGCGGAGCCGACTTCGCGGCGGGGGAGGCCGGCGCCGGCGCGGAAGCCGCGGAGCCTGCCGGTGATCCCCTGGGCGGTGTGATCGCGGAGCAGCTGGCCGGCGCCGATCGCCGCCTCGCAGGCGAGCGCCCGCAGCGCCAGGGCCGGGTCGCGCATGACGCCGTAGCGGCGCAGCATGTAGCCGCGGCTCCAGCCGGTGCGGGCGTACTTCGCACCGCTGGCCGCGCCGAGCCCCGGTGAGTAGGCGTGCAGGGCGCGCGCGCCGCCCGCCAGGTGGCAGCGTCCGCCGGCGCCGGCGATCCGCAGCGCCAGGTCGAGGTCCTCGTAGTAGAGGAAGATCCGCTCGTCGAAGCCGCCGACCGCCTCCCAGGCCGCCCGCCGGTAGAGGCCGGCGCCGCCGGTCGGCCCGAGCGGATCGGGCGCCCCGTCCAGCATCGTCACCGGTTCGCCGTGCAGGTGGTCGAAGCCCATCAAGGTGTGGTCGGCGACCACCCCGGCGCTGTCGATGAGCCCCGGCTCGCGTTCCTCCAGCAGTACCCCGGCGACCATGTCGACGCCGTCGGCCAGGCCGTCGAGCAGCGCCGCGCAGAACCCCGCCGCGCACTCCACGTCTGAGTTCAGCAGCAGGATCGCCTCGGCGGGATGGGCCGCCACGGCCCGGTTCAGGGCCGGGCCGAAGCCGACGTTCTCGCCCAGCTCCATCACCGTCACCTCCGGGAAGTCGGCCCGCGCCGCCGCCGCCGAGCCGTCGCTGGAGCCGTTGTCGACGACGACCACGTCCAGCCGCGTCGTCTGCCCGCGCAGGCTCTGCAGGGTCCGTGGCAGCCACCGTTCGCCGTTGAAGTTCGGGATGTAGACCGCGGCCCGCATCGTTCGTCGCAGGGTAGTCAGCCAATACACTCCCGCGCCGTGATCGATCGAGCGTCCCGGAACGGGCCGCGCCTCCTGCTCGGTGCGGCGCTCCTCGCGGCCGCGGCGCTGATCCTGGTGCTGGTCCGCCACCTCACCTACTTCGCCGACTCGTGGGAGTTCCTGATGAACCGGCGCCATCTGACCGCCGACGCGGTCCTGATGCCCCACAACGAGCACATCGTCGCGATCCCGGTGCTGATCATGCAGCTCTTCCTGCGGATCTTCGGGATGACCTCGGCGCTGCCCGAATACGTGGTCCTGGTGATCGGCCTGTCGGCGGTGGCGGCGCTTCTCTTCGAGTACGTGCGGCGGCGGATCGGCCCCTGGCCGGCCCTCTTCGCCGCCGCCCTGGTCCTCTTCCTCGGCCCCGCCGACGAAGTGCTCCTCTGGAGCTTCGAGATCGCCTACGTCGGTTCGCTGGTCTTCGGCCTGGCGATGTTGCTGGCGCTGGAGTCGCGCACCCGGCGCGGCGACGTGATCGCCTGCGTCTGCCTGCTGCTCTCCTTCGGCTTCTCCAGCCTCGGCATCGCCTTCCTCCTCGGCGGCGCGGTGGCGATCCTGGTCGGACCGCGGCAGACCTGGAAGGAGCGCGCCTTCGTCGTCGTCATCCCCGCCGTCCTCTACGCGGCCTGGTGGCTGGGCTGGGGCCACAACGCCGAAACGCACCTCACCCTCCACAACCTGCTCGCGTCGCCGAGCTACGTGGTGGAGAGCATCGCGGCCGGCGTCGGGGCGCTCTCCGGACTCGGCACCAACACCGAGTCCCTGACCACGGAAACGGCATGGGGGCAGATCCTCCTGGTCGCGCTGGTGGTCGCGATCGCGCTGCTGTTCCGCCATCGCAGGCGGGTCGACCCGGTGCTCTGGCCGGTGGCGACGGTGGCGCTCGTCAACTGGTTCCTCGCCGCCTTCAACTTCATCGCCGGCCGGGAACCGACGGTGAGCCGCTACCAGTACGTCTCCGCGATCTTCGTCCTGATGATCCTCGCGGCGCTGCTGCGCGGCACCAGGATCCCGAAGAAGGCGCTGCTGGTCGGCGGCGTCCTGACCGTGCTGGCGATCGGCCCGAACCTGGTGGTCCTGCACAAGGGGAGGGAACACTTCGCCGCCGAAACGATCCTCACCCGCTCCGACACCGCCGCGCTCGAAATCGCCCGGCCCACGGTCGCGCCCGAATTCGCCTTCACCCCGGAACTGGCCGGGACCGGTGCCCTGATCGACATCCAGGCGAGCAAGTACTTCGAAGCCGTCGACGAATTCGGCTCGCCCGCCTACTCGCAGGCCGAACTGGAAGCCGCCGCCCCCCAGGGCCGCCGCCAGGCCGACATCCTCCTCGCCGCCGCCCTGCCGATCTCCTCGCTGCTGGTGCCCGGCGGCAGCGGCGGGGTCACGCGCGGGTGCACCAGCGCCGGCGGCACCGAAGGCGAGGCCGAAGTGCCGCTCGCGGCGGGGGCTGACCGGATCGAGGCGCCGCCGGGGACCGAAGCGAAAGCCTCCCTGCGGCGCTTCGCGGACGCGGGCGAATTCCCGGTCTCGCTGGCGGCGATCCCGGCCGGCGCGAAGATGATCCTGAGGATCCCGCGCGACCGCTCGACGCGGCCCTGGGTCCTCCACGTCGAATCGACTCGACCGGTCGCGGTCTGCGGCGGATAGGGTTGGCGACGTCGATGGAGCCTCTGAAGGGACTGATCCTCTCCGGCGGCGCCGGCACGCGCCTGCGGCCGATCACCCACACCTCTGCCAAGCAGCTGGTCCCGGTCGCCAACAAGCCGGTCCTCTTCTACGGCATCGAGGCGCTGGTCGACGCGGGCGTGGAGGACATCGGGATCATCATCGCGCCGGAGACCGGCGAGGAGATCCGCGAGGCGGCGGGCGACGGCTCGCGGTTCGGCGCCTCGATCACCTACATCGTCCAGGACAAGCCGGCGGGGCTCGCCCACGCGGTGCTGACCGCGGAGGAGTTCATCGGCGGCTCGCCGTTCGTCATGTACCTCGGCGACAACCTCCTGCGCGACGGCATCCGCGGCCTCGTCGACACCTTCGAGAAGGACGGCCCCGACGCGCTGATCCTCCTCACCCCGGTCGACGACCCGCAGTCCTACGGGGTAGCCGAGCTCGACGGCGAGGGCGGCATCGTGCGGCTGATCGAGAAGCCGAAGGACCCGCCCTCGAACCTGGCGCTGGTCGGCGTCTACCTCTTCAGCCCGCTGATCTTCGAGGCCGCCCGCCGGCTCGAGCCCTCCTGGCGCGGTGAGCTCGAGATCACCGAGGCGATCCAGACCCTGATCGACGACGGTCGCCGGGTGCAGTCGGAGGTCGTGCGCGGCTGGTGGAAGGACACCGGCCAGCTCGCCGACATGCTCGAGGCCAACCGCCTGGTGCTGGAGGAGATCGAGGAGAAGGCCGAGGGCGAGGTCGACGAGGAGTCCAAGG
Organism: Solirubrobacterales bacterium; assembly: GCA_035502495.1. Lineage (GTDB taxonomy): Bacteria > Actinomycetota > Thermoleophilia > Solirubrobacterales > 70-9 > VAYN01. The sequence goes on from DATJUK010000067.1 coordinate 37,243, forward strand.
TCGAAGGCCGCGTGGTCGTCGAGCCAGGCGCCAAGATCGTCCGCTCGATCGTCCGCGGCCCCGCCGTGATCGGCGCCGGCGCCACCGTCGAAGACGCCTTCGTCGGCCCCTACACCTCGATCGGCGACGAGGTGGCGATCCGCCGCTGCGAGGTCGAGCACTCGATCGTCCTCGCCAACTCGACCGTCGAGGACCTCGGCACGCGGATGGAGGCCAGCCTCCTCGGCCGCAACGTGAAGCTGACCCGCGGCGAGGGCCTGCCGAAGACGCTTCGTCTCCTGGTCGGCGACAACTCCGTGATCGAAATCCAGTAGCCCCCGACGCCCGACCGGCGGCCTCGAGCCTTTCCCGTCTCCGGCTCCGCGGCAGCCTCGAATCGGTCCTCGGGCGGTGCTTCGCGATCGGCGGGATCGCTCCCCCGCATCGCATCGCACCTTCCCCCGGGTTAGCCTGTTGCGGCTCGTGACGATGATGCGCAGTGCGGGGAAAAGCCGATGAAGGTGGCGGTGGCCGGCGCCGGGGGGATGCTCGGCCGGGACTTCGTGCTGGCGGCGAGCAACGCCGGGCACGACGTGGTCGGCTTCGACCGGGCGCGGATGGACGTCGCCGACGCGGAGGCGGTGCGGCGGCAGCTCGACCGGGAGCGGCCCGACATAGTCGTCAACTGCGCCGCCTGGACCGACGTCGACGGGGCCGAGGCGGCCGAGGAGCGGGCGTTCGCGGTCAACGGGACGGGCGCCGGGAACGTCGCCGCCGCGGCGCGCGAGGTCGGCGCCGCGGTCCTCTACGTCTCCACCGATTACGTCTTCGACGGCGAGAAGGGCGCTCCTTACGTGGAGTCCGACCAGCCCGCGCCGCTCTCGGCCTACGCGCGCACCAAGCTGGCGGGCGAGGAGGCGACGGCGGCCGCCAACAAGCGCCACTTCATCGTCCGCTCCTCCGGGCTCTTCGGCATCAACGGCAAGAACTTCGTCGACACGATGCTGCGGCTGGGGGAGACGATGAACGAGGTGACGGTGGTCCGCGACCAGGTCACCGCGCCGACCTACACCTGGCACCTCGCCTACGGGCTGACCCGGCTGATCGACGGGATCGAGTACGGCATCCACCACATGGCGGCGGCCGGCGGCTGCTCCTGGTACGAGTTCGCGGGGGAGATCTTCGAGCAGGGAAAGGTCGACTGCAAAGTGCTCTCGATCACCAGCGAGATGTACGGGCAGGCCGCCCACCGACCGCCCTACTCGGTCATGCAGAGCCAGCGCGAGCACGCGATCCGGCTGCCTTCCTGGCACGATGGGCTCGCCGGGTACCTCGCCCAGCGCGAGGCCGAGAAGAACTGACCATCTGAGAGGGGAAGGAACCAGATGAAGCTGCTCGTCACCGGCGCTGCCGGATTCATCGGCTCGACCTACGTGCGCATCGCCGGGGCCGAGCACGAGATCGTCGTCCTCGACAAGCTGACCTACGCGGGCCGGCCGGAGAACCTGCCCGACGGCACGAAGCTGATCGAGGGGGCGATCGAGGACCCGAAGATCGTCCGCGAGGCGATGGAGGGCGTCGACGCGGTGGTCAACTTCGCCGCCGAGTCCCACGTCGATCGCTCGATCGACGACCAGGACGCCTTCGCCCGCACCCACGTGATCGGCACCGGCACGCTGCTCGACGCCGCCCGCGAGCTCGGCATCGGGCGCTACGTCCAGGTCTCCACCGACGAGGTCTACGGCTCGATCGACTCCGGCTCCTTCACCGAGACCTCGCCGCTCGACCCCTCCTCGCCCTACTCGGCGACCAAGGCGGCGGGCGACCTGCTGGTCGGCGCCCACGTCCACACCTACGGGCTCGACGCCTCGATCGTGCGCGGCTCCAACAACTACGGCCCGCGCCAGTACCCGGAGAAGCTGATCCCGCTGATGGTCCTGAACGCGATCCACGGCGACTCGCTGCCGGTCTACGGCGACGGCAAGCAGGTCCGCAACTGGCTCTTCGTCGAGGACTTCTGCCGCGGTATCCACACCGTGCTCGGCAAGGGCAAGGCGGGCGAGGTCTACAACGTCGGTGGCCCGGACGAGTGCGAGAACATCGAGGTCGTGAAGCGGGTGATCGCCCTGGCGGGCGGCGACGAGTCGATGATCGAGTACGTCACCGACCGCCCCGGCCACGACCGCCGCTACTCGCTCTCCTCGGAGAAGCTGAAGCGGGAGCTCGGCTGGGAGGCCCAGGTCCACTTCGACGAGGGGATCGAGAAGACGGTCGCCTGGTACCGCGACAACGAGGACTGGTGGGGCCCGATCCGCTCCGGCGAGTACCGCGAGTACTACGAACGGCAGTACGGCAAGGCACTCGGCTAGTGGCGCGGGCGCTGGAGACGAAGCTCGACGGCCTGGTCCTGGTCGAGCCGGTAGTCCACGGCGACGCGCGCGGCTTCTTCCTCGAGACCTACGCCCGCGAGGAGTGGAAGGCGCTCGGGGTCGAGGCCGACTTCGTCCAGCAGAACCACTCGCGCTCCTCGCGCGGGACCCTGCGCGGGCTCCACTTCCAGACCTCCCCGGGGCAGGCGAAGCTGCTGCGCTGCGCCCGCGGCGAGATCCTCGACGTCGCCGTCGACCTGCGCCGGGACTCGCCCACCTTCGGGCGCTGGGAGGGCCACGTGCTCGATGACGAGAAGGGCCACCAGCTCTACGTGCCGATCGGCTTCGCCCACGGCTTCGTCGTCCTCAGCGAGGTCGCCGACGTCTGCTACCAGGTGTCCTCGCTGTACGACCCGGCGACCGAGTCCGGGATCGCCTGGGACGACCCCGAGGTCGGCGTCGACTGGCAGGTCGCCGAGCCGCTCCTCTCCGCGCGCGACAAGACCGCGCCGCGCCTCGGTGAGATCGCCGACTCGCTTCCCTGGTGATTTCGCTCCCCACCCCCTGGTCTCTCATCTGACCTTCACGTAGGCTGCCGCCGCGTGACCTCGCGGCGCAACATGAAGATCACCCTGGCCGCGATGACGCTGGCCAGTTCGATGATCCTGGTCGACCAGACCGCGGTCCCGCTGGCGGCGCCGCACGCGATCCTCGACCTGCACGCCCAGATCAGCCAGTCGCAGTGGCTGATGACCGCGAACATCCTGCCGCTGGCGGCGCTGATGGTCTTCGGCGGCCGGCTCGGCGACCTCTTCGGGATGCGCCGCGTCTTCCTCCTCGGCGCCGTCGTCTTCGGCCTCGCGACCACCGCGATGGGCGCCTCCCAGGACATCGCGATGGCGATCGCCGCGCGGGCGGTCCAGGGCGCCGGGGCGGCGCTGATGATGCCGACCGCGCTGGCGATCGTCAGCGCCGTCTACCCGGACGAGGAGAAGGGCGCGGCGCTCGGCATCCTCGCCGGCGCCTCGGCCTTCTTCGCCGCCCTCGGCCCGGTGCTCGGCGGGCTGCTCACCGCGGTCGACTGGCGCCTCGTCTTCCTCGTCAACGTGCCGTTGGCGGCGATCACGATCGTCCTCACCCTGCGGGCGACGCCGGAAATCGAGCCGCGCAAGGACGCCTCGCGGGACCTCGACCTGCCCGGCGTCGTCACCTTCGCGCTCGCCGTCGGCGGGCTGATCTACGGCCTCTCGGAAGGTCCGCAGGCCGGCTGGGGGAGGCCCGGGACGCTGGTCCCGATCGCGATCGGCCTGCTGCTGATCCCGGTCTTCCTGCTGGTCGAGCGGCGGGCGAGGAATCCGATGATCGACTTCAAGCTCTTCCGCCACGAGAACTTCCTCGCCGCCAACCTGAGCCAGGTGCTGGCCGGGATGATCGAGCTCGGGCTGGGCTTCCTCACCCCGTTCTTCCTCCTGCTGGTGGTCGGGGTCTCGCCGACCACGGCGGGCATCGCGCTGATCCCGGCGACGATCCCGGTGATCCTCGCCGGGCCGCTGGCGGGCAAGGCCTTCGACCGCTTCGGCGGTCGCTGGCCGCTGGTCGGCGGCTTCCTCGTCCTCGCCGCCTCGGGCGTCGTGCTGGCGGTCTCGGTCGCCGGCGAATCGGCGGTGGCGCTGATCCCCGGGCTCCTCCTGCAGGGGATCGGGCTCGGCATCGTCCTCACCGTCAACGACCCGACCGGGCTGACCGCGGTGCCGGAAAAGGACGCGGGCGAGGGCGCCGGGATGATCAACACCTCCGAGCAGCTCGGCGGCGCGCTGGGGATCGCGATCCTCGAGGCGATCGAGCTCGGGGTCAACTACCACAAGCTCGACTCGAAGCTGGCCGACCAGGGCATCCACCCGACCCCGCAGCAGACCGAACACGCCCGCGAACTGATCCTCGAAGCCGAGCAGAAGGGCCTGAACCACGTCCACCACACCCAGCTGCTGGACCTGATCAAGCCCGACGTGATCGCCTCCCACGTCGCCGCCTTCGAAGTGACCTTCTTCGCCTCCGCCGGGATCGCCCTGGTCGGCGCGCTGACGAGCCTCGTCCTGGTCCGCAAGCGCGACCGGATGAAGGAGAAGACGGCGGGCGTCTTCACCCGCCGCTCCCGCTGGATCTACGCCGGCGTCGGCCGCTCGCCCGCGATCACCCGCCGGCCGCCGCCGCGGCGGGGCGAATCGGCGACCGGCTAGGGCCCTCGCCGGCGTGTAAAATGGAGCCCGCCTCCGGTATGGCCGAATCCCCGATGGCAGCGACCTCCGACACCGCCGACCCGACCCCGACCTCCCTGGCCGAGCGTCCGAAGCGCGCCGACGCGCGGCGCAACTACGACAAGCTGGTGACGACGGCGCGCGAGGTCTTCGCCGAGCAGGGCTCGGACGCGACGCTGGAGGAGATCAGCCGCCGCGCCGGGGTCGGCATCGGCACCCTCTACCGCCACTTCCCGGCCCGCGAGGACCTGGTCGAGGCCGCCTACCTCGACGGGGTCGAGGAAATCTGCGCCGCGGTCGGCCGCCACGAGGGCGAGGATCCCTGGGACGCGCTCAAGGGCTGGCTGCTCGAACTGGTCGCCTTCGCCGCCACCAAGCGCGTCCTCGCCGACGAGATGTTCGCCTACCTCGACCGCGGCGCCCCCGTCTTCAAGTCCTGCTCCGGGGCGATCTACGACGCCGCCGAGCCGCTGCTGAAGCGCGCCCAGGCGGCGGGCGAGGTCCGCGCCGACGTCGACATCTCCGACGTCACCAAGATGGTCAGCGGCATCGCCGGGATCCGCACCGCCGAACCGGGCCAGGTCGAACGCCTCGTCGCGATCGCCCTCGACGGCCTGCGCCCGGCTCCTTAGCCGCCCCGGCGCCTCGGCCGCCGCCTGTAGCCTGGCGCCATGACGCGGCGGGCGAACCAGGTGCCGGTCGCACTCTGGGGCGGGCTGATCGTGGCGCTGCTCAGCTGGCGGGTGGGGATGAACCCGCCCGGGATCGGCATCGACGCGAGCTGGAACGCGGCCCTGGCGATGGGCGCCCACGACGGCCTGCGCTGGGGCAAGGAGCTGGTCTGGACCTACGGGCCGCTCGGCTTCCTGCAGACCCAGCTGGTCTGGTTCAGCGGCCAGACGGTGCTCTCGTTCCTCTACTCGGGGCTCGTCTATGCGGTCTTCTGCGTCGGCCTGGTCTGGGCGCTTGGGCGGCGCCTGCCGCTCGTCCTCGCCTGCCTCGCCGCGTTCTTCGCCGCCGCGCTGCTGCCGCTGCTCGAGCTGAGCCTGCTGAGCGCCGTCTTCGCCTGCTTCTGGCTGCTCGAAGCCGGGCCCGAGCGCTCGCCCCGCCGGCTCGACGCCTTCGTCCTCGGCGCCGCCGCCTTCGCCGCCCCGGCGGCGCTGGTCAAGCTCTCGACCGGCCCGCTGGTGGCCGTCGTCCTGCTGCTGGCGCTGGTCGGCGCGCGGGCGGGGAGGCGGCGGATCGTCGCCTACCTGGTGATCCTGGTCGGCCTGCTGCTGGTCCTCTGGCCGGCCACCGGCCAGCGCCTCGGCGACGTGCCCGCCTTCGTCGAGCACACGGTGGAGATCTCGAGCGGCTACAGCGCGGCGATGCTCCGCTCGACCACCGAAGCCGCCTGGAAGGTGGTCGCGGTCACGCTGGCGGCGGTCGGGCTGACGATCCTGCTGGTCCTCGCCGCCTGGTTCGCGCCCTACCGCGACCGCCTCGCCCGTGGGGCGGGGACGCTCGCCGTCGCCCTGGCCGGCTTCGCGGTCTACAAGGAGGGCGTGGTCCGGGTCGACGCCGGCCACCTCACCGTCTTCTTCGCCAACGCCTGCATCCTCTGGATCGCGGTCGGCTTCGGGGTCGGGCGGCGCTGGTGGGTGCCGGCGCTCGCCGTCGTCATCTTCGCCTTCACCCTGCCGCTGCGACCGGCCGGCAGCCCGGACAACCTGGACGTCTTCGCCAACCTGCGCTTCGCCGTCGACCAGGCGCGCACGCTGGTCGACTCCGGGCGGCGGACGGCGGCGATGGAAGCGGGGCGGGCCGGGATGCGGGGCGTCTACGCGCTCGAACCGGCGGCGCTGCGGCGGCTCGAAGGCCACACGGTCGCGGTCGAACCGTGGGAGGCGGCGGCGGCCTGGGCCTACGAACTGGACTGGAAGCCGCAGCCGGTCTTCCAGAACTACAGCGCCTATACCTCGACCCTCGACCGCCTCAACGCGGCGGCGATCGCGAGCCCGGACGGTCCCGAACGGCTGCTGCGCGAGAACGAGCTGCTGGTCGACCCCGAGTTCCCGACCGCCGACCTCGACAACCGCTTCCTCGGCTGGGACCCGCCCGCGCAGGCGCGCGCCGTGCTCTGTCACTTCGTCCCGCTCTACACGAGCGAACGCTGGCAGGTGCTCGGCCGGGTGCCCGACCGCTGCGGGCCCGAGCGCCTGCTGGGGACGGTCGGAGCCGCCGCCGGCGAAGCGGTGCCGGTGCCGGCCCCGGGGCCGAACTCGGTGGTCTTCGTGCGGATCGACGGGGCCGGGGTATCAGGGCTGGAACGGGTGCAGACCTTCCTCTTCCACGCCGCCTCGCGCCACGCCACGATCAACGGCACCACGCGCTACCGCCTGGTCCCGGAAACGGCGGGCGACGGTCTGCTCCTGCGCGCCGCCCCGGCGGTCACCGGGCCGCGCAGCCAGGCGGTCGAAGCGGGCGCCTTCGACCCGATCCCGGAAGCGACGACGATCGCGGTCGAAGGCGGCGCCGACCACCTCACCTACTCGTTCTACGAGATGCGGGTGGGCCTCGCCCACCCGGGCTGATGGGCAGGTCGATCGCCGCCCTCGTCCTCGCCGTGCTCGCCGGCGTGCTGGCGATCTTCGCGATCTGGGCCAACCAGCAGCTGCTCGACAGCGGCAGCTGGGGCTCGGTCAGCGGCGAACTGCTGAAGAGCGAGCGGGTCCGCCACCGGGTCGCCGCCTTCCTCGGCGAGACCCTGGTCGAAGAAACCGAATCGCAGCTGCTCGCCGCGGGCGAAGCGCAGACCGCCGCGCGGGTGATGCCGCGGCTGCGCCGGAACGACGTCCGGCTGGCCGAACGGGTGATGGCGACGCCGCGCTTCCGGGCGATCTGGGCGGCGGCGAACCGCTCCGGCCACGCCGCCCTCCTGCGCGTCCTCGACGAAGAAGCGAGCCGCGACGAAGGTGGCGTGGCGGTCGACCTGACCCCGGCGCTGCGCCGGGTCGCCGACCTGCTCGGCCGCGAAGGGCCGGCGGAGGAACTCGGCGTGGGAAGCCTCGGTGACCTGGTCGAACCGGGGGCGGCGCGGATCGAGGTGCTCGAAGCGCAAGAGCTCGAAGTGGCCCAGGACGTGGTCCGGGTCGTCCGCCACCTGACCCTGCTGGCGCTGCTGGCGACGCTCGCCCTCTACGCCCTGGCGCTCCTCCTCGGCCGCCGGCGGCTGCCCCGAGCCTTCCTCGGCGTCGGCATCGCCCTGCTCGCCACCGGCGCCCTGGCCCTCTTCGCCCGCGCGGTGGCCGGCCACGCGGTGGTCGACGCCCTGCTCGCCCACGACGCCGACCGCGAAGCCGCCGACGCCGCCTGGCGCATCGCCACCTCGACCATCGCCGACGTCTCGATCGGCGTGATCATCGCCGGCGCCCTGCTGATCGCCGCCGTCGCCACCCGCTCCCTCTTCTCGCGCGAGCGGTATCAGGGATCGGAGGCCGGGTGAGCGTCCGGGGTAGGACGCGGTGGCCCGGCGGATGCGGCCGCAGGGCCGGGCGGCCGGCGGCCGAGGGACGCGGCGGCCCCGCGGCCGACGCGTCCCGGGCAAGGGACGCCGAGGGACCCGCCCTCCCGGCGGCGGCCCGGGCGGGCTGAGGCCGCCGCCGGGAGGGCGGGTCCACGGGGAGAGGTGCGAGGGACG
>DATJUK010000068.1:0-3091 GCA_035502495.1 Solirubrobacterales bacterium
CCAACGCAACGGGGGCTGGCGCAAACTCCGGCGCGCCGCGCGCTGGATACGTCGCGGTCCGGGCCGGCGGCCCGGACGCGAGCCTCGCCAGGCTTCCCTGGCTACCGGTCCGGCGCCGCGGCGAGGCCGAGCCGCAGCGCCCCGGCCGCCTCGAGCATCGCCCCGAGCGCGGTGGCGTTGACCGGGGTCTGGTTGGCGAAGCTGTGGACCAGGCCGGGGTGGCGACGCAGCGCCACCCGCACGCCGCAGTCGCGCATCTTCAGCGCGTAGGCCTCGCCCTCGTCGCGCAGCGGGTCGAAGCCGGCGGTGGCGACGTAGGCGGTCGGCAGCCCGCGCAGGTCGGGGCACTGGAGGATCGAGACGCGCACGTCGGTCGGGTCGGAGCCGGGCGGCAGGTAGGCGGCTTCGAACTGCTCCATGTCGGCGCGGGTGAGGATGAAGCCGTCGGAGAAGAGCTTGCGCGAACGGGTGTCGTCGGCGGAGTCGGTGACCGGGTAGATCAGCAGCTGCATCGCCGGCTTGGCGCCGCCGCCGGCGACCGCCATGTGGCTGACCACGGCCGCCATGTTGCCGCCCGCCGAGTCGCCGCCGACGGCGATCCGGGCCGGGTCGGCACCCAGCGAGGCAGCGTTCGCGGCAGCCCACTCGAAGGCCGCCCAGGCGTCTTCGATCGGCTCCGGGAAGGGGTGCTCGGGGGCCAGTCGGTAGCCGATCGAGAGCACCCTCACGCCCGCCGCCTTGGCGAGCAGCCGGCAGACCCCGTCGTGGGTGTCGAGGTCGCCGATCACCCAGCCGCCGCCGTGGTAGTAGACGAGCAGCGGTGCCGGTTCGCCCGCCGGGGAGGGCTCGGCGACGTAGAGGCGCGAGGGCATCGGGCCGCCTGGCCCGGGGACGTCGACGGCGCGCACCTCGGCCATTGCGATCAGCGGTCGGCGGTCGATCACCCTGGACTCGTAGCGGGCCTGGGCGCGGGCGTCCTCGACGCTGCGGCCGGAGAAGAAGCCTTCGCTGCCGGCGAGCTTGGCCAGCTGCAGGAGCGCGTGGGTCTCGGTCGAGAGCGTCTGGCCGTCGAGCTGCGGCGGCTTGCCGAAGATCGCCCGGCTGGTGCGCGGCGAGAGGCCGCAGGCCCACTTGAGGACGGCGTGCTCGATCGGCACCGGCAGTCGCGGCAGCTCTCTCTCCATGGGCGCAGGCTATTTGACGTGACACGGATCTGTGCGACGAACGTCACACCAAATGCTCGGCGGGCGGGCGTATGTTCGACGTATGGAGGCGCAAACGGGGCTTCCGCCCCGCCCGCGAATGTCCCGGCCGGTCCAGACGGCGATCTGGTCGCGGCAGGCGCAGTGGATGCTGTCCCAGTGCCGGCGCCGCCTCGGCCCGATGTTCCGGCTGGAGATCGCCTACGAAGGGACCTGGGTGGTCCTCACCGATCCCGAGCTGGTCAAGCAGGTCTTCACCGGAGACCCGAAGGTCTTCCACGCCGGCGAGGGCAACGACATCCTGCGGCCGCTGCTCGGCGAGAACTCGTTGCTGGTCCTCGACGAGGCGCCGCACATGAGCCAGCGCAAGCTGCTGCTGCCGCCCTTCCACGGCAAACGCATGGCCGGCTATGAGCGGACCATGCGGGAGATCGCCGCGCGCGAGATCGACAGCTGGCCGAACGGGGTTCCCTGGCAGCTGCGGCCGCGGATGCAGGCGCTGACCCTGGAGATCATCATCGAGACCGTCTTCGGTGTCCACGGCGGGGCCCGGCTTGACGACCTTCGCGTCGCGCTCCGCTCCTTCCTCGATCTGCTGACCGACCCGAAAGCGCTGCTCGCGGTGCTGGCCGTGGGACCCGATCGGATTCGCCGCATCCCGCTCATTCGCAGTCGTATCGACCGGGTCGCCGAGCTGATCCTCAGCGAGATCGCCGAGCGCCGCGTCGCCTCCGACCTCGAGGAACGCGACGACATCCTCTCGCTGCTGGTCGCCGCCCGCCACGAGGACGGCTCGCCGATGAGCGACGCGGAGATCCACGACGAGCTCCTCACCCTGCTGGTCGCCGGCCACGAGACGACGGCGACGGCGCTCTCCTGGGCGGTCGAGCGGCTGATCCGCCACCCGGAGAAGCTGGAGCGGCTGCGCGGCGAGGTCGAGGCCGGGGAGGACGCCTACCTGAACGCGACGATCCAGGAGACGCTGCGGCTGCGCCCGGTGATCGTCGGCGTGCTGCGGCGCCTCACCGCACCGGTCGAGCTGGGTGGCTATGAGCTTCCGGCCGGCGTCACCGTCATGCCGAGCATCCACCTGATCCACCGCGACCCGACGATCTACCCGGAGCCGGACCGATTCCGGCCCGAGCGCTTTCTCGAGAACCCGCCCGGCACCTACACCTGGATCCCCTTCGGCGGCGGCGTGCGCCGCTGCCTCGGCGCCTCCTTCGCCCAGCAGGAGATGGCGATCGTCCTGCAGGAGCTGGTCTCGCGCCGGACGATCCGCCCTACCGACCCGGCCCCCGAGCGCAACTTCCGCCGCGCGATCACCGAGACCCCCCGCCACAACGCCGAAGTCGTCCTGAGCTAGATGTTGATGGGCCGAAAACTCGAGCCAAGCTTGAGTTTTCGGCCCATCAACATGGGTAGTGTGCGCGTCGATGCCTGAGAGCGACCATCACCGCACGCCTACCGTCTCCGAGGCGGTCCGCGACGCCGCCGCGATCGTCGATCCCGGCGATGGCGACGACGCGATCACGGCCCTCTACGAGATCTACGAGGACGACGACCGGCCGGTGACGGCGGTCGAGGACCTGGTCGGGACGCTGGTCGCGACCGCCGAGGGAATCGACCCCGAAGGCGACGACGGAGCCGTCCTCGCCTGCGCCGCGACCGCCGCCTGGCTCGGCATGCACCCTGGCGACCGCAACGAGGACCGCGAGGCCGGCCACGTCCTCCGCGAGGCTGCCCGCATGGCCTTCGGCAAAGAGCCCCCGCCGCAGGTCCGCGAGTACCTGGCGTCCCGCGGCATCAACCACTGAAAAGGCCGCCCCGAGCAGTCGGGACGGCCTGTCGTGGCTGAGCCGTCAGGGCCGAGCCAGGGGCCACCTGCG
>DATJUK010000069.1:0-43689 GCA_035502495.1 Solirubrobacterales bacterium
GACCGACTTCATCTTCGCGGTGATCGGCGAGCGCTACGGGTTCTTGGGCGCCGCGTTCGTCCTATCCCTGTACGCCCTTCTCATCTGGCGGGCGCTGCGGATCGTGACGCTCTCGAAGAACTCCTACGGGATCTTGGTAGCCGGCGGGATAGCCGTCGAGCTCTTGTTCCAGGTGTTCGTCAACGTCGGGATGTGCCTCGGCATCATGCCCATCACGGGCATCCCCTTGCCGTTGATGAGCTACGGAGGGTCCTCCGTGCTCGCTACCTTCTTGGCGGTTGGAGTCCTTCAGAGCATCAATATCCAGGCGCGTCTCAGCCGGCAGGGAAGGTTCGCGTGGTGACGCCTCTGTAGAGGACCCTCGCTCGCGTACCTATCCGAACTGAGATAACCGAATGAAAAAAACGATTTTGGTGTCCGCCGAGCGTGGCGAGACGCGCGTTGCCGTACTCGAGGCGAAGGCGAAAGGCTCCCAGGCCAACGTCGCCGAGCTCTACATGGAGCGGCGCGGTCGTCGCTCGATCGTCGGCAACATCTACAAGGGCAAGGTCGACAACGTCCTGCCCGGCATGGAGGCCGCCTTCGTCGACATCGGCCTCGAGCGCAACGGCTTCCTCCACGTCGACGAGATCGTCCTGCCCGACGGATCGCAGGCGCCGCGGCGCGGCCGCGGCTCCGGCAAGGGCGCGCGGATCAACGAGCTGATCAAGCCGGGCCAGGAGATCCTGGTCCAGGTGGTCAAGGACCCGCTGAAGACGAAGGGCGCGCGGCTCTCGATGAACGTCTCGATCGCCGGGCGCTACCTGGTCTTCGCCCCGCACGGGTCGGGGGTCGGCGTGAGCCGGCGGCTGGCCGACAAAGAGCGCGACCGGCTGCGCAAGATGGTCGACCGGACCTACAAAGGGCCAGGCGGGCTGATCGTCCGGACCGCCGCCCACGGGGCGAAAAAATCCGACTTCGTGCGGGAGATCTCCTACCTGCAGAAGCTGAACGAGGTGCTGGAGCGGCGTTCGGCGGACATCAAGGCGCCGGCGATGGTCTTCCAGGAGGCCGACCTCTCGGTCCGCGTCCTGCGTGACGTCTTCCTCAACGAGTTCGAAAAGGCGATCATCGACTCGGAGAAGCAGTTCGAGCGGGTGACGCACTTCTTCCAGCGGACCGCTCCCGAGCTGGTCGGCGGGGTCGAACTCTACAAAGGGCAGAAGAAGACCCTGTTCGAGAAATACGGGATCGACAAGGAGATCGACTCGACCCTGAACCGGCGCGTCGACCTGCCCTCCGGCGGCTACCTGATCATCGACTACACCGAGGCGTTGACGGTGATCGACGTCAACAGCGGCAGCTTCACCGGGCGCGGCAAAGGCGGGCTCGAGGAGACGATCACCAAGGTCAACACCGAGGCCGCCGAGGAGGCGGTGCGGCAGCTGCGGCTGCGCGACATCGGCGGGATCATCGTGATCGACTTCATCGACATGGCGCGCGCGTCGAACCGGGACAAAGTCCTGAAGGTGATGCGCAAAGCCCTCGACGCCGACAAGTCGAAGAGCTACGTGGTCGAGGTGTCGCCGCTCGGCCTGGTCGAGATGACGCGCCAGAACGTCACCGACGGGGTGCGCGAGATTCTCACCGAGATCTGTCCCACGTGTCACGGCGAGGGGGTGGTCCTCTCGGCCGAGACGGTGGCCCTGGACGGCCTGCGGAAAATGCGCGAAATCGTCGCCGAAAAGGGCGACGAGGCGTTTCTCGTCCGGGTCAACCCGAAAGTCGCCGCGGCGCTCACCGACCCCGACAGCGGGCTCACCGAGCTGGAGGAGGAAACCGGCAAGCGCTTCCACTTCGAGGGCGGCGACGCGAACGCGATCGACACCTTCGAAGTGGTCGAGTCGGGGACCCGGGCGGCGATCGAGGAGCGGGCGCTGCCGTTCAAGGTCGGCGAGGAGGTGCTGGTCAAGATCGACGAGCCCCACATGTACAACGACGCCGACGCGGTGGCCCGGATCGACTCCTACATCGTCAGCGTCACCGGCGGCGGCCCCTTCGTCGGCGAGCGCAAGCTGGTGCGGATCGAGGAGGTCGAGCGGGCGGCGGCGATCGCCTCGCTGCTGGGCGGCGAGAACGCCAACGGGCACCCGGACGCGGGCTCAAACGGCGCTGCCGACGGCGACGGGCTAGAATCCGACGCTCCTTCGCGCAAACGCAGTCGCGGCCGTCGAGGCGGCCGGGGGCGTTCGCGCGCCAAACAAGGCAGTTCGGACGAGTAATCGGAAGAGGATCTGAGCAAGCATGTACGCGGTGGTCGAAAGCGGTGGAAAGCAGTACAAGGTCGAGGAGGGCACGTCCCTGCTGGTCGATCGGCTCGATGCCAAGGAGGGCGACAAAGTCGCCCTGCGTCCGGTGCTCTTCCGTGACGGTGACGTGATCGTCGGGGCGAAAGACCTGGCGAAAGTCAAAGTCGAGGCCAAAGTGGCGGGCCACCTGCGCGGCCCGAAGGTCAAAGTCTTCAAATACAAGGCGAAGAAGGGCTACCGCAAACGCGCGGGGCACCGGTCGGAGCTGACCAAGCTCGAGGTGACCAGCCTCAAAGGCGCCAAAGGCGGCGCGGCCAAAAAAGCCGACGCCGAGAAAGCCCCCGCCAAAGCCGCGAAAGAGGAGGCCTAGGACATGGCCCACAAGAAAGGCCTCGGTTCGAGCCGCAACGGCCGCGAATCGAACCCCAACATGCTCGGCGTCAAGGTGTTCGCGGGCCAGCAGGTCCACGGCGGCGAGATCATCGTCCGCCAGCGCGGCACCAAGTTCTGGCCCGGCGAGGGCGTCGGCATCGGTCGCGACCACACGATCTTCGCGACCAGCGAGGGGAAGGTCTCCTTCCACTCGACCCGCAAGGGCCGCACGATCAGCGTCCTCGGCGACGACTGAGCTCTCGGCTCTGCCGAAATCAGGGGCGCCGATCGGCGCCCTTTTTTTATCCTGGTCCTGATCCTTGGATGACACGGCGAAAATCTGGGTCGGGGGCGGTGCGGGCGGCAACGGCTGCATCAGCTTCAGGCGCGAAGCCCACGTGCCGAAGGGCGGGCCCGACGGCGGCGACGGTGGGCACGGGGGGGACGTCGTGCTCGTCTGCGATCCCTCGCGCCGTGATCTGGGCGCGCTGCGCGGCTCGAAGCACTTCCGCGCCGAACGGGGGCGCCACGGGGAAGGGGCCAACCGGCACGGGGCGCGCGGGGACGATCGGCTGATCCCGGTGCCGCCGGGGACCCAGGCGGTCACGGTCGAGGGGGCCGCCGTCGACCTGGTCGAGCCGGGGCAGACGGCGGTCGTCGCCCAGGGTGGGCGCGGCGGGCACGGCAACCGGCGCTTCACGACCTCGACCCGGCAGGCGCCGCGCTTCGCCGAGAAAGGGACGAAGGGGGAGGCCGACTGGATCGAGCTGCGGCTGAAGCTGCTCGCCGACGTCGGCCTGGTCGGGCTGCCGAACGCGGGCAAGAGCTCGCTGCTCAGCCGGCTGACGCGGGCGACGCCGAAGGTCGCCGACTATCCCTTCACCACGCTCTCGCCGGCCTTGGGGACGATCGAGGGCGAGGACCGGCAGGCGGTGATCGCCGACATCCCCGGGCTGATCGAAGGGGCGGCGGCCGGGGCCGGGCTCGGCCACGAGTTCCTCGCCCACGTGGAGCGCTGCTCGATGCTGGTCCACCTGGTCGAGCTGTTGCCGCTGGAGGGCGACCCGGCGGGCAACTACGAGCTGGTGCGGGCGGAGCTGGAGGCCTACGGGGCCGGGCTGGAGCGGCTGCCGGAGCTGGTGGTGCTCTCGAAGCGGGACCTGCTGGAGCCCGCCGCGGTCGAGGAGGCGGTGGCGGAGTGGGCGGAGCGGCTCGGCGACTCGGTGCTCGGCGTGATGGCGGTCTCCGCGGCGACCGGTGAGGGCCTCGACGACCTGCGCCGGCGGATCCTCGTCGAGCTGGCGACGGTGCAGCCGCCGGCCGCCGCGACCGGCGCCTCGGCGGGCGTGCCCGCCGGGGAATTCGAGTCCGAGCACCGCGTCTACCGCCCCGCCGGCGAGGGCGGCTACTGGGTCGAGCGCGAGGACGACGGCGCCTTCCGCATCGGCGGCCGCGGCGTCGAGCTCCTCTTCGAACGCCACGACACCGGCAACGAAGAAGCGCTCGCCTACCTCGAGCAGCGCCTCACCGAGATCGGCGTCATCGCCGCCCTCACCAAAGCGGGCTTCGAGCCCGGCGACGACGTCCGGATCGGCGAGCACGAGTTCGAGCTGCACATCTGAGCGCCGGCGCCTCCGCGACGCCGAACGGATCGAGTGCGCGGCCGCGGCGGCGTGCGCGGTCGACCTGAGTTTCGAGCCGCCGACCGCGGTCCACCTGAGTTTCGAGCCGCCGACCGCGGTCGACCTGAGCTTCGAGCCGCCGACCGCGGTCGACCTGAGTATCGGATAGCGAGCCGTAGGTCGACCGCGGCTCGCGGCGGGGCGTACGGGGACCGACGTCCGGGGCGTCGGCTTCGCCGGGCCGGGACCCTTGTCGCCCCGGTGGACCGGGTGCCGGGCCCCCGCTACTCAGCCAGCAGGAACGGACCGAGCCTCTCCCGCACCTCGGCCGGGATCGCGGTTTTCTGCCAGCTCTCCACGTCGACGAAGACGTAGCGGATGTCGGCGTCGCAGAGGAGCTCGTCGGCGCGGCGGAACCGGAGCTTCAGCGTCGTGCTCGTCGTCCCCAGGCCGTCGAAGCCGCCCTCGATCGTCAAGACGTCGTCGAAGCGGCCCGGCGCGCGGAAGCGCAGGTTGGCCTCGGCGACCACGGTGTCGACCCCGGTCGCCAGCAGCGCGTCGTAGGAGCCCATCGACTCACGCCAGATCTCGGTGACGACGACGTCGACGTAGGCGAGGAAGTTGGCGTTGAAGACGATGCCCTGCGCGTCGCACTCCCCGTACCGGACCCGCAGCTCGTGGCTGAACGGGCCCCCGTCGCTCGTAGACTTGCCGGCCATGACGCTGGTAGTAAAGCTGGGTTCCTCGGTCGTCGTCGACGACGCGGGTGAGCTGCGCCACCGGGTGCTGGGCAACATCTGCGCGCAGATCGACGAGCTGAGCCGCGAGGGCGAGTCGATAGTGCTCGTCACCTCGGGGGCGATCGCGCGCGGCGCCAACCTGCTCGGCATCGAGCGCAGGCCGAGGGCGATGGACGAACTGCAGGCGACCTCGGCGATCGGCCAGGCGGACATCTTCCGCGCCTACGCCAACCGCCTCAAACGGCGGGGAACGAAATCCGCGCAGATCCTCCTGTCTCGCTCCGACATCGAAAACCGGGCGAACTACCGCAACATCCTGGCGACGATCGAGCGGCTGCTGAAGTGGCAGATCGTGCCGATCGTCAACGAGAACGACACCACCGCGACCGACGAAATCAACTTCGGCGACAACGACTTCCTCGCCGCCCAGATCGCCGTCTTGACCCACGCGCGGGCGCTCGTCCTGCTGACGAACACCGACGGGCTCTACGACGCCGATCCGCGCCGCGACCCGGGTGCGCGGCTGATCGAGGAGGTCGACGATTTCGACCGGCTCGGCGGGATCGAGATCGGCGCCGATCCGTCGCGGCTCGGCCGCGGTGGGATGGGCAGCAAGGTCGCGGCGGCCGAGATGGCGGCCAAGTCGGGGGTGGCGGTGGTGATCTGCAACGGCCACCGCCGCGACGTGCTTAGGCGGGTGGTCGCCGGGCGGCCGCCGGGAACCAGCTTCCCGCCGGCGCGCCGGCGGGAGAAGACCTCGGTCTTCAAGCTCTGGCTCAAATACGGGACCCGGCCGGTCGGTTCGCTGTTCGTCGACAAGGGAGCCGAGCGGGTGCTGCGCGAAAAGGGGTCCAGCCTGCTGCCCGTGGGGGTGGTGCGGAGCGGCGGCAAGTTCGACGCCGGCGACGTGGTCGCGGTCAGGTCGGCGGCCGGCGGCGCGGTCATCGGCCATGGCGTGTCGGAGGTCTCGTCGGGCCGCCTGCGAGCGATCAAGGGCAAACGCAGCGGCGAAATCAAGCGCCCGGCCGACAAGCCCGAAGAGGTCATACACCGCGACCGCTTCGTGCTGGTCTAGGGCCAACTTCGGAACGTTTGTGTGCCGGTTGGCGGGGTGCGGAGCGCGGGCGGTTACCCTTCCAGCATGGCCGTAGCGACCAGGACCATCGCCGAGAGCTGCATCGCCGCCAAGCGCGCCGCGCGGGCGCTGGCGAGCGCGCCGACGGACGCCAAGGACGCGGCGCTGGCGGCGACCGCGCGGCTGCTCGACGAGCGGACTGACGCGATCCTCGAGGCGAACGCGGCGGACCTCGCCGACGAGCGCGCCGCCGGGCTCACCGATGCGCTGCGCGATCGGCTGACGCTGACCCCGGAGCGGGTCGCGGCGATGGCCGCGGGCGTGCGGGCGGTGGAGGCGCTCGAGGACCCGGTGGGCGAGGAGCTCGACCACCGG
This sequence comes from Solirubrobacterales bacterium, assembly GCA_035502495.1. Classification (GTDB taxonomy): domain Bacteria; phylum Actinomycetota; class Thermoleophilia; order Solirubrobacterales; family 70-9; genus VAYN01. The sequence continues at coordinate 6,473 of DATJUK010000069.1, forward strand.
ACGATGGCGAGCGGTATCGATCTGCGCAAGATCCGCGTGCCCCTCGGCGTGGTCGGGGTGATCTACGAGGCACGGCCGAACGTGACCGCCGACTGCGCCGCGCTGACGATCAAGAGCGGCAACGCGATAGTCCTGCGCGGCTCCAGCTACGCCCAGCGCTCGAACGCGGCGCTGGCGGCGATCGTCCGCGAGGCGCTCGCCGAGGCCGGGCTGCCGGAGGACTCGGTGCTGCTGCTCGACGCGGGCGACCGCGACGGGCTGGCCGAGCTGGCGACCCAGGAGGGCGTCGTCGACCTGCTGATCCCGCGCGGCGGCGAGGGGCTGAAGGAGGCGATCAAGGCGGTCGCCACGGTGCCGGTGATGTACGCGGCGGCGGGCAACTGCCACGTCTACGTCCATGCCGAGGCCGACCTGGAGATGGCGAAGGCGATCGTCGTCAACGCCAAGGTGCAGCGCCCGGGTGTCTGCAACGCGGCCGAGAAGCTGCTGCTCGATGCCGGGATCGCGGCGGAGTTCGGTCCGGCGATCTTCGCCGCGCTGGCCGCCGAAGGGGTCGAGCTGCTCGGCGACGCGCGGGCCCGCGCGGTGGCTGGCGACATCGGCGTCGGCGTCGCCGGCGAGGAGGACTGGGACACCGAGTACCTGGCGCTGAAGATGGCGGTCGCCGTCGTCGACTCGGTCGAGGGCGCGATCGAGCACGTCAACGCGCACGGGACCGGCCACTCCGAGGCGATCGTCACCGACTCCGCCGCGGCCGCCGACGCCTTCGTCGCCGGGGTCGACGCGGCGGCGGTCTACGTCAACGCCTCGACCCGGTTCACCGACGGGTTCGAGTACGGGATGGGCGCCGAGATCGGCAACTCGACCCAGAAGCTCCACGCGCGAGGCCCGATCGGGATGCGCGAGCTGACCACGACGAAGTACGTCGGCCGCGGCAGCGGCCAGGTGCGTGGCTGACGACCGTCCGGGCACCGGCATCGGGGTCCTCGGGTCGGCCTTCAACCCGCCGCACCTCGGTCACCTGGCGCTCGCCCAGGAGGCGCTCTGGCAGCTCGACCTGGCCGAGGTCGTCCTCGTCCCCACCGGGGTCGCCCCGCACAAGCGGATCGTCGACGACCCGGGGAAGGAGCTGCGGGTGACGATGACCCGGCTGGCCGCCGCCGACGATTCGCGCTTCTCCGTCTCGGCCGTGGAGACCGAACGCGAAGGGCCGTCCTACACGTATGAGACCTTGCAGTTGCTTGCTGAGGAACGAGGCGAAAGTGATCTTGTCTTCGTGATGGGGGCCGACGCCGCCGTCGGACTCGAGAGTTGGCGTGAGCCCGAGCGGGTGGTCGGGTTGGCGCGGTTGGCGGTGGCCCGCAGGTCCGGCATCTCCGACGCCGAGGTGGCGGCGGTGATGCGCAGTCTGGGCGCCGAGGGGCGGGCGACGATGCTCGAGATGCCCCAGTTCGGCGTGTCTTCCTCAGCTGTTCGCGAGCGGGCCGCAGCCGGCCGGCCGCTCCGTTACCTGGTGCCCGAGCCGGTAGCCCGATTCATCGAGGAGAAGGGGATCTACGCTTGAATCCGGTCCAGTCCGAGAACCTGGCACGGCGGCTCGCCGAGCTCGCCGATTCGAAAAAAGCAGAGGACATCGCCGTGCTCGACATGCGCGGCCTGGTCGCCTACACCGACTTCCTGGTGATCTGCACGGCGCGCAACGAGCGGCAGGCGCGGGCGATCGTCGGCGAGGTGCGGCTGCGGGTGAAGCGTGAATCGGGACTGCTCCCCGGCGGCGTCGACGGCGGCGGCGAAGCGGGGTGGACGATCCTCGACTACCTCGACGCGGTCCTGCACGTCTTCACGCCGGAAGCTCGCGACCGCTACCAACTCGACGACCTCTGGCACGAGGCTCCGCGCCTCGAGGTCGACCTCGAGGCGCCGGAAGCACCCTCCGCCGCGGCGGGCGCGTAGCTCGTTTCCGGGCGCCACGCCCGGGTAGTTCCCAAAGTTACGTCCGAGGGTGCGTCTACGGTCGCGCCCATGACCAGCTTCAGGTTGGCGCTGTTCGGTTACCGGCGCGCAGAGGTGGACGCGGCGGTGGCCGCCCGGGACTCGCACATCGCGGGGCTCCAACAGCACTCCGCCGCCCTCGCCGAGCAGAACCAGTCACTGGAAGCGCAGAGCTTGATCCAGGCGCGGGCGATCGCCTCGCACGAGGCCGACGTCTCCTCGCTCTCGGGGATGGTGATCGAACGCGAGCGGACGATCCGCGACCTGACCGAACGCCTGGAGGAGGCGAACGCCTGCCACGACCGCAGCATCGCCTCGCTCGACGCGGTCTCGGCGCGGCTGGAGGAACTGCAGGCGCAGGCCCGCGGCCAGGCCACCCGGATCCGGATGAAGGCGCTGCGCGAGGCGGTCGAGCTGAGCGGCAAGGCGCAGGCGCTGGCCGCGGCGGAGGCGAGGGTGGGGGAAGCGCCAGCCCCGGCGCCGCCCGAGCCGCAGATCGCCGCCGAAGTCGCCGCGGTCGAGGAGGCGGCCGCCGCAGCCGCCCCGCAGCCGAGCGCCGACGGCCATGCCGACGGCAACGGTCAGGTCGAGCCCGGGACGTCCTGGGAGCCCGGCCTCTACGAGGGCAAGATCCGGCTCGAGATCGGTCCCTTGGGCGACTTCTCGCAGCTGGTCGGGGTCGAGGACGCGGTGGGCCGGCTCGGCGCCACCGACATCTCCGTCGAACGCTTCTCCGAGGGCCGCGCGACCTTCTCGATACGGCTCGACCAGCCGGTCGACCTGCTCCGCGAACTGGAGTCGCTCGCCGCCCTCGACTTCAAGGTCCGCCACACCGCCCCGGACAACCTGATCCTCGACCTCGAGGACGGCGGTCCGAAGCGCCACGCCGCGTAGCCCGGCCGATCCGGCCAAAGATTTTCACTTCTGGCACCGAATTCTTACGTTTCGCCATTGACAGCGGTGGGGCGGAGGATCGAACATATGTTCGATGAGAAGCTCCAACGACAAGGGCAACGTCGCCGAGTTGGCGATCGCGACCGAGGCCGCGAAGCTGGGCCTTTCGGTCCTGAAACCGCTGACCGAGCACGAGCGCTACGACCTGGTCCTGGGGATCGGCGGCAGGCTGCTGCGGGTCCAGTGCAAGTGGGCGGCCCTGCGCCAAGAGGTGATCGTCGTCCGCCTCGCGGGTTCCTACCACTCGCCGACTCGCGGATACGTGAGCAAGACCTACGGCGCCGACGAGGTGGATGCGATCGCCGCCTATTGCCACGACCTGCACAAGTGCTTTCTCCTGCCGATAGCGGAGTTTGCCGGGCGCAGGTCCGTCCATCTACGATTGGGGCAGGCACGTAACAATCAGCGTGCGGCGCTACACTTCGCCGCCCGTTACGAGTTTCCCGGGGCTGTAGCTCAGCTGGCAGAGCGCTTCGCTGGCAGCGAAGAGGCCAGGGGTTCGAATCCCCTCAGCTCCATCGGAGAGAGTCTCCCTCCGCCGACGGAAACCATCGGCGCGCATCAGTTCCGCAATCGGTTCGGCTTCTACCTCGAGCAAGCCGCCCGCGGCACCGAAATCCTGATCAGCAATCGCGGCCGGCCCTGCGCCCGGCTCGTTCCCGCCGTCCTCAACCCGGCGGCGCTCGGTGCCGATGAATGACCGATGCGCACCGCCGAACCGAACGTCTTCTCCCACGGGATGGAGGACACGCGCGAGACGCTCGCCGCCTGGCGGGACGGTCGCTGGCGGGTGCTCGTCGGCTGGTTCGCGCTCAGCCTGGCGATCGCGCTGACGCTGCTCGCGGCGGTCTTCGTCACCTCGGGGATCCTCACCCCGGACCTCTCGCCCTGGAAGATCGCCGGCTACAACGAGCCGACCCGGCTTGCCGACCTGCTGCCGATCCTCTACCGCAACGCGCTGGTGCTGGCCCTGCACGCGACCGCCTGCGTCGCCGGGTTCATCGCCGGCGCCTCGATGCCGCTGGCCGCCGAACAGCGCACCGGCTTGTCGCGCTGGATCCACGTCAAGGCGGGCGAGCTGGCGATCCTGTTCGTCTGCGCGGTGACGCTCTTCTCGCTCCTGACCCAGGCGTTCTTCCTCGGCTTCCAGGGATCGACCCTCGCCTTCCAGCTCCACATCAGCCACCTCGAGCTGATCCTCAGCGTCCTCCCGCACGCCGTGATCGAGCTGACCGCGCTCTTCCTCCCGCTCGCCGCCTGGCTGATCGCCAGCCGCCGCGGGCAGTGGAATCAGCTGCTCGCCGCGACCGGGGTCACCGTCGCCATCGCGGTGCCGATGCTGCTCGTCGCGGCGCTGATCGAGGTCTACGTCTGGCCGCACATCCTCCACTCGCTGAGCGACTATCACTACTCGCTGAACGCGTTGATGCTCGAATAGCGCGCCGCCGCCAGGCGCGTCGCCTCCATAAGATCGGCCGCTCATGAGCGGATACGAGCCGAGGACGATCGAGCGGAAGTGGCAGGCGGTGTGGGCCGGGGAGCGCACCTGGGAGGTGCCGAATCCGGGGCAGCCCGGCTTCGACGGATCGAAGCCGAAGGCCTACGTCTGCGAGATGCTCCCGTACCCGTCGGGCGAGCCTCACGTCGGCCACCTCAAGTGCTACGCGGTCGGCGACGCGATCGCCCACTTCCGTCGCCGCCAGGGCTTCCAGGTCGTGCACCCGATGGGCTACGACGCCTTCGGCCTGCCGGCCGAGAACAACGCGATCAAAACGGGCGAACCGCCGCGGGTGGCGACCGAGCGCTCGATCGAGTCGTTCCGGCGCCAGTTCCAGGAGTGGGGCATCTCGATCGACTGGGCGCGCGAGATCGCCACCCACAAGCCCGACTACTACCGCTGGACCCAGTGGATCTTCCTGCAGCTGTACGAGCGCGGGCTCGCCTATCGCACCGAGGCGCCGGTCCAGTGGTGTCCGAAAGACGCCACCGTGCTGGCCAACGAGCAGGTCGTCGACGGACGCTGCGAGCGCTGCGGCACCGAGGTGATCCAGCGCAACCTCGAGCAGTGGTTCTTCAAGATCACCGACTACGCCGATCGGCTGCTGGCCGACTTCGACGCGCTGGAGTCCTGGCCCGAGCACGTGATCACGATGCAGCGCAACTGGATCGGCCGCTCCGAGGGCGCCGAGGTGGTCTTCCGCTGCGACGAAGTCGACCTCGACTTCCCCGTCTTCACCACCCGTCCCGACACGCTCTTCGGCGCGACGTTCTTCGTCCTCGCCCCCGAGCACCCGCAGCTGGAGAAGCTGGTCGCGGGGACCGCGGCGGAGGCGGCGGTGCGCGAGTACGTCGACAAGGTGGGGCGCGAGTCGGCCGAGGAACGCGGGGCGGAGGACCGGGAGAAGACCGGGGTGCCGCTCGGGCGGACCGTCGTCAACCCGGTGAACGGCGAGGAGATTCCGATGTTCGTCGCCGATTACGTGCTGATGGAGTACGGGACCGGGGCGATCATGGCGGTCCCCGGTCACGATTCGCGCGACTACGACTTCGCCCAGGCGTTCGGCCTGCCGGTGAAGCGGGTGATCGAGGGGACCGACCCGGAGGCGCCTGGCGACGCCGAGGGCCTGCCGTACACGGGCGACGGCCCGATGGTCGATTCGGGCCGCTTCGACGGCCAGGGGAACCGCGATGCCTACGCGGCGATGGTCGAGTGGCTGGGCGAGGAGGGGCGCGGCAGGACCGCGGTCAACTACCGGCTGCGCGACTGGCTGCTCTCGCGGCAGCGCTACTGGGGCGCGCCGATCCCGATCGTCTACTGCGAGGAGTGCGGGATGGTCCCGGTCCCCGACGATCAGCTGCCGGTCGAGCTGCCGGAGATCGAGGATTACGCGCCGCACGGTCAGAGCCCGCTGGCCGCGGCCACCGACTGGGTGCAGACCGAGTGTCCGCGGTGCGGCGGCGCGGCGCGGCGCGAGACCGACACGATGGACACCTTCGTCGACTCCTCCTGGTACTACATCCGCTACCTCGATCCGCGCAACGCGGAGGCGGCCTGGGATCCCGCCGCGGCCGCCCACTGGATGCCGGTCGACCAGTACATCGGCGGGGTCGAGCACGCGATCCTCCACCTGATGTACGCGCGGTTCGTGACCAAGGCGCTGGCGGACCTCGGCCACCTGGACGTGCAGGAGCCGTTCGCCAACCTCTTCGCCCAGGGGATGATCACCCGCGACGGGGCGAAGATGTCGAAGTCCCGGGGGAACACCGTGAGCCCGGCCGAGTACGTCGAGCGCTACGGCGCCGACACCGCCCGCACCTACGTCTGCTTCATGGGTCCGCCGGAGCGCGGCGGCGACTGGACCGACGAGGGCGTGGAGGGCGTCAACCGCTTCCTCGCGCGTCTGTGGCGGCTCTGTGACGAGGTCGTGGAGCGGACCGGGGCGCCTGATGACGGGGCCGCGGACGCGGCGGGCGACGCGGCCGCGGCGGCGCGGGCGGGGGGAGACGCGCGCACCCTGCTCGCCAAGGCGCACTGGTCGATCGACAAGGCGACCAAGGACTTCGAGCGCGGCTTCCAGTTCAACACCGTGATCGCGGCGGTGATGGAGCTGGTCAACGACGCTTACCGGCTGAAGGACGGCCTCTACGGCGACCCGGCCGGGGACGCCGCGCTGCGCTTCGCCACCGCGACGGCGGCCTCGCTGATCTTCCCCTTCGCGCCGCATCTGGGCAGCGAGGTGTACGAGCGGATCACCGGCGAGCGGGTCTGGGAGCAGGGCTGGCCGGTCGCCGACGAGGCGATGCTGGCGTCGGACACGGTGACGGTGGTCGTCCAGGTCAACGGCAAGGTGCGCGCCCGGGTCGAGGCGCCCGCAGGGGCCGCCCAAGAGGAGCTCCTCGGGCTCGCGAAAGCCAACGAGAACGTGGCGAAATACCTCGACGGCGTGCAGATCGTCAAGGAGATCGTCGTACCCGGCAAGCTCGTCAACCTGGTCGTCAAGTAGACGCAAGTCCGAGGCCGCGCGCGTGCGGAGCGCCGATCGTGCACGTTCCGAGCGCCAGGTTTTGGTAGAAACGCGGCGTGCTCGTCAGGCGTCTCACGGAAGCTCCGGTCGAAGAGTGGCATCGCCTCCGCACCCACGTCCTCATGGACGCGGGCGAACTCGGCGCGCGTCACCTGTCGGTGACCTGGATCGTCCTGCCGGGCGGGGCCGAGCAGCAGCTGCGCTCGCACGAAGAAGCCGAGCAGGCCTACGTGGTGGTGCGCGGCAGCGGCACGATGTCGGTGGCGGGGGACACGCAGTCCGTGTCGGAGGGCGATCTGATCCTCGTCCCGCCGGCTACCGAGCACTCGGTCCGCAACGAGGGCGGTGAGGATTTCGCCTGCCTCTCGATCCAGTCGCCCCCGGTGGCGGCGGAAGAGCTCTACAGCGATCAGCTCGCCGAGGTGGCGGGCTACGACGACGAGGACGATTACTAGCCAGTTCGTTGACGCACTTTTTGCGTTGTGCGCGCCACGCGTGCGCATTTGCCCGTCAGCGTGGCGGGCATGCCGGAACTGAGCAGAACCCAGATCGCCGTCTACGGAGCGATCGCGGTAGCCCTGCTGTTCGTCGGCGCGCGGGCGGTGCGCGGTGAGGGCGGCGGCGGGAGCGAGGGCTACACGAGCTCCTACGCGTACGGGTCTGGGGACGAAGGAGCCGACGTGGGCACGGGGGACGAAGAGAGCTTCTCGGTCGAGGGCGGGGGCAGCGACGTGGTGGTCGACGTCACCGGCGCGGTGCGCGATCCCGGCGTCTACCGCCTCCCCGCCGGGAGCCGCGTCGACGACGCGGTGAAGCGGGCGGGCGGCGAGACGGGCAAGGCGGTGCTCGAATCGGTGAACCTCGCCGCCCGGCTCGCCGACGGCCAGCAGGTGGTCGTCCCGGAACGGGCTCCGGGTGGGACCGTGGTCGGCGCCGCCGGTCCGGGAGGCGAAGAAGACGGCCCGATCAGCCTCGGCACGGCGACGGCCGCCGAACTGGACACGATCGACGGCATCGGCCCGGTGACCGCGGAAGACATCATCGAGTTCCGCGAAGAACATGGCGGCCTCTCCTCGGTCGACCAGCTCGACCAGATCTCCGGCATCGGCCCGGCGACGATGGAGGCCCTGCGCGCACGGCTGCAGCCGTGAGGTGGGATCGTGACGCCGCGTCTCTCACCTCTGGTCCTGGTCGGCGTCGCCGTGCTCGTCGCGATCGGGATCGCCCATGCCGACGAGCTTCGGGAGCGCGCCGAGGCGGGGCTGGCAGAGGGCATGCCGGCGCGGGAGGCGGCGCTAGCCCGTGGCTTCGTCCTCGGCGACGACGACGGGGTGGACGAGGCGACGAAGGAAGACTTCATCCGCGCCGGACTGAGTCATCTGCTCGCCGTGAGCGGCGAGAACGTGACGCTGCTCGCCCTGCTGGCGATGCCGATCCTCGCCGCCTTCGGCATCCCCCTGCGCGAGCGCCTGGTCTGGACGGTCGCCCTGATCGCCCTCTACGTGCCGCTTGCCGGCTCCGGCCCCTCGATCCAGCGCGCCGGGGTGATGGGCGCAGCGGGCCTCTTGGCGACGCTGGCGGGCCGCCGCGCGTCCCGGCTCTACGCCCTGGGACTGGCGGCCGCGGTGACGATCGCGATCGACCCGAGCGTCGCGGGGAACGTCGGATGGCAGCTCAGCTTTGCGGCGGTGCTCGGGATCCTTCTGCTGGCGTCGCCGATCCGCGCCTGGCTTCTCCTTCGCCTCGGCCGCGGCAACTGGCGCCGTGCTCTCGCGGAGGGGGTCGCCGTGACCGTCGCGGCGACGATCGCGACGGCGCCGCTGATCGCCCACGTCTTCGAAGAAGTCGCGGTGGCGAGCCTCGCCGCCAACGTCCTCGCCCTGCCCGCGGTGGCTCCGGCGATGTGGTTGGGGATGGTCTCGGCGGCGTTCGCCCAGGTTCCCGGCATCCCCCTGGGGCCCCTGAACGGCCTCGACGCCCTCCTGCTCGCCTACATCGCCCAGGTCGCCGCCTGGTGCGGGCGCCCCTCCTGGGCGGTCCTCCACGTCCACCTGGGCGTCTGGGCGATGCTGGCGGCCTACGCGGCGATGGCGCTCGCCATCGCGCTCGGCGTCTCGCTCGCCCGTTCCCGCCGCCTCGCCGCCGCCCGGTCGAGCTCCGCCTTCCCGGGCGCTCCGAGAAACGCCCGCGCCACTCCCGGCGCGGTCGACCTGATCGGCGCCGGCACCGGCGCGAGCGCGAGCGCGAACGCGGTCGACTCAACCGGCGATACAGGTGGTTCAGGACGCCCGCGCGCGCTCGAAGGTGGGCCAAGGCGACCACGGTGGACCGGGGGTGGGTCAGGACCCCCGCGGCGGGCACGGTGGGGGCCGGCTGTGCTTGGCGCGACGGCGGTGCTCGCCTGTCTCCTCTGGCTCGGCCTCGGCCTTCGGCGCGGTCGATCGGCATCCGACCACCCGTCGCCGGGCCTGCGGGTCGAGGTACTCGACGTGGGGCAAGGCGACGCGATCCTGCTGCGGCCGCGGAGCGCTCCGGCGGTGCTCGTCGACGGCGGGCCGCCCGGGGACGAACTCGTGGCGAAGCTCCGCGCCGAGGGAGTCGAAGGGCTGGGGGCCGCGATCGTCACCCACGATCAGTCCGACCACGCGGCCGGGATCGCGGAAGCGCTCGGGCGGTTGCCCATCGCCCGCCTCGTCTATGGGCGCCTCGATCGGCGCTTCCTCGGCGCCGCCCGGGCCGACGGCGCCCGCCCCGAACGAGTTGCCGCGGGCACCACGCTGCGCTCCGGCGCGCTTCGCCTCGAAGTCCTCTGGCCACCGCCCGAGCTGCTCGCCGAAGACCCTCCGGGCACCGACCCGAACCTGCTCGCGCTGGTCATCCGCGCCCGCTGGCATCGCTTCACGATGCTGCTCACCGCCGATGCCGAGGCGGAGTCGACGCCGCTCGATCCGGGCCCGATCGACGTCCTCAAGGTGGCCCACCACGGCTCCGACGACGCCGGGCTCGGGCCGTTGCTCGATCGCATCCGCCCCCGCCTCGCCGTCATCTCGGTAGGCGCCGACAACCCCTACGGGCACCCGACGCCGGGCACCCTCGCCACCCTTGCCGCCCACCGGGTCCCTACCCTGCGCACCGACCGCGACGGGACGGTCGAGATCGCGGTCGGCCGTCGATCCTTCGCCGTAGACTCGAACTGATGCCCGACGAGATGCGCCCGCTCTACCTGATCTCCGGCACCGACGCGGCCAAAATCGAGGCCACCCGCTCGCGCCTCCGCGCCCGCGCCGAACGGGAGGGGGGAGACGGGGCGCTCGAGGTCTTCGAGCCGAGCGAGGGCCGGGGCGCGCCCGACCACGAGGCCCTGCTGGCGGCGATCCCGGCGATGTCGCTGATGGGCACCCGTCGCTACCTGCTCGCCGACGGGGTGGAGAAATGGCGCGACAAGCAGCAGGCGGCGGTCGCCGAGGCGATCGGCGGCGCGCTGCCGCCGGACCTGACCCTGGTCCTGATCGCCCGCGCCAAAGCGCCGACCAAGCTGCTGAAAGCGGTGAAGGCGGCGAAGGGCGAGATCCACGCCTTCGAGGCGCCGCGGGCCCGCGACATGCCGCGCGTCCTCGTCGGCGACGCCCAGCACCTCGGCTTCAGGCTGGAGCCCGCCGCGGCCCGCCTCCTGGTCGAAAGGATGGGCGCCGAGCCGCTGCGCCTCCGCAACGAGCTGGAGCGCCTCGCCCTCTGGGCCGGCGAAGGCGGCCAGGTCACCGCCGCCGACCTCGAGGAGATGATCGCCGACACCTCCGAAGCCGCCGTCTGGACCCTCTCCGACGCCGTGGTCGAGGGCGATTCCCGCACCGCCCTGCGGGTCGGCGAGCAGCTGATCGAGCAGGGCGAGAACGTCACCGGTCTGATCTACGGCCTCGCCTCACGCCTCCGCGCCGCCTGTGCCGCCGCGGCGATGCTGGAGGAGGGAACCCCTCCCCGCGAGGTCGAAAGCTCGCTGAAGATGCATCCCTACGCCGCCAAGCAGCTCGTCGCCCGCCTCCGCCACGCGGACCTCACCGACCTCCGCCTCGCCACCGAGGCGCTAGCCCGACTCGAGCGCTGGTGCCGCGGCGACGCCGACTACGGCGACGAGCTGGCCCTCACCTTGGCGCTGCGGGCGATGGCACCCGCCGGATAGGCGAGCGAAGCCGAGCAGCGGCAGGAGTCGCGAGGGAGCGTGCGGACGCACGTGACCGAGCGACGACACCGCGATGCGCCGGTTGCGGCCGCCTAGGAGGCGGCGACCGAGTTCGCGATGCGGGCGGCTTTGGCCTTCTTGCGAGCGCCGGTATTCCGATGCAGGGCGCCCTTCTGGACGGCCTTGTCGATCTTCGAGGTCAGCTCGCGCTGCTCTTTGGCGATCGCGTCGGAGTCGCCGGACTCGACCGCGCTCTCGAGCCGCCGGAAGTAGGTCTTCACGGTGCTGGTGAGCAGCCGATTCTCGGTCCGCTCGCGCTCGCTGCGCAGTATCCGCTTTTTCTGTGAGGCTATGTTGGCCATGTCGATGTGCCCGACCAGGCTCCTGCCGGTAACGGGCGGCCGCCGACTATAGCGACTGAGAACGCAGCTTGGAGAGTCCCGAGGCACCCGACACCCCCGTACACGGCCTGCAGGCCATCAACGCCGACGTCGCGATCGGCGAGGCCGAGGCGTTCTACCCGAGTGAGGAATTCGTCCTGCCGTCCCCGCGGGTCGGCCAGGGCGGGCGCATCGCGCGCTCCACCGCGTTCTTCTCCGCCGCCACGGCGCTGTCGCGGATCGCGGGCCTCGCCCGCGAAGTCGTCGCCGCCGGCTACTACGGGGTCGCCGGGCCGATCTCGGCCTTCACGATCGCCTTCCAGGTCCCCAACCTGGTCCGCGCCCTGTTCGCCGACGCCGCGCTGCAGCCCGCCTTCGTCCCCGTCTTCACCGACCTCGTCGGCAAACGCGAATTCAAGGAGGCCTTCCGCCTCGCCTCGACCCTCCTGTTGCTGATCACGACCGTGACCGGCGCGCTGACCGCGATCTTCGTCCTCGCCGCGCCGGTCATCGTCCCGCTCTTCGCGCCGGGCTATGCGGACAACCAGCACCTGATGGACCTGACGGTCTCGCTCTCGCGCGTCCTCTTCCCGATCCTGATCCTGCTCGGGATCAGCGGCATCGTCGTCGGCATCCTCAACAGCTACGACCGCTTCGGCGCCTTCGCGATCTCGCCGTTCTTCTGGAACGTGGTGATCATCCTCGCCCTGGTCGTGCTGAAGCCGCTCTTCTCCAGGCCCGACCAGATCTACGCCTACGCGATCGCGATCCTGATCGGCACCGCGGTGCAGCTGGCGATCCCCGCCTGGGACCTGCGCCACACGCCGTTCCACTTCACCTGGAGCTTTGAATGGCGCAACCCGGGCGTGCGGCGGGTGCTGCTGCTGATGCTGCCGGTGACGATCAGCCTCGGCCTGATCAACTTCAACGCGCTGATCAACAGCACCTTCGGCAGCCTCGTCTCCACCGAAGCGCCGGCCGCGATCGACAAAGCCTTCCGCCTCTACCAGCTGCCGCAGGGGATCTTCTCGGTCGCGATCGCGACCGTCCTCTTCCCGACCCTCGCCCGCTTCGCCAACAACCAGGAATTCGTCAACCTGCGGGCGACGCTGGCGAACGGGATGCGGCAGATCCTCTTCGTCCTGGTGCCGGCGACGGCGGCGATACTCGCCCTCTCGGACCCGATCATCCGGCTCGTCTACCAGCGCGGGGAATTCAACCCCCACGACACCCGGCTCGTCGCCACCGCGCTCTTCTGGTTCGCCTTCTCCCTGCCGACCAACGGCGTCTACCTGCTGCAGACGCGCACCTTCTTCAGCCTGCAGAAACCGTGGCAGGCGACGGCGCTGGCGGTGATCGACCTGGTCGTCTCGGCCGGCGCCGCGGCGGCGCTCTACAAGCCGTTCGGGGTGGGCGGGATCGTCGCCGGGACCGGGATCGGGACCAGCGCCGCCGTCTTCGCCCAGGCCTACATCCTGCGCCGCAAGTTCCACGGCCTCGAGCTGGGACGGCTGCTCTCGACGACGATCCGGATCTCGATCGCCTCGCTGGCCCTGGCGGCGGTCGGCTGGCTGGTCTGGGACGTCCTCGACAGCGCCCTCGGCCGCAGCCTGCCGGCTCAGATCATCTCGCTCGGCACCGGGCTGGCCGCGGGCGGCGTCGCCTACGTCGGGGTGGCCTGGATGCTGCGGATCGCCGAGCTCGAGCAGATCTTCCGGCTGCTGCGCCGGCGCCGCGGCTAGATGCTCGGGCCGGGCCGATACCTGCTGGGCGCGGCGGAGCTGATCTGGCTGGTCGGCTTCGCCTGGCTCGGCGCCTCGCGCGTCCGGCGACGACTGCTGCCGGAGGTCGGGGGGGAGGCCGGCTTCCTGGCGGGCGCCGTAGTCGCCCTCGCGCTGCTGATCTGGATGGCGGAGCTCCTGGGAACCGTTTCCGCCTTCAAGCCCGTTCCCTACCTGGTGGCCGTCGCCCTGGTGGGCCTGGTCCTGCGCCGATCGGTCCCACCCGCGGGTGGCGCGCCGATGGGGGCCCCCCGCCGCGCGCAGGCGGCTCCGGCGCCGAGCGCGGTGGGGGAAATCGACGTGGCAGGACCCGCGGCCGAAAACCCCGGTCCCTCCGGTCCTTCGCCCTCCGGTCCCCCGCCCAACCGTCCGTCCCTCATCGCCACCGTCATCTCCCTGCTGATCGCCGGCATCGCGATCGGCCACTTCGTCAGCGGCGTCAAGCTCCGCCTCGGCACGGGGATGACCGGCTTCGACTCGACCTGGTACCACGGTCCCTTCGCGGCCGGCTTCTTCCAGACCGGCAACACGATCGACCTCCACTTCATCGCGCCCCAGTTCCTCGCCTGGTTCTACCCGGCGAACAGCGAAGTCGTCCACGCGATCGGCATGCTCGCCTTCTCCCGCGACCTGATGTCGCCGCTGCTGAACCTCGGCTGGCTGGTCGGCTGCCTGCTCGCCTGCTGGTGCATCGGCCGCCCCTTCCGCGTCGCTCCCTGGTCGTTGGCCCTCGGGGCCATCGCGTTGAGCGTCCCGGCGCTGGCCGATCAGGCGGGGGAGGCGCGGAACGACATCGTCGGGATCTTCTTTGCGCTGGCGGCGGTGGCGATTGCGTTGAACGCGGCGGCCGCGTCCCCCGGGGGGGTTCGCCGACCTGGTCGACAGGCAGTCGGGTCGGCGAATTCCCCCGCGGGTTCGGAGGCGCCGCCGGCGGGCCTGTCGACGGGCGCGCTGCTCTGCGTCGGGCTGGCGATCGGGCTCGCGGCCGGGACGAAGCTCAACTTCCTGCTGCCGGCGGCGGTGCTCGTGATCGGCCTCACCGCGCTGGTGCCTGGTGGACGCCGATGGCGCTCATTGCTTTGTTGCGGCGGGATGGCCCTGGCGGGCGGCGGCTACTGGTACCTGCGAAACCTGATCCACAGCGGCAACCCGCTGCCCTGGATCCATCACCTCGGGCCGATCGATCTGCCCGCTCCCGAACAGGCCCTCGGCGGCCGGGAAGCGCACAGCGTCTTCTCGTACCTGACCGATGGCTCCGTCTGGTCGGACTGGTTCCTTCCGGGATTGCACGGCGGCCTCTGGAGCATCTGGCCCGTCCTCGGCGCGGCCGCGCTGGCGGGCCTGCTCCTCGCCCTGGTCCCCTGGGTACGCGGTCGATGGGCCGAAGAGCGCTCATATAGCGCGGTTTTCGGCCCATCGACCCGGGGAGTGCTCGCGCTCGCCGGCCTGGTGGGTCTGGCGGCGGCGGTGTCGTGGCTGCTGTCCCCGACCTCGGCCTCAGGGCCAGACGGGATGCCGCGCGGGTTCGAATCCGGCATCCGCTACCTGGCCCCGGCGCTCATCCTCGGCCTCGCTCTGCTCCCGACCGTGCCGCCGCTCCGTGCCTGGGCCGCACGCCTCGCCGCGATCGGCCCGAAGCTCGGTGAGCGCCCCGTCCCTGACGATGAGCGTCCGCAATTACCCCACGTAGGCGGGGGTGAATGCGGACGGCCCGATCGGCAGGACCGACTTCCTCGCGGATGGGTCGCGGGGATCGTGGCGGGGGCCGTGCTGGTGGCGATCGTGGTCGGGTATCCGGTCGCGCGGCACTACCTCCGCGATCGCTATCGGGATCCGAGCTTCACCACGCCCGGACTGGATGCCGCTTTTGCCTGGGCGCGGGATATCGACGGCGCTCGCATCGCGACCACGAGCACGCGGCTGTACCCGCTGTTCGGGACCGACCTCTCCAATCGGGTCGCCTATCTGGGCGTTCATCGGCCGCACGGCGGGTTCGAGGAGGCGCCGAACTGTCGGGTGTTCCGGCGGCTGGTGAACGAAGGCGACTACGACTACGTGGTCGCCACCCGCGACCGGATCGAACCGGGGAAGCCGGCCTTCGCGCCGCAGGCGAAGTGGATCGAAGGACCGGACGCCGAGGTGGTGCTGAAGAAGAGGCCGACGGTCGTCTTCCGGATCACCGGCACGCTCGACCCGAACGCCTGCCCGTAGCCACCACGCGCCTTCGGCGCTTCCGTGGGGCCGGGGAGGGGGAGAGATGGGCAGGGCCAAACCCTTAGGGAACTGCGACCTGCCCAGGCCGCCGCAACCCGAAGGGGAGCTGTCTCGGGGCGCCCGGGGGCGGCTCTGTTCATACTCGTGCTCGCGTATGGACAAGATCCGCAACTTCTCGATCATCGCCCACATCGACCACGGCAAGTCGACGCTCGCCGACCGCATCCTCGAGCTCACCGGCGCCGTCGATCCGAAAAAAATGCAGGCGCAGCTGCTCGACTCGATGGACCTCGAGCGGGAGCGCGGGATCACGATCAAGGCGCAGGCCGTGCGGGTCGACTACACCGCCCAGGACGGGGAGACCTACCACCTTCACCTGATCGACACGCCCGGTCACGTCGACTTCTCGTATGAGGTGTCGCGGAGCCTGGCGGCCTGCGAGGGCGCCCTGCTCGTGGTCGACGCGGCGCAGGGGGTCGAGGCGCAGACCGTCGCCAACACCTACCTGGCGATCGAGAACGGGCTCGAGCTGATCCCGGTGATCAACAAGGTCGACCTCCCCGGCGCCGAGCCGGAGCGGGTCGCCCAGGAGATCGCCGACCTGCTCGGCACCGAGCCCGAGGACGCGCTCTGGATCTCGGCCAAGACCGGGATGGGCGTGCCCGAGGTGCTGGAGGCGATCGTCGCCCGCATCCCGCCGCCCGAGGGCAAGGTCGACGCCCCGGCCCGGGCGCTGATCTTCGACTCCGAGTTCGACCAGTACCGCGGCGTGATCGCCTACGTGCGGATGTTCGACGGGCGCTTCCGCAAGGGCGAGCGGATCCTCGCGATGCAGAACCAGACCCGCGCCGACATCGACGACCTCGGCTTCTTCCGCCCGGCGATGACCGCGGTGACCGAGGTCGAGGCGGGGGACGTCGGCTACCTGATCACCGGGATCAAGGACGTCACGATGCTGCGCGTCGGCGACACGCTGACCGGCGACGCGCTCCCCGCCGAGGAGCCGCTGGAGGGCTACCGCGAGGTCCGCCCGATGGTCTTCTGCGGCCTCTTCCCGATCGACACCGACCGCTTCGAAGACCTCCGTGACGCGCTCGAGAAGCTCTCCCTGAACGACGCCGCGCTGTCCTGGGAGCCGGAGACCTCGGAGGCGCTCGGCTTCGGCTTCCGGGTCGGCTTCCTCGGCCTGCTGCACATGGAGATCGTGCGCGAGCGGCTGGAGCGCGAGTACGGCCTCGACCTGCTGGCGACGACGCCGAACGTGCGCTACGTCGTCCACCTCACCGACGGCACCGAACGGGAGGTCCACAGCCCCACCGACCTGCCCGACCCGGGCCGGATCGAGACGATCGAAGAGCCCTACATCCGGGCCACGATCATCTGCCCGAAAGAGCAGGTCGGCCCGGTGATGGAGCTCTGTCAGGGTCGCCGCGGCACCCACGTCGACATGACCTACCTGAGCCCGCAGCGGGTCCAGGTCCGCTACGACATGCCGCTCGGCGAGATCGTCCTCGACTTCTTCGACCTGCTGAAGAGCTCGACCCGCGGTTACGCCTCGCTCGACTACGAACCGATCGGCAACCGGCCCTCGGACCTGGTCAAGGTCGACATCCTGCTGGCCGGCGACAAGGTCGACGCGCTCTCGATCATCGTCCACCGCGACTTCGCCTACGACCAGGGGAAGCGGCTGGTGGGGCGGCTGCGCAAGACGATCCCGCGCCAGCTCTTCGACGTGCCGGTGCAGGCGGCGATCGGCTCCAACATCCTCGCCCGGGAGACCGTCAAGGCCCTGCGCAAGGACGTCACGGCAAAGCTCTACGGCGGTGACGTCACCCGCAAGAACAAGCTGCTGAAGAAGCAGAAAGCGGGCAAGAAACGGATGAAGGCCGTGGGCCGGGTCGAAGTGCCGCAGGAGGCGTTCCTCGCGGTCCTCGAGATCGACTGACACCCGATGAGTTCGCACTTATCCCCGGATAACGGGGATAAGTGCGAACTCATCGTGGGGGCGGGCTTGCTGCGGGCGGCTGCCGTCGCGATCGCGGCAGGGCTGATCGGAGTGGCGGGGGAGGACTGGCCGGCCGGCCAGGAAGGTGCCTGACCCGCTCCCGAACCGGTAGGTTGCCCGCCATGGCGATCAAGACCGATGCGGTCGGCAAGTCGTGGCCGTCGACGACTTACCAGGTGGGCCGCGAGAAGATCAAAGAGTACGCGACGGTGCTGGGGATCGAGAACCCGGTCCACTTCGACGTCGGCGCCGCCCGCGAGGCCGGCTTCCGCGACGTCGTCGCCCCGCCGATGTTCGCCGTCGTCTACGCGATGCCGTCGCTGGCCCCGGCGATGTTCGACCCCGAGGTCGGGATCAACTTCGCCCGCCTCGTGCACGGTGGCCAGACCTTCGAGTGGGACGAGCCCGCCTGCTCGGGCGACGAGATCACGACGACCGCCACCTTGGTGTCGGCAGAGGAGAAACTCGACAACGGGTTCTACGTCTTCGAGACCGTTTCCGTGAACGGGGCCGGCGCCGAGGTAGTGCGCGGCACCTGGACCAACATCGTCAGGGGAGGTTGAGGTGGCCGACTTGAAAGCGGGGGACGCGCTCCCCGAGCTGAAGGTGACCCCGGACAAGTACCTGCCGCACCGCTACGCCGGTGCCTCGGGGGACTTCAACCCGATCCACGTCGACCCCGAGTTCGCCAAATCGGTGGGGCTGCCGAGCAACATCCTGCACGGCCTCTACTCGATGGGCGTGGTCGCCAAAGCGGCGGCCCAGGGACTTGCCGGCGGCGATCCGCGGGCGCTGAAGAAGCTGACCGTCCAGTTCCGCGGCATGGGGCTGCCGGAGCAGGAGATCGAGGTCACCGGCACCGTCAAGGAGGTCGAGGGCGATCGGGTGGTGGTCGACCTGGAGGCGGCCCAGGGAGACAACCGGATCATTCGCAACGCGCAGGCGGAGTTGGAGATCTGACCGAGTAGGCGGAGAGAGGTCGGCTTGGGGCCGGGCTGGGTCGAGATGAGCTGGGCTGAGCTGAGCTGGGCCGGACCGGGGGCGAGCTTGGTGGGGGCGGGCCGGGATGGCCCCCTTCGCTCACGACAGCCGGGAGGTTCGCTCAGGGGGCCACCCCGGCCCGCCTCGGGAGCGCGGCGGGCGGTCGGGCCGATGGGGTTCGGCGGGACGTTCTTGGGCGCGGCGAAGCTGCGGGGCGCTCTCGTGTTGCGGCGGGGCCTGCCGGGCGCTTTCGGGCAGCGGCGGGGCCTCTTGGATCCCCGTGGGATCGGTGGCGGTTCTCCGGGCTGCGGGGTTCTTTCTTAGGCTGCGCCCCGCTCATTCCTGGGCCGCCGGGTGGGTCGGTTCTCGGGTCGGGGGGCGCGGGCTCTTAAGATTCAGGGGTGCTGACGGAGCGGCAGGAACTGATTTTGCGGCTGGTGGTCGACGCCTATCTGGCGTCGGCGCGGCCGGTGCCGTCGAAAGAGGTGGCGGAGATGCCGGGGGTGGACTGGGGGCCGTCGACGGTGCGGGCGGAGCTGGCGCTGCTCGAGGCGGAGGGGTATCTCACGCATCCGCACACCTCGGCGGGACGGGTGCCGACCGACTCCGGCTACCGACGTTATGTAGACCTGCTGCTCGAATCGGGTCAAGGGCCCGGGGACACGCGGGTCGAGCTGGAGATCTCGCGCCTGCGCCGCGAGGTGGACGAGGCGATGCGGGAGACCACCGCGGCGCTCGCCCAGGTCACCGACCTCGTCGCGATGGCCACCGCGCCGCAGATCTCGGCGACGACGATCCACCGGGTCGAGGTCCTGCGCCTGCAGCCGAACCGCGTCGTCGTGATCGTGATCGCCTCGACCGGCGACGTGGTCCGCCGCGTCTTCGACTTCGATTCGACCGTCGACACCGGCCTCGTCGAGTGGGCGTCCAGCTACCTGAACGAGCGGCTGACCGGGCTCGGGATCGGCGCCCGGATGATCGCCACGCGGCTCGCCGACCCGGAGCTCGACCCGGTCGAGGCCCGCTTCGTCGCCCGCCTGGCGCCCGCCTTCACCGAGCTCGAACCGGACGACGGCGGCGACCTCTACGTCGACGGCGCCGCCCGCCTGCTCTCCGAAGCCCACATCGCCGACCTGCCCCGCGCCGACGAGCTGATGCGGGCGCTGGAGCGGCGCGCCGACGTCCTGCAGATGCTGCGCTCCTCGCTCGCCGAGCGCTCCGTCTTCCTCTGGATCGGCGACGAGAACCCGCAGCCGACCCTGCGCTCGGCGAGCGTGGTCGGGGCCAACTACGGTCTCGGCCATCGCAACCTCGGCGCGGTCGGCGTCGTCGGCCCGCGACGGATGGACTACGCGACCGCGATCGCCTCGGTCCGGGTCGCCGCCCGTGAGCTCTCGCGATACTTCGAGACCGTCTACGACGACTAGCGAGCCACACACCTATGCCACGCGACTACTACGAGGTCCTGGGCGTCTCCCGTGACGCTTCGGACGCAGAGATCAAGAAAGCCTTCCGCGGCCTCGCCCGCCAACTGCACCCCGACGTGACCGGGCACGACCCCGAGGCCGAAGCCCGCTTCAAAGAGGCGGCCGAGGCCTACGAGGTCCTTTCCGACGCCGAGCGCCGGCGCACCTACGACCAGTACGGCACCGAGGGCCTGCGCTCCGGCGGCTTCGACCCGGGCGCCGGCTTCGGCTCGATGGACGACATCCTCTCCTCGCTCTTCGGCCAGGCCTTCGGCGGCGCGTTCGGCGGCGGCGGGCCCGCGCCCGGCGGCGACATCCTCACCCGGACCGAGCTGAGCCTCGACGAGGTCGCGACCGGGGTCGAGCGGGAGGTCGGCTTCCAGGCCGTCGTCGTCTGCTCCCACTGCCACGGCAACGGGGCCGAGCCGGGGACGCCGATCGAGACCTGCGACCGCTGCGGCGGCGCCGGCCAGCTGCGCCAGGTGACGCGGACGCCGTTCGGCCAGATGGTCCGCGGGGTCACCTGCGACGTCTGCAGCGGCTCCGGCAAAGTTCCCGACACTCCCTGTGAGGTCTGCGACGGCGTCGGCCGCACCCAGGGCCAGGTGACGAAGACGATCGACGTCCCGGCCGGGATCGAGGACGGCCAGCGGCTGCGGATCGGCGGCGCCGGCCACGCGGGCGAGCCGGGCGCGCCCGCGGGCGACCTCTACGTCGAGGTCGCGGTGGCGGCCGACGGACGTTTCGAGCGCCAGGGCACCGACCTGATCAGCGCCGTGCGGATCCCGGCGACGGAGGCGATGCTGGGGACGACGGTGACCGTGCCGACGCTGGAGGGCGAGCGCGAGATCGAGCTCGAGGCGGGCGTCCAGCCGGGCCACGAGGAGACGCTGCGCGGCGCCGGGCTGCCGCGGCTCGGCGGACGCCGGCGCGGCGACCAGCGGGTCGTGGTCGAGGTCGTCGTCCCGACCAACCTCTCCGAGGAGCAGCGGGAGATGGCCGAGCGGCTCGACGGGACGCTCGAGGCCGACAACCTCGGGCCGCAGCACGGCGAGGGCTTCTTCGGCCGCATGCGCAACGTCTTCCGGTAGCGGGCCCGGCACGCCGTGATCCGCCTCGCCGTGCGGTGCAGCCCCGACCAGGCCGACCTGGTCCTCGCCGAGCTGACCGTGCTGGCCCCCAACGGGGTCGAGGAGGAGCCCGGCCCCGGCTACGTCGAGTACGCGATCTACGGCGGCGAGGGGGAGCTGCCGGAGCTGGGGGAGATCGACGCGGTGGTGGGAGGGCGGCCGATCGAGGTGGTCTCGACCGAGGTCCCCGACGACTGGGCCGACCGCTGGCGCGACTTCCACAAGCCGCTGCTGGTCGGCGGGCGCCTCTGGCTGCGCCCCTCCTGGGAGCCCGCCCGCGAGGGCGCGATCGACCTGATCGTCGATCCGGGCCAGGCCTTCGGGACGGGAGCCCACCCGACCACGCGCCTGTGCCTCGAGTTCCTGCTGGAGCTGGCCGACGCGGGCGAGGACGACGGCGCCCTGGTCGACCTGGGAACCGGCTCCGGAGTCCTCGCGATCGCCGCCGCCAAGCTCGGCTGGTCGCCGGTCGCTGGCTACGACCACGAGCCCGCGGCGATCGATGCGGCGGCCGCAAACGCCTCGGTCAACGGGGTCGCGCTCCACTTCCACCGCCAGAACCTGCGCGAGTCCCTCCCCGAACTGGCGCCGACCTGTGTCGCCAACATGACCTCGCCGATCCTGAGGTCGATCGCGGGCCACCTGGGCGGATCCGCCCCGCAGGCCCCCCGGACCCTCGTCCTCTCGGGCATCCTCCCCGACGAGCTGAACGAAGTGGCCGCGGCCTTCGCCCCTGCCGGCTTCGCCGAGCAGGATCGCCGCCGGCTCGGCGACTGGGCGGCCCTTCTCCTCCGTCGTCCCCGTTAGGCTGCCGCCATGGCTCTGGCGATGATCGGCGATTCCGGCTACAAGATCGCCCTGTTCTTCCACATAGTCGCCGTAGTGGTGGCGTTCGGCCCGACCTTCGGCTACGGCGTGATGTTCTCGGTGCTGCCGAAATACCCGCGCTCCGCGCCCGCCCTGATCGAGGGCATGCGCAAGATCGACCGCATCCTGGTGAACCCCGGGATGATCCTGTTGCTGATCGCCGGGATCATCGTCCTCGCGACCAGCGGCAGCGTCTGGAAGGGCAGCCAGTTCTTCGTCGTCTGGGGCTTCCTGGCGATCATCGCCCTGTTCGGCGTCCAGCACGGTTTCTTCGCCCCGCAGATGGCGAAGCTGCAGGAGCTCGCCGACCGTGACCTGGCCGCCGGCGACAGCTTCAGCCCCGAGTTCGAAGCGACGAGCCAGAAGATCGCCCAGGTCGGGGCCGCCGCCGGCATCCTCATCGTGCTGACGATCTTCATCATGGCCTACAAGCCATTCCTTTGATCGACGCGGCGCTGCCGGTCGCCATGTTCGACTCCGGCGTCGGCGGGCTCACGGTCCTTCACGAGTGCCTCGTCGCCCTGCCGCAGGAGGACTACGTCTACCTCGGCGACACGGCGATGTTCCCCTACGGCAGCCGCGACCCGGAGCGGCTGCGGGAACGGATCGCGGCGATCACCGAGTCGCTGCTGCGGCGCGGCGTCAAGCTGGTGGTGATCGCCTGCAACACGGCGACGGCGATCGGCGAGGACGTGGTCCGCGCGGTGGCCGCCGAGCACGGCGTGGAGGTGGTGCCGGTGGTCGCGCCGCAGGCCGAGATCGCCGCCGCGATCACCGAGAACGGGCGCGTCGGCGTCCTCGCGACCACCAACACGGTGGAGAGCGGGGCCTACCGGCGGGCGCTCGAAGCGCAGGGCCGGGCGCTCGACGTGATCGAGGTGGCCGCGCCGCGCCTCGCCCCCTTCATCCAGGACGGCTCGCTCTTCGACGAGCGGACGATGGAGATGGCCCGCGGCTACTGCGCGCCGCTGCGCGAGGCCGGGGTCGACACCCTGATCCTCGGCTGCACCCACTACCCGCTGGTCGCGCCGATGCTGCAGCGGATCCTCGGCCGCAACGTGCGGCTGGTGAGCGGCGGCCACGCGGTCGCCGCCGCCGTCCAGCGCACGCTGGAGCGCGCCGGCCTCGCCCGCGAGGGCGACGACGAGGGCGCCTATGAGTTCTTCTGCACCGGCCCGGTCTCCAGCTTCGGCGAGGTCGCCACCCGCTTCCTGCAGATGCCCCTCGGGGAGGTCCGCCAGGTCGAGTTCACGGTTCCCGCCTGATCCCGGCACGGACATCGTTCTTTCTGCGCACCACCCGCGCGGACTTTCCCGGCGAGGGAATTGGTCATGGACACGACGATCCCCGCGGCGATGATCGAGCTCACCGTGCACGAGATCGTCAATCGGGTTCCGAGACGGTGGCGTGACCCCGGGAAAGCCACGGGTCTCTGCCGGTCTGTCGCCCCTCGGTGTCGAGAGCGGTTCGTGCGCGTCGACGTCGGTCTGATCGAAGAGACCGTCGTGATCGCGGTCGAATCCCGGATCACCAGCTACAACGCGGCCTATCTCGCGGTCGCCCGGAGCAGTGACCGGACGCTCGCCGGCACCGAGATCAGGGACCTCGTGTCGCGGGGGCTCGCGATCACGCCCGACGCGGCCGTCTAACCTTCATCCCATGAGCGTTCTGGAGCAGGTGCAAGGCGACGTGCGGACGGCGATGAAGGCGCGCGAACGCGACAAGGCCGCGGCGCTGCGGCTGGTCGTCGACGCGCTGCAGCAGGACGCCAAGCTGGGCAAGGGCGACGAGGTGGCGGTGCTGCAGCGGGAACGGAAGAAGCGGGTCGAGGCGGCGGAGGCCTACGAGGGTGCCGGGCGGGCCGAGCAGGCCGCCGCCGAGCGCTTCGAGGCGGAGCTGATCCAGGGTTACCTGCCGGCGCAGCTTGCCGACGAGGAGCTCGAGGCGCTGGTCGACGAGGCGATCGCCGAGACCGGGGCGAGCGAGCAGAGGCAGATGGGCCAGGTGATGTCGGCGGTGATGCCGAAGGTCGGCGGGCGCGCCGACGGCAAGCGGGTAAGCGCCGCGGTGCGGAAGAAGCTGGGTAGCTGAGCTTGGCCCGCCGCCAGCTGACCCTCGACAACGAGGTGGCCGCCGAGCTCGCCGGCTCCGAGGACTCGGTCCTGCGCGGGCTGCGCGACCGCCTGCCGGTGGAAGTCCACCTGCGCGGCAACGTGCTGACCCTCGACGGGGACCCTGCCGATCTGCGAGAGGCGGCGACGGTGGTCGACGAGATGGTCGAGCTGATCGAGCAGGGTCACGACGTGGTGCCCGGGACCGTGGAAGCGGTGGCGGGCGCCCTCGACGCCGACGAGCGCCCGGCGGCGATCCTCGACGATGTGGTCTGGCGCCACCGCAACACCAAAGTGGCGCCGAAAACGCTGAACCAGAAACGCTACGTCGACTCGATCCGGCGCAACACGATCACCTTCGGCATCGGCCCGGCGGGCACCGGCAAGACCTTCCTCGCGGTCGCGATGGCGGCGGCGGCGCTGACCGAACGCAAGGTCCAGCGGATCATCCTCACCCGGCCCGCGGTCGAGGCGGGCGAGCGGCTCGGCTTCCTGCCCGGCGACATCCAGGCCAAGGTCGATCCCTACCTGCGGCCGCTCTTCGACGCCCTCTACGACATGCTCGACCCCGACCGCGTCAACGGCTACTTCGAGCGCAACGTGATCGAGGTCGCGCCGCTCGCCTTCATGCGCGGCCGCACGCTGAACGACTCCTTCGTGATCCTCGACGAGGCGCAGAACACGACCCCCGAGCAGATGAAGATGTTCCTCACCCGGCTCGGCTTCGGCTCGCGCATGGTCGTCACCGGGGACATAACCCAGATCGACCTGCCCTCCGACCAGCGCTCCGGCCTGATGGCGGTCCGCGACATCCTCGACGAGGTGAAGGAAATCTCCTTCATCGAGTTCGGCGGCGAGGACGTCGTCCGCCACAAGCTGGTCCAGCGGATCGTCGCCGCCTACGACCGTCACGGTGCCGGTCGACCTGTCTGACGTGCCCGCGGACCTGCGCGAGCCGGTCGCGGCGGCGCTGGCCGCGGTCGGCGTCGAGGAGGGCCACCTCGCGGTCGAGATCGTCGACCCGGGGCGGATCCGGGAGCTGAACCGCGAGCACCGCGGCAAGGACGAGCCGACCGACGTGCTCTCCTTCCCGATCGACGAACTGGGCCCGGCGGCCGGCCCGCGCGAGCTCGGCGACGTCGCGATCTGCCCCGAGCTCTGCCTCGACATGACCCTCACCGAGACCGTCGTCCACGGCGTCCTCCACCTCTGCGGCCACGACCACGAGGCCGACGAGGGCGAGATGCTCGCCCTGCAGGCCGAGATCCTCACGGCGCTCGGCCAGGACCGGGCGGCGGGATGAGCACGCGCTCCGGCCGCGGGCGGCGGCGATGACGACGCGCTCGGGATTCGTCGGCCTGGCCGGGCGTCCGAACGTCGGCAAGTCGACCCTGGTCAACGCCCTGGTCGGCCGCCACGTCGCGATCGTCTCGATGCGCCCGCAGACCACCCGGCGGGCGATCCGCGGTGTCGCCACCGACGTCGAGGCCGGACGCCAGCTGGTCCTGGTCGACCTGCCCGGCGTGCAGCGCCCCCGCGACGCGCTGACCAAGCGGATGCAGGCGCGGGTGGAGCGCGAGCTGGCCGACTCCGACGTCGCCCTGCTGGTGATCAACGGCGAGGAGGGCGTCGGCCCCGGCGACCGCTTCATCGCCGGCCTGCTGAAAGCGGCGCGCGACGAGATCGGGGTGATCTGCGCGGTCAACAAGTGCGACCGGCTCGCCCGCGGCGGCACCGTCGAGGCGCTCAGCGCGGCGGCCGAGCTGCCCGGCGTCGACGAGGTCTTCCCGATCAGCGCCCGCTCCGGCAGCGGCCTCGACGAGCTCCTCCACCGGCTCGGCGAGCTGGTCCCCGAGGGGCCCTACATGTATCCGCCGGAGGACTCCTCCGACCAGTCCTCGGAGCTGCTGCTCGCCGAGCTGATCCGCGAGCAGGTGCTGAACCGGACCCGCCAGGAGATCCCGCACTCGGTCGAGGTGAAGGTGCAGAGCGTCGAGCCGCGCGAGGACGGGCTGGTCACCGTGGTCGCCGAGATCTGGGCCGAGACCGAGTCCCAGAAGGGCGTCCTGATCGGCCGCGGCGGCGCGAAGATCGGCGAGATCGGCACCGCCGCCCGGCGCTCGCTCGAGCGCGAGCTCGGCGCCCAGGTCCACCTCGACCTGAACGTGCGCGTGCGGCGCAACTGGCGGCGCGACGAGGACATGCTCGATCGGCTCGGCATCGAGTAGAGGCGGGGCGGGGGCGCTTCTTCCATCGCGAGGAGGGCGGTCGGGGATGGCCCCTCTCTCACGAGCGGCATGGAGGTTCGTCCGGGGCCATCCCCGACCGCCCTGCGGGACGTTGCGGCGGTTCGCCGGTGCTCCCTGAAGCGCGGTCGACCTTCGTTCGCCTATCGCTGACGCAGGTCGACCGCGGAGCGCGTGTGGCTGACGCTTCGAAGCGGCGGAACGGGCTCGCGGGGACGAGGGGAAGGCCCTGAACGAACCTCAATGCCGCTCGTGAGTGAAGGTCCTCCCCTCGTCCCCCTCGCCAACCCCTACGATCCCACTCGTGTTCGCGGAAATCTCATTCGACGAGCGCGGCCTGGTGCCGTGCGTGGTGCAGGACGAGGCGAGCGGCGAGGTGCTGATGCTCGCCTACGTCGACGAGAAAGCGCTGCAGTTGAGCGTCGAGACGGGGGAGATGCACTTCTACAGCCGCTCCCGCGGCGAGATCTGGCGCAAAGGGGAAACCTCGGGGATGACGATGGCGGTGCGCCGGCTCCGCTACGACTGCGACGGCGACGCCGTGCTGGCGATCGTCGCGCCGGCCGGGAACGCCTGTCACACCGGTGAGCGCAGCTGCTTCTACCGCGAGGTCGGCGGCGCCGCCGCGACCGCGGCGGACGCGCCGCCCGCCGCCGGCGAGCCGCGCCGCGTCGTCCACGAGGCGCTCCCCGCCCTGGAGCGGACGCTGAGGAGCCGCGCCGCCGAGCGCCCCGCGGGCAGCTACACCGTGCAGCTCCTCGACGACCCGACCATGATCGGCGAGAAGGTCGAGGAGGAGGCCGAGGAGGTCGTCCGCGCCGCCCGCGAAGAGTCCGACGAGCGGGTCGCCGAAGAGGCCGCCGACGTCCTCTACCACCTGGCCGTGCTGCTGGCTGCCCGCGGCGTGCCGCAGTCGGCGGTCTTCGAGGAGCTGAACCGCCGTGCCGGCTGATCGCCCGGCCCGACCGCGGTCCGCCGTCGCGCCTGATCCGGAGGCGGGCCGATGCCGGTAGCCGCCGATTCCGACCTCCGCCTCGAGCCGACCCTGGCAGAGGCCCGCGAGCTGGCCCGCGAGGGCAACGTGGTCCCGGTCCGCGCCCGCTTCGTCGAGGACACCGAGACCCCCGTCTCCGCCTTCCTCAAGCTGCGCGCCGGCGAGCCCGAGGGCGCTCCCTGCTTCCTGCTCGAGTCCGCCGAGCAGGGCCAGGTCGGCCGCTACTCGTTCGTCGGCCTGCGCCCCCGCGCGGTGCTCCGCTGGGCGGATGGCGAGCTCTCCGAGTGGACCGGCGACGCCGCCCTCACCGGCGGTGCCCCGACCATGGTCTCGCCCGAGCCCGACCCCTACGGCGCCGTCGCCGCCCGCTTCGCCGCCTACGCGCCCGCCCCGGTCGAAGGCCTGCCGCCGTTCACCGGCGGCGCCGTCGGCTTCTTCGGCTACGACCTGGTGCGCACGGTGGAGCCGCTGGGCGCGCCCAACTCCGACGAGCTCGGCCTCCCCGACATGGCCCTGATGGTCACCGACGCGATGCTCGTCTTCGACCACCTGCGCCACGAGCTGACGATCCTCGCCCCGGCGATCGCCACCGAGGGCGAGGAGATCGACGTCGCCTACGCCCGCGCCGCCGCGACGATCGCCGAGATGCGCGAGCGCCTCCGCGCCGCCGTCCCGCAGCCCGCCGCGCCGCGCGTCGTCGACCCGCCCGAGTTCACCTCCAACTTCGAGCGCGAGGAGTTCGAAGCGGCGGTGCGCCGGATCGTCGAGTACGTGCACGCCGGCGACGCCTTCCAGGTGGTCCCCTCGCAGCGCTTCAGCGCCGACGCCCCGGTCGAGGCCTTCTCCGTCTACCGCGGCCTGCGCGCGGTCAACCCCTCGCCCTACATGTACTACCTGGAGTTCGGCGACTTCCAGATCGCCGGCGCCTCGCCGGAGCCCTTGGTCAAGGTCCACGACGGGATCGTCGAGACGCGGCCGATCGCCGGCACCTCGCCGCGCGGCAGGTCGGCCGAGGAGGACCGTCGCCTCGCCGAGCGCCTGATCAACGATCCGAAGGAGCGGGCCGAGCACGTGATGCTGGTCGACCTCGGCCGCAACGACCTCGGCCGGGTCTGCGAGTACGGCTCGGTCACGGTCGACGAGCTGATGGTGATCGAGACCTACTCGCACGTCCTCCACATCGTCTCCCAGGTGTCAGGGAAGTTGCGCGAGGGCGTGACGGCGATGGACGTGCTGCGCTCGGCGCTCCCGGCCGGGACGCTCTCCGGTGCCCCCAAGGTGCGGGCGATGCAGATCATCGACGAGCTGGAGAAGGTGAAGCGCTGCTCCTACGGCGGCGCGATCGGCTACCTGAGCTGGAACGGCGACCTCGACACCGCGATCCACATCCGCACCGTGGTGGTCAAGGACGGTCGCCTCCACGTGCAGGCGGGCGGCGGCACGGTCGCCGATGCCCAGCCCGCCTACGAGTACAACGAGTCGGTCAACAAGGCCCGCGCCGTCTTCCGGGCGGTCGAGGTCGCCTGCGCCCAGCCGGACTGGGCCTGAGCGCGCCGGAGGCCAGGCGACCCCACCCACCATGCGCGTCCTCGTGATCGACAACTACGACTCCTTCACCTACAACCTGGTCCAGTACCTAGGCGAGCTCGGCGCCGAGCTGGAAGTGGTCCGCAACGACAGGGCCGCGGTCGGCGAGCTGCTGGAGCGCTCCGCCGACCGCCTCGTCGTCTCGCCCGGCCCCTGC
This sequence comes from Solirubrobacterales bacterium, assembly GCA_035502495.1. Taxonomy (GTDB): domain Bacteria; phylum Actinomycetota; class Thermoleophilia; order Solirubrobacterales; family 70-9; genus VAYN01. The sequence continues at coordinate 35,540 of DATJUK010000069.1, forward strand.
ACCCCCGCCGAGGCCGGCATCTCCGGGGCGGCGATACGCGCCTTCGCCGAGGCGGGGACCCCGGTGCTCGGCGTCTGCCTCGGCCACCAGGCGATGGTCGAGGCCTTCGGCGGCAAGGTGGTCCAGGGCGAGCCGATCCACGGCAAGGAGGCCGAGATCGAGCACGACGGCCGGGCGATCTACGCCGGCCTGCCCAGCCCGATGGTGGCCGGGCGCTACCACTCCCTGGTCGCCGACCCGGATCTGCCGGACGAGCTCGAGCTGACCTCCCGCCTCGGCGACGTGGTGATGGGCGCCCGGCACGTGGAGCTGCCCGCCGAGGGCGTCCAGTTCCACCCCGAGTCGGTGCTGACCCCGCACGGGAAACACCTGCTGGCCAACTTTCTCGGCGCCGGGCGCTAGGGATCGGCGAAGATCCGCGGATGCCCAACGACGTCGTCTCACGCGCGATCGACGCGGTCTGCGCCGGGGAGAACCTGACCGCCGACCACGCCTCGAGCGTCCTCTCCGAGATCATGGAAGGGCGGACCGAGCCGATCCAGACCGGCGCCTTCCTGATCGCGCTGCGGGCGAAGGGGGAGACGGTGTCGGAGCTGGTCGGGCTGGCGCGGACGATGCGCTCGCTCGCCGCCCCGGTGCACTCCGAGCGCGCCGACCTGGTCGACACCGCCGGCACCGGCGGCGGCCCGACGACCTTCAACATCTCGACCACGGCGGCCCTGGTCGCCGCCGCGGTCGGCTGCCCGGTCGCCAAGCACGGCAACCGCTCGGCGACCTCGAAGTCGGGCTCCGCCGACGTGCTCGAGGCGCTCGGGGTCAACGTCGACCTCGATCCGGAGGAGGTCGGCCGCTGCATCGACGAGGTCGGCTTCGGCTTCATGTTCGCCCAGCGCCACCACTCGGCGATGGCCCACGTCGGCCCGGCCCGCGCCGGGCTCGGGGTGCGCACGGTCTTCAACTTCCTCGGCCCGCTGACCAACCCGGCGGGCGCCACCCGGCAGCTGGTCGGGGTCGCCGATCGCTTCTACCAGGAGACGATCGCCGAGGCGCTGATCGGGCTCGGCACCGTGCGGGCACTGGTGGTGAGCGCCGAGGACGGGGTGGACGAGCTGGCCCTCTCGGCCCCGACCCGGGTGATCGAGGTCTCCGACGGCCGCACCGCGGAGTGGTTCGTCGAGCCGGGGCAGTTCGGGCTGGCGCCGCTGGAGCTGGGCGAAATCGCGGGCGGCACGCCGGAGGAGAACGCCGCGGCGACCCGCGCCGTGCTGGAAGGCCGACCGGGCCCGCACCGGGACATCGTCCTGCTCAACGCCGCCGCCGCGATCTACGTCGGCGGGCTCGCCGCCGACCTCGAGGAGGGGGTCGCCAAGGCGGCCGCGGCGGTCGATTCGGGAGCGGCGGCGGGCGTGCTGGAGGAGCTGATCGCGGCAACGGGCCGACGCGCCGTCTAGTCTGTCTTCTTTCAAGTGGGAATCATCGACGAGCTGATCGACGGCGCCCGGGAAGGGGTGGATGCGCGCAAGCGCGATCTGCCCGTGGCAGAGCTCGAGGCGCGGCTCTCCGCGCGCGGGGAGGATCGCCCCTTTCAGGAGGCGCTGACCCGCCCTGGGCTGTCGCTGATCGCCGAGTTCAAGCGCCGCTCGCCGAGCGCCGGCGAGATCGCTCCCGGCGCCGACGTCGGGGCCCACGTCGCCGCCTACGAGCGCGGCGGGGCGGCGGCCCTCTCGGTGCTCACCGACGCGCCCCATTTCGGCGGCTCGCTGGAGGACCTGCGGGCGGCCCGCGGCGCGGCGACGCTGCCGATCATCCGCAAGGACTTCATCGTCGACCCCTACCAGCTCTACGAGGCGGCGGTGTACGGCGCCGACGCGGTGCTGCTGATCGTCCGCGCGCTGTCGGACCGCGAACTGCGCGCCCTCTACGAGGAGGCGCGGGCGCTCGACCTCGACTGCCTGGTCGAGGTCCACGACGCGGACGAGCTGGAGCGGGCGCTGGAGGTCGACGCCGAGGTGATCGGGATCAACAACCGCGACCTCGACGAGCAGCGGGTCGACATCCAGACCACCTTCGAGCTGATGCCCGACGTGCCGGCCGGGAAGACCGTGGTCGCCGAGAGCGGCATCTCCGGCCGCGAGGAGCTGATGGAGCTCGACCGGGTGGGCGTCGACGCCGTGCTGATCGGCGGCGCCCTGATGACCGCCGCCGACCCGGAGCTGAAGACCCGCGAGCTGACCGGCGCCGACGAGACCCGCGAACACCGCTACTAGCGGTCGCCGGCGCGGGTCGCGGTCGGGCCGGCGCCCGAGGGCAAGGAACGTGGTTGGGCCTGCGCCCGGGACAAGGAACGCGGTTGGGCCGGTGCCCGCGGGGCGCGGGTCGCGGTCGGGCCTGCGCCGGGGAGGCGCGGGTCGCGATTGGGCGGCGCCCGAGGGCAAAGGACGCGGTCGGGCCGGCGCCGGGGAGGCGCGGGTCGCGGTTGAGCCCTGCGCCGGGGGCAAGGAACGCGGTTGGGCCGCTGCCCGCGGGGCATGGGTCGCGGTCGGGCCTGCGCCCGGGGGCAAAAGGATGCGGTTGGGTCGGCGCCTTGGGGGCAAGGGATGCGGCGGGTGGGCGGCCGACGGGGGCCGGGTGAAGGATGAGAAGGGGCCGTCTCGTCCACGACCCTGGCGGGCTGTGGCCGTGGCCGAGATGGCCGGGGGTGCGGGGGAGGGATCGGGACGGGAGCGTCACCGAAGCCCGGTGGGACGGTGGCGGATCCGCGAAGGAAGCCCACCTCGTCGGGAAGATGCCAGGAAGGTCACTCTTTCGCCCGGGTTCCGACGACGTCACAAACACGTGACCCGGGTGTGTGGCCCCTATAGGGGCCACAAAGTCGATAGCGCCTCTTCGAGGCCCGGTTCAGGCCCTCGGAGGGTCTAATTAGGTGTGACGTTCCCGGCGCCTTCGTGGAACACCCGGCGCCTTCCTCACTCCGCCCCTGAAGACCCATGACGGAAGAGTGGAGTTCGTCACGACCTATGCCGCCCCCTGAGAGCACCTCACGTCCCGGGCATCTCGTGGCGGCCACAGCCTGCCCGGGCCGCCACGAGATGCCCGGGACCCTCGTCGGACGGCCGCAACACCCCCGAATCCCGCCCGCGTGGACCCACCGTCCCTGATCGCCCGGCACGCACCCGCCGTGAAATCTCCGTCAAACGGCTCGGCCTCCGTCAAACGGCTCGGCCTCCATCAAACGGCTCGGCCTCCATCAAACGGCTCGGCCTCTATCAAGCAGCTCGTGCCTCGATCAAACGGCTCGCGCCTTTAGAAAACTTTTGGATTTCGTTTAAGGGCGCGTCACGGGCATGCGCGAACCTGCTTGCCATGGACGACAGACCGGACAACCGAGACTTCCAGGGCAACGCGGGCATGCAGGGTGGCGCGGGGATGCCAGGCAATCCAGGGCCGCAGGGCAACCCGCCCGACCAGGGCAAGGCGCCGAAGCGGGGCTTCTTCCGCTCCTCGTTCGGGTCCGCGCTTCTGGGCGGCGCCGTGGTCGCCGTGGTCGGCGCGATCCTGCTGCTGACCGGGGCGGTCAAGTCGAGCGGTGGCGGCACCACCACGATCGAACGGTCGAGCGTCGCCCCGGTCGTCTCCAAGTCGGGCGAAGGGGGCGGCAACACCGTCGACGAGATCTACAAGGCCGACGGCGACGGCGTCGCCTTCATCGAATCGGAACTGAAACCGGCAGAAACCGAAACCTTCAACCCCTTCATCGAACCGGAATCGCAGAGCGGCGGCACCGCGACCGGCTCCGGCATCGTCCTCGACGACAAGGGCCACATCCTCACCAACAACCACGTGATCGAAGGCGCCTCGAAGATCCAGGTGAAACTCGGCGAATCCGACCACGAGTACACCGCCGAAGTGGTCGGCACCGACCCCGCCTCGGACCTGGCGCTGATCAAGGTCGACGCGCCGACGAGCGAACTCGACCCGCTGACCCTGGGCGACTCCTCGAAGGTGGAAGTCGGTGACCCGGTGGTCGCGATCGGCAACCCGTTCGGGCTCGACCGGACCGTCACCAGCGGCATCGTCTCGGCGCTCCAGCGCCAGATCCAGGCGCCCAACGGCTTCTCGATCGACAACGTGATCCAGACCGACGCGGCGATCAACCCCGGCAACTCGGGCGGCCCGCTGATCAACGCCCAGGGCGAAGTGATCGGGATCAACTCGCAGATCGAGACCGGCGGCAACGGCGCCGACGGCAACGTCGGCATCGGCTTCGCGATCCCGATCAACACCGCCAAGGGCGTGATCCACGAACTCGAAACCAAAGGCAGCGTCGAACATGCCTACCTCGGGATCGAGGGCGGCACGATCACCCCCGAACTCGCCAAGGCGGTCAACCTGCCGGTCGAACATGGCGTCCTGATCCAGTCGGTCGAAAAGGGCGGCCCCTCGGACAAGGCGGGGATCGAAGGCGGCACGACCAAGGCGACCATCGCCGGTGCCGAAATCACCCTCGGCGGCGACATCATCATCGAAGCCGACGGCAAGAAGATCACCAGCATGGAACAGATCGTCGAACTCGTCAACGAAAAGAAGGTCGGCGAAGAAGTGACGCTGAAACTGCTCCGCGGGGGCAAGGAAAAGACTGCGACCGTGACGCTGGGCAAGCGGCCCGCGAAGGTCGAAGAAGCCTCGCCGCAAGGCTGAGGGAAGCACACCGCCGCCCGGGGGGAGTCCGGCCCCCCGGGCGGTACTTTCTGCCGTCCCCAGGCGAGTCCACACCGCCGCCCCCAGGTGCGTTCGCACTTCTGGCCGCTATCCGGTCACTACTGCGAACGCATGGAGCGGGTGTCACGTAATCTGGATGGGATGCGCGTCAAGTTCTGCGGGATCACGAATCTGGACGACGCCGCCGAGGCGGTGCGCCTCGGTGCCTGGGCGATCGGGCTGATCCATCACGAGGACTCGCCGCGCCACGTCGAGTCCGCCGTCGCCGCCGAGATCGCCGCCGCGTTCCGGCGCAAGGCGGAGATCGTCGGCGTGTTCGTCAACCCGACCCTGGCCGAGGTCGCCCGCGCGGTCGAGGACGAGCAGCTCTCGATGGTGCAGCTGAACGGCGAGGAGGGGGCCTCCTTCTGCGGCGAGGTAGCCCGCCGCACGGGGGTGAAGGTGATCAAGGCGATCCACGTCGCCTCCGCCGCCGACATCCACGCCGCCGAGGCCTACCGGACCGACTTCCACCTCTTCGACCGCCGCGCCAAGGGCCTCTGGGGCGGCTCCGGCGAGAGCTTCGACTGGGAGCTCCTGCGCGGGCACCGCTCCGACGTCCCGGCGCTCCTCGCCGGTGGCCTGCGGCCGGAGAACGTCGCCGCGGCGATCGAGGTCGTCCATCCCTACGCGGTCGACGTCGCCAGCGGCGTCGAGGCCGAGCCGGGCCGCAAGGACCACGCGGCGATGGCCGCCTTCTTCGAGAACGCCCAGCCCGCGGTCGCCGAGACCGGCCTGCCGCAGGCATGAGCGCGGTCGAGCAGCGTTTCGGCCCCTACGGCGGGCGCTACGTCCCTGAGACGCTGATCGCCGCCCTGGACGAGCTGAGCGCGGCCTGGGAAGAGGCGCGCGACGATCCGGGCTTCAACGCCCGCCAGGACGCCCTGCGGCGCGACTTCATCGGCCGGCCGACGCCGCTCTACCTGGCCGGCCGCCTCTCCGAGCGGGTCGGCTCGCGGGTCTACCTGAAGCGCGAGGACCTCGCCCACACCGGCGCCCACAAGATCAACAACGCGCTCGGCCAGACCCTGCTGGCGGAGCGGATGGGCAAGGAGCGGATCATCGCCGAGACCGGGGCCGGGCAGCACGGCGTCGCCACCGCCACCGCCTGCGCGCTGCTGGGGCTCGAGTGCGTCGTCTACATGGGCACCGAGGACATCCGCCGGCAGGCGCCGAACGTCGAGCGGATGAAGCTGCTGGGGGCCGAGGTGGCGCCGGTCGAGGCGGGCGCCCGGACCCTGAAGGAGGCCGTCTCGGCGGCGATCCGCGACTGGGTCGCGAACGTCGAGAACACCCACTACGTGATCGGCTCGGCGGTCGGCCCGGCGCCCTACCCGGCGCTGGTGCGGGACCTGCAGCGGGTGATCGGCGAGGAGGCGCGGGCGCAGGCCCTGGCCGCCGAGGGCGCGCTGCCGCGCCGGGTGATCGCCTGCGTCGGCGGCGGCTCCAACGCGATCGGCATCTTCACCCCCTTCGTCGACGATGCCGCGGTGGAGCTGGTCGGGGTCGAGGCGGGCGGCGAGGGGATCGAGACCGGCCGCCACGGGGCCTCGCTCGGGGCCGGCACCACCGGCGTGCTGCACGGCTCGCTCTCGGCGATCGTCGCCGACGAGGACGGCCAGATCCTCGAGGCCCACTCGGTCTCCGCCGGGCTCGACTACCCGGGGACGGGGCCGGAGCACGCCTACCTGCGCGACACCGGCCGCGCCGCTTATCACTCGGTGACCGACACTCAGGCGCTCGGCGCGCTGCGCGAGGTGGCGCGGCTGGAGGGGATCATCCCGGCGCTGGAGTCCTCCCACGCGGTCGCCTGGCTGCTGGAGAACGCGCTCGAAGGGGACGGCTTCGACGTGCTCTGCCTCTCCGGCCGGGGCGACAAGGACCTCGCCGAGTACACCCGCCGGGTCGAGGGCGAAGCGATCTCCGAGGCCGACGAGAGCCCGCGATGAGCGGCGGTGAGGAGAGGATCCGCGCCGCCTTCGCCGCGGCGAAGGAGGAGGGGCGCGCCGCCCTGATGCCGTACATGATGGCCGGCTTCCCCGACCGCGAGGCGGGGCTCGCGGTCGCCGCCGCCTACGTCGACGCGGGGGCCGACCTGATCGAGCTCGGCGTGCCCTTCTCCGATCCGCTCGCCGACGGTCCCACGATCCACTCCGCCGACACCCAGGCGCTCGCCGAGGGGGCGACGCTGCGCACCGCGCTGGAGGTCTGCGAGCTGGTCGCCGAGCGGGTCCCGGTGGTGCTGATGGTCTACGTGAACATGATCCTCGCCCATGGCGGGGCTGCCGAGTTCGCCCGCCTGGCGCGCGCCGCCGGAGCCGCCGGGGCGATCGTCCCCGACCTACCCCTGGGCGAGGCCGAGGACATCCGCGACGCCTTCACCGCGGCGGGCCTGGCGATGGTGCCGCTGGTCGCCCCGACCACCTCGCCGGAGCGACGCGCCGAGATCGCCGCCGTCGCCCACGGCTTCATCTACCTCGTCTCGACCACCGGGACGACCGGTGAGCGCGGCGAGCTGCCGCCGCAGCTGCGCCGACTGGTCGCCGACACCAAGGCCGACGCGGGGGAGACCCCGGTCGCGGTCGGCTTCGGGATTGGCACCGCGGCGCAGGCCGTCGAGGTCGGCAAGGTCGCCGACGGGGTGATCATCGGCAGCCGCCTGGTCCGCGCCGCGGGCGAGGGCTCGACCCCGGCCGAGTCGGCCGACGCGGTGGCCGCGTTCCTCGCCGAGACGCGCGTCGGCCTCGCCGGATAGGATGCGCCCATGTTCATGGCCGTCTGGACCTTCATCGCCCTCGCCGTCACCACCATCATCTACGCCTGGCTCGGCCAGGGCGGCGGCGTCTCCGGGCTCGTCTTCTTCGGCGTGATGCTGATCGGCGTGATCGCCAAGATGGTCCTCGGCGGCCTCCAGCCCGCCGCGCCCGAGCGCCCCCGCGCCTAGCGCCCCTTCGCCTGCTCTCACGACTCCGGCCCAGGCGGGTGATCCCGCCGGCCCCGGCGTGGGGTCGTGGCGCCGGCTCGTCGGTGCCGGGCCAGCCGCCGGGCGAGGGCCTGGCTGCCGCAAGGGTCCGGGCCTTGGCGGCGGGGCCGGCGTGCCCGGGCGTCTCGGAGGCGACCCGGGCAGGCCGAGGCCGCCTCCGAGACGCCCGGGCCGGGGAGCTTTCGGGAAGGGCCGTCGCAGGGACGAGGGGCCTGCGGGAAGGGCGCGTCTCAGGACGGTGCGCCTGCAGGAAGGGCTGTCACAGGACGCGGAGCCCCTGCGAGGACAGGACTGTCACAGGGCGGAGCCCCTGCGGGACAGGACTGTCACAGGGCGGGGAGCCGGCGGGGAGCCCGTCACAGCGACAGTCGCCTGCGGGGAGGATCCATCACGGGGGCCGAGAGCCTGC
>DATJUK010000070.1:0-3506 GCA_035502495.1 Solirubrobacterales bacterium
GCGTCGCGGACCTGCATCGCCTGCTCGTCGGCATTGCCGGTGAGGTCGAGCCGGCCGATCGAGGCGACGGTCATCTCGACCGCCAGCTTGATCGCGTTGTCGGCCCAGGCGACGCGCTGCGAGGACTGCATCTGCTCCGAGAGCTCCTCCATGCGGGCGCGGAACTCGTCGGGATCGCCGAAGAGATTGAAAGGGCTTCCCTCCATGGGCAGATCTAAGCAGACCTGCCACCTCGCCGATCTATTTCTGGCACGAACTGCGCACCACACGTGCGCCTTTGGGACCTAGCGTCGGCCGCATGGCCGCGGCGCGAGGCAGCAGAGGGGTGAGGCGACGCGCCGCCGCGGCCGCGACGGCGGGCCAGGCGACGATCGAGAGCGCGGGGCTGGCGGCGCTGATCGCCTTCCTCCTCGTCGCCGTGATCGCGACGATCGCCGGCGGCGGCGAAGTGAGGGCGGGGCGGCAGCTGGCGGGGGCGATCGGCAGGCGGATCGTCTGCGCCCCCCACCTGCCCGACGACTGCCGCCACCACCCGCTCGTCCCCGCCTACGGATGGCCGCTGGCGAGGCTGGCGCGGGCGCTCGCCCCGGCGCCCGAGGCGCTCCCCGGCCCCGCCGGCCTGCCGCTCGTCCCGGTCGACTTCCGCCGCTGCCGCCGCCCGAGCTGCGCGGTCGCCGCCGGCCCCCACCTCACCGCCTCCAACCGGCGCACCACCGACTTCACCCAGCTGCTCGACCGCCGCCGGTCCGACGGCACGATCGAGCTGACGTATTGGGAGTACCGCCCCTCGCTCGGGTGGCGCCCCGTCCGTCGCACCGCCACCGAGGCCGACGTCGAGGCCGCCGCCGGCACCGAGGTCCTCGCGTCCCAGGACCCGGCCCTCGTCCCGCTCGAGACCCTCCCAGGCCGCAACCACTACGACTTCCCCGCCGCCGAAGCCCCACCGTGGCGGTGGCGCGTCGACCCGCGCTACCCCGGCTGGTCGGACTAGCCGCAGCCGTGGAGCGAAGCTCTCGCCATGCGAGAGCAATGCTCCACAGCCATCCGCTCAAGCGGCGCCGGGGCTTGCGGCCTCGCCGCGGTCGGAGCCCCCGCCCGTCCCGTCCTCGCCGCCGCCGTCGTCGCGGTCGGCGTCCTCCTGGGCCTGGCGGATCAGGCCGCGCCAGTCGGTGGTGCGGAAGACGAGCAGGATCGCGCCGAAGCCGAGCACTACCGACCAGGCCGCCATCGCGATCTGGGTCCCGACCGAGAAGGAGAGGACGGCGGCGCGCGAGGGGCCGCGCAGGGTCGCCACCAGGAGCGCCTGCTGGGCCCCCGCCCCGCCCGGCGTGAAGGGGATGATGTTGGCGATCGCCTGCACGCTCATCACCAGCATCACGTTGCCGACCGAGCCCTGCAGGCCGAAGGCCTCGAGGAAGAACCAGAAGGCGGCGAAGCGCAGGAGCCAGCCGATCCCCTGCCAGGCGAAGACCTGGCGCATGTAGTCCCCGGGCCGGGTGAGGATCACCAGCCCCTGCCTGACCCGGGCCCAGAAGCGCCGCACGTGCTGGGCCAGGTACCAGACGCCGACCACGATCAGGATCAGCAGCACTGCCACCGTGATCGCCAAGGTCTTCGGGTGGTTGGCCCAGAAGGAGACCTCGAAGGCGGGCAGGTGGGGCAGCTCGGGCAGCGGCGGCAGCAGGCCCTGGCTGATCGCGTAGAGCAGCACCAGGATCCCGACCGAGGTGTCGAAGACCGTCTGCACCAGGAACGAGGAGGTGACGGCGGGATAGGAGGAGTCCGGGATCTGGCGCTTGACCAGGAAGACCTTGGTGACGTCACCCGCGTGCGCCGGGATGATCGCGTTGATCCCCGCCCCTGCCAGGTAGGCCGCGGCGAGGCGGGTGAAGCCGATCCGCTTCTCCGGGTACGCCGCCTTCAGCACGTTGCGCCAGGCCCAGGCCCGGGCCAGCTGCATCCCCAGCAGGCAGAGCAGCGCCAGCCCGAACTGGTCCCAGCGCACTTCGGAGAGGTGGCGGAAGAATTCCGTCGCCGCGTCGAAGAAGTGTTCGAGGCTCGACGCGAGGTCCGCGGCGGGCGGCTGAACGAGGAAATTCGGCATCGCAGCTAGACTAGCCACGCTCGTGCCGGACACCGACACGCACACCTTGCCGCCCCAGCTGCCGCCCGATCCCGCCGACGAGGCGATGTGCGCGCGCGCCCGCGAGCGCTACAGCGCCGATCGCGCGAGCGCCCGTCGCCGCCGCCGCAAAGCCCACGCGGCGATGCCCAACCTGATCATCATCGGCGGGCTGAAGTGCGGCACCACCAGCATCCACCACTACCTCGGCCTCCATCCGGAGATCCAGATGTCGAAGCCGAAGGAGCTGAACTTCTTCGTCGCCGAGTTGAACTGGGACCTCGGCCTCGACTGGTATGCGAGCCGCTTCGACGACCGCTTCAAGGTCCGCGGCGAGTCCTCCCCGCACTACACCAACCTGCCCCGCTACGAGGGGGTCGCCGAGCGCATCCGCACCCATTGCCCGGACGCGAAGCTGCTCTACATGGTGCGCGACCCGATCAAGCGCATCCTCAGCCACTGGGTCCACGCGACCGGCGCCGGCTACGAGACCCGCGACATGATCGAGGTCCTCTCCGACCCGGACAACTCCTACACCAACCGCTCGCGCTACTGGATGCAGCTGCAGCCCTACCTCGAGCGCTTCGACCGTGCGCAGATCGAGGTCATCACCCAGGAGGAGCTGCAGGCCGACCGCGACGGGACGATGCGCAAGGCCTTCGCCTACGCCGGCGTCGACGAGAACTTCACCTCCGAGCAGTTCGACCGCGAGTGGGAGAAGTCGGCGGCCAAGTCCGGCGACAAATACCAGCTGATGGAGAAGCTGATCAAACTGCCGGGCTTCCGCTCCTTCGACCGCAATTTCGACCGCCTGCCGGAGCGCCTCCGCTGGGTGGTCGAGAAGGTCGTCCACGACCCGGACAAACCGAGCGCGCCGAAGCCGGTCCTCCCCGACGACCTCTTCGAGTCCCTGCGCGGCCGCTTCGCCGAGGAAGTCCCCGAGCTGCAGAAGTTCGCCGGCCGCGAGTTCGCCGGCTGGAACGCCTACAGCTGAGCGCCCGAGCGCCCGGAATCCCGCCGGCCCGCGCCAGGCACCATCGCCTTTGAGGGCCGGCCAGAGCCGGCCGCGGATCCGCCGGGGCCGTAGAGCTTTCAGGGCCGGCCGGCCGAGGGCGGTCCCGGGCATCTCGTGGCGGCCCGGGTAGGCCGTGGCCGCCACGAGATGCCCGGGACCGCGGGCCTGCTCGGGGAAGAGGGCAGAGGTCGTGAGGAGCTCCGCCCTTCCGTCGGAGTCCCTCACGGGAGAGGTCGTTAACACGCCGGGTCTTCGACGAAGACGCCGGGAACGTCACACTCTCCGGCCCTCCGGGCGCCCGGATCGAGGGGTCGGGGACGCGCTGTCGACTTTTGGGCCCCTATAGGGGCCTCTGACCCGGGTCACGAG
>DATJUK010000071.1:0-3225 GCA_035502495.1 Solirubrobacterales bacterium
GCCGCGAGCTCCGCCGCGAACCCCTTTTCGAGCACCGCCGAGGCGCCGGCGAAGCGACTCGACTGGCTGCCGACGTCGGTGCCCTGGGGAAGGTCGACCAGCAGGATGACGGCCAGCGCGGCGCCCCCGGCGAGGAGCGCCCCGAGGGCGGCCCGCCGGCCGAGGCGTCCGCCGCGCGCGATCAGCGCCAGCCCCAGCAGCACCCCGGCGACGCCGACCGGGACCAAGGCGTAGGAGTGCGCCTCGCCCGCCGTCTTCAGGTCGACGGTCGGCACCTTCGCCACGTCGGCGAGGCCGGCGTAGGCGTAGCTGGAGCTGCCGATCTGCACCCCGTGGTAGTCCATGAACTGGGAGACGACGAGGAGCGCCCCAGCCCCCGCGATGACGACGCCGATCGCCCGCCGCGGGGTGAGCACGCCAGCCGCCGCGGTCGCGCCACGCGCCGCCGCCCGCCCGCCCGCCCGCACCGCGGCCTCGGCGAACGCGAGGGCGAGGAAGAGCCAACGCAGCAACGGGCGCAGCCCGCGCCAGAGGAGGGCGGCGGCGGCAAGCGCGATCGGGACGGCCGCCCGCCAGGCCCGCCGCAGCGGTGGGTAGGCGCGCTCCAGCCCCCGATTGGCCGCCCTGTCGACCCGCCGGCTGAAGGCCATGACGTGAGTTCGCGGCGCTGCTATCATCGCGCGTCGCTCAGGCCGTTTTGCCGCTGTTTGCTTCGCCGGGCCCCCTGGGGCCTTTTTTTTGCGCCGATCCCGAGCAGCGCCGGCTCGTCGCCGTTTCACCCTGAGCGCCCCCGCAGGACACGCACGACCGAAACTTCAGACCGCAGAGAATTTTCAACCCCACCGAACGGAACCATGGCACGCAGCTTTCCACTCGAGAAGACCCGGAACATCGGGATCATGGCGCACATCGACGCCGGCAAGACGACGACGACCGAGCGCATCCTCTACTACACGGGCCGCACCCACAAAATCGGCGAGGTCCACGAGGGCGCCGCGGTGATGGACTGGATGGAGCAGGAGCAGGAGCGCGGCATCACGATCACCTCCGCCGCGACCGCCTGTGAGTGGAACGGCCACCGGATCAACATCATCGACACGCCCGGCCACGTCGACTTCACGGTCGAGGTCGAGCGCAGCCTCCGCGTGCTCGACGGCGCCGTCGCCGTCTTCGACGCGGTCGCCGGGGTGGAGCCCCAGTCGGAGACCGTCTGGCGCCAGGCCGACAAGTACCACGTGCCGCGCTTCGCCTACATCAACAAGATGGACCGCACCGGGGCCGACTTCTACAACGCGGTCGAGACGATGAAGGACCGCCTCGGCGCCAACGCGGTGCCGATCCAGCTGCCGATCGGGGCCGAGGGCGACTTCCTCGGCATCGTCGACCTGGTGACGATGAAGGCGCTGGTCTGGAAGGACGAACTGGGCACCGAGTTCGAGGTCGAGGAGATCCCCGCCGACCTCGCCGACAAAGCGGAGGAATTCCGCGCCGCCCTGGTCGAAGCCGTCGCCGATTTCGACGAAGAGATCATGGAGGCCTTCCTCGGCGAAGAAGAGATCCCGGTGGAGAAGCTCAAAGAGGCCCTCCGCCAGGCGACCCTGTCGACGAAAGTCACCCCGGTCCTGGCCGGCTCCTCGTTCAAGAACAAGGGCGTGCAGCCGCTGCTCGACTCGGTGATCGAGATGCTCCCCTCGCCGCTCGAGGTCCCCGCCGTCACCGGCGAGATCCCGGCCGGCAAAGGCGAGTCCGAGCCGACCGAGGGCACCCGCCCGGCCGACGACTCCGGCCCCTTCGCGGCGCTCGCCTTCAAGATCATGTCCGACCCCTACGTCGGCAAACTCACCTACTTCCGCGTCTACTCCGGCAAATTGCAGGCCGGCGGTCGCGTGCTGAACGTGAAAACCGGGCGCACCGAGCGGATCGGCCGCCTGCTGATGATGCACGCGAACTCCCGCGAGGAGATCGAGGAGGCCTACTCGGGCGACATCTGCGCCGGCGTCGGCCTCAAGGAAACGTCGACCGGCGACACGCTCGCCGCGCCCGACGCGCCGATCGCGCTGGAGTCGATCGAATTCCCGGAGACGGTGATCGCGGTCGCGATCGAGCCGAAAACCAAAGCCGACCAGGAGAAGATGGGCACCGCCCTGCAGCGCCTCGGCGAGGAGGACCCGACCTTCCGCATCGAAACCGACGAGGAAACCGGCCAGACCCTGATCCACGGGATGGGCGAGCTCCACCTCGAGGTGATCGTCGACCGGATGCTGCGCGAGTTCAAAGTCGAGGCCAACGTCGGCAAACCGCAGGTCGCCTACCGTGAGACGGTGCGCAAGCGGGTCGAGAAGGTCGTCGCCCGCTTCGTCCGCCAGACCGGCGGCCGCGGCCAGTTCGGCCACGTCGTGATCAACCTCGAGCCGGCTCCCGGCGAGGGCTTCGTCTTCGAGAACAAAATCAAAGGCGGCGTCATCCCCGGCGAATACATCGGCCCGGCCGAGCAGGGGATGGAGGAGGCGCTGGAGAACGGCGTCAAGGCCGGCTACCCGATGGTCGACGTCAAAGCCGAACTCGTCGACGGCTCCTACCACGACGTCGACTCTTCCGAGATGGCCTTCAAAATCGCCGGCTCGATGGCGATCCAGGAGGCGGCCCGCAAAGCCAACCCGGTGCTGCTCGAGCCGGTGATGGCGGTCGAGGTCGTCACCCCCGAGGACTTCCTCGGCGACGTGATCGGCGACCTCTCGCGGCGGCGCGGCAAGGTGCAGGGGCAGGACCAGCGCGGCAACGCGCTGGCGGTCCAGGCGCTCGTCCCGCTAGGCGAAATGTTCGGCTACGCGACCGATCTGCGATCCTCAACCCAGGGCCGCGCCACGTACACCATGCAGTTCGAGCAGTACGAGGAGGTCCCCTCCAACATCGCGGAAGAGATCGTCGAAAGCCGCAATGGAGGCGGGTCGGCAGAGGCTGCATGACCGACTGAACGAGGCGGACTGCCGCTGAGGGTGTGACCTGGCTATATTTCCCAGGTTCGCCCGCAGGCAGGGACATATTTCGCTGCCAGGCACCGCTCAACCAACTCAAGCACTTAATCCAGACAGAAACAACGACCTTCGAAAGGGCAAACGGAAGAGATGGCCAAGGAGAAATTCGAGCGCGATAAGCCGCATGTGAACGTCGGCACCATCGGTCACATCGACCATGGCAAGACGACGCTGACGGCCGCGATCACCA
>DATJUK010000072.1:0-9657 GCA_035502495.1 Solirubrobacterales bacterium
CACCGCGTAGGGGCGCCGGCGGACCGCCTCGGTCAGCTGACCGCCCTCCTCGTAGCCGACGTAGCCGGGGGGCGCGCCGACCAGGCGGGACACCGTGTGCTTCTCCATGTACTCGGACATGTCGAGGCGGACGATCGCCTGCTCGGAGTCGAACATGAACTCGGCCAGCGCCTTCGCCAGCTCGGTCTTGCCGACCCCGGTCGGGCCGAGGAAGAGGAACGAGCCGATCGGCCGGTTCGGGTCCGACAGCCCGGCGCGCGAACGCCGCAAGGCGTTCGACACCGCCGAGATCGCCTCTTCCTGACCGATCACCCGGTCGTGGAGGCGGTCCTCCATGTGGATCAGCTTCTCGACCTCGCCCTCCATCAGGCGGCTGACCGGGATGCCGGTCCATTTCGCCACCACCTCGGCGATGTCTTCGTCGGTCACCTCGTCGGCGAGCATCGTGCCGCCGTCGCCCGCGTGCAGCTCGGCCAGCCGCGCTTCGGCGTCTTTGACCTTCGACTCCAGTTCCGGGATCAGCCCGTACTGGAGTTCGGCGGCGCGCTGCAGGTCGGTCTCGCGGTTCGCCTGGTCGGCTTCGACCTGCGCTTCGGCCAGTTCGGCCTTCGCCGCCTTCATCTCCTCGATCGGCTCTTTCTCGTTCTGCCAGCGGGCGCGCAGCTCGGTCTCCTGCTCGCGCAGGTTGGTGAGGTCGTCCTCGAGCGCCGTCAGGCGCGCCTTCGAGGCCTCGTCCGTCTCTTTCTTCAGCGCCTCGCGCTCGATCTCCAGCTGCTGGATCCGCCGCGCGACCTCGTCGATCTCGGTAGGCACCGAGTCGATCTCGATCTTCAGCCGCGAGGCGGCCTCGTCGATCAGGTCGATCGCCTTGTCGGGGAGGAAGCGGTCGGCGATGTAGCGCTCCGAGAGCGTCGCCGCGGCGACGATCGCCGAGTCGGCGATCCGCACCCCGTGGTGCTCTTCGTAGCGCCCTTTCAGCCCGCGCAGGATCGCGATCGTGTCCTGCATGTCGGGCTCGCCGACCAGCACCGGCTGGAAGCGCCGCTCCAGCGCCGCGTCCTTCTCGATGTGCTTGCGGTACTCGTCCAGCGTCGTCGCCCCTACCGCGCGCAGCTC
Source organism: Solirubrobacterales bacterium (assembly GCA_035502495.1). GTDB lineage: Bacteria > Actinomycetota > Thermoleophilia > Solirubrobacterales > 70-9 > VAYN01. The sequence continues at coordinate 1,117 of DATJUK010000072.1, forward strand.
GCCGCGCGCCAGCATCGGCTTCAAGAGATTGGCCGCGTCGACCGCCCCTTCGGCGGCGCCCGCCCCGACGATGGTGTGGAGCTCGTCGAGGAAGAGGACGATCTGGCCCTCCGCCTCCTGCACCTCGTTCAGCACCGCTTTCAGCCGCTCCTCGAACTCGCCGCGGTATTTCGAGCCCGCCAGCAGCGAGCCGATGTCGAGCGCGATCACCCGCCGGTCCCGCAGGCTCTCCGGCACGTCGCCGTCGACGATCCGCTGCGCCAGCCCCTCGACGATCGCCGTCTTGCCGACGCCGGGGTCGCCGATCAGCACCGGGTTGTTCTTCGTCCGCCGCGACAGCACCTGGATCACGCGCCGGATCTCCTCGTCGCGCCCGATCACCGGGTCGAGCTTGCCGCTCCGCGCGTCGGCGGTCAGGTCGCGGCCGAATTTCTCCAAGGCCTGCGCGGTCGACTCCGGGTTGGCGCTCGTCACCGGGTTGGGACGGACCGCCGCCACGGCGGCGTCGAGCTCCTCGCGCGAGGGCAGGATCTCGCCCACGGTCGGGTCCTCGGTCAGCGCCCGCAGCAGGTGGTCGGTCGAGATCAGGCTCGACCCGTCGCGCCCCATTTCACGCTCGGCGGCGCGCAGGGTCGCGGCCAGGCCGCTCGACAGCCGCGGTTCCTCCTCGGCGCCGCCGAGTTTCGGCAGCTGCGCGACGGCCTCGGAGGCGCGCGCCGCGATCGTCGCCGTGTCGGCGCCGACCCGCTGCAGGATCGGCACGACCAGGCCCTCGGTCTGGTCGAGCAGCGCCACCAGCAGATGAGCCGGGGTCGCCTCGGGGTTGCGATGGCTGCGCGCCAGCTCCAGCGTCGCCGCGATCGCTTCCTGCGATTTCTGGGTGAACTTGTCCGGCTGCATCAGACCTCTTTCCTTCCTTCCAGCTCTCTCACTCTCTCTTTCAGCTTCTGCACCTGCTCTTCCAGCGCCAGCACCGTCTCGACCCCGACCAGGTTCAGCCCCTGATGGGTCATCTCCTGGATGCGGCGCAGTCGTTCGACGTCGCGGCGGCTGTAGAGCCGGGTGTTTTTCGGCGAGCGCTTGGGGGCGATCAGGCCGCGCGTCTCGTACATCCGCAGCGTCTGCGGGTGCATCTCGGCGAGTTCCGCGGCGACCGAGATCATGAAGACCCCCTGCTCGTCGTCGAAGGTCGCTTTCACGTTCGTCACCTGCCTGCGGTAGGTCGCCATCAGACGCCCGCCTTGCGCAGCAGGTCGGCGCGCGGGTCGTGTCCGTTCAGCGCCTCGGCCAGCTCGTCGACGGCCTTGCGCTGCTCCTCGTCCAAGTCTTTGGGAACCTCGATCTCGAGCCGGTAGCGGATGTCCCCGCGGCCCTTGCCTTTGCCCTTCGGGGCACCCTCGCCGCGCAGGCGCTGGATCGCCCCGTGCCTGGTCCCCGGCGCGACCTTGATCTTCTTGGTCCCGCTCAGCGTCGGCACCTCGATCGTGCCGCCGCTGACCGCCTCGGGGATCGAGATCGGCACGGTCACCTCGAGGTTGCCGTCGTCGAGCCGGCGGAAGACCGGCGACGCCGCCACCCGCGTGGTCACGTAGAGGTCGCCGTTGGGACCGCCGCGCGGCCCCGCCTCGCCTTTGCCCGCGAGCCGGATCCGGGTGCCGTCCTTGACCCCGGCCGGGATGTTCACTTTGTAGCGCTTGTTCTGCTGGGTCAGCCCGGAGCCGTTGCAGGTGGGGCAGGGGTCCTCGATGATCTCGCCGGCGCCGCCGCACTGCGGGCACGGCCGGCTGATCGAGAAGAAGCCCTGGTTCTGCGGGTCGACGCCGGAGCCTTCGCAGCGCGGGCAGGTGATCGGCGAGGTGCCGGGCGCGGCGCCCGACCCGTGGCAGGTCTCGCAGCGTTCGGCCTTCGGCACGGTGACGCTGATCTGCGTCCCGTTGATCGCCTGGTCGAAGCTGAGCTCGACTTCGGTCTCCAGGTCACGACCGCGGACCTGCTGGGCGCGTCCGCGCCCGCCGCCGCCGCGGCTGAACATGCCGGAGAGGATGTCGCCGAAATCGGCGCCGAAGCTGCCCGCCTGGGCACCGCCGCCGCCGAAGGGATTGCCGCCGCCGAACGGGTTGCCGCCCGCGCCGCCGAACCCGCCGAAGGCCGGCCCGGCGTCGTACTCCTTGCGCTTGTCCGGGTCGGAGAGGACGTCGTGCGCGGCCGAGATCTCCTTGAACTTTTCCTCGGCCTCTTTGTCGCCGGGATTGCGGTCAGGGTGGTACTGGCGCGCCAGCTTGCGGTACGCCTTCTTGATCTCGTCCTCGCTCGCGTCCTTGCCGACGCCGAGGGTCTTGTAGAGCTCGTCTACCACTTCTCTCGTCTCTTCCGTCTCTGCTTCGCTGCCTTCTCTAGGCGGCCACCACGACCATCGCGGGGCGGATCAGGTGCCCCTCGAAGCGGTAGCCCTTCTGCATCACCTCGACCACCACGCCCGCCTCGGTCCCCTCGACCTGCACGGTCGAGAGCGCTTCGGCGAAGTTGGGGTCGAACTTCTCGCCTTTGGGATCGACGACCTCGACCCCGGAGCGCCCGAGCGTCTCCCGCAGGTTGCGGAAGACGAGCAGCACCCCGTGAGCCAGCGGGTCGTCCGAGTCGCCCTCGGGATCCAGCCCCGCCGCCTGGAGCGCACGCTCCAGGTCGTCGAGCACCGGCACCACGCCCCGAGCCACCTCGGCCTTCCCGCGCAGCGCCGCGGCCTGAACCTCCGCCGCCATCCGCTTGCGGTAGTTCTCGAAGTCCGCCTGAGCCCTTCGGGCGATGTCGAGGTACTCGTCCCGTTTCGCCTCGGCGTCGGCCAGCAGGACGCCCAGGTCATCCCGGACGTCCTGCTCGGCCGCCTCTCCCGCGGGTGGCGCGGGATCGGGGTCTCCGCCCGCAGCTTGCGAGGACGGGGACCCCGATCCCGGGACAGGACCCGCGGGCCGCAACGCCTCGTCAAAGCCGTCCCGCGTGCCCGCGTCCATGTCGTCCTGCTCCGGCCTCATCTATTTGTCCTCGTCGACCACTTCGGCATCGACGACTTCCTCGTCGTCGGTCGAGCCGCCGCCCTCGGTCGCGCCGCCGTCGGCGCCGCCCGCCTCGGACTGGGCCTGCGCGTAGAGCGCTTCGGAGGCTTTGGTCATCACCGCGGTCAGCGCCTCGGTCTTGCCTTTGACCTCCTCCAGCGAGCCGGACTCGAGCGTCGCGCGCACGTCTTTGACGGCCGCGTCGATCTGGTCCTTGGTGCCCTGGTCGAGTTTGTCGCCCGCGTCGCTGACGGTTTTCTCCGCCTGGTAGGCCGCGTTCTCACCGATGTTGCGGGCCTCGGCCAGCTCCCGCTGCCTGCGGTCCTCCTCGGCGTGCGACTCGGCGTCGGACACCATGCTCTGGATTTCCTCGTCGGAGAGCCCGGAGCCGGATTTGATCTCGATCTTCTGCTCGGTGCCGGTGCCTTTGTCTTTCGCCGTCACCGAGATGATCCCGTTCGCGTCGATGTCGAAGGTGACCTCGATCTGCGGGATGCCGCGCGGCGCCGGCGGGATGCCGGTGAGCTGGAATTTGCCCAGGCTCTTGTTGCCCGAGGCCATCTCGCGCTCGCCCTGCAGCACGTGGATCTCCACCGAGGGCTGGTTGTCGTCGGCGGTCGAGAAGACCTCCGACTTCTTCGTCGGGATCGTCGTGTTGCGCTCGATCAGCTTCGTCATCACGCCGCCTTTGGTCTCGATGCCGAGGGTCAGCGGGGTGACGTCGAGCAGCAGCACGTCCTTGACGTCGCCGGCCAGCACGCCCGCCTGGATGCCGGCGCCGATCGCGACTACCTCATCCGGGTTGACGCCCTGGTGCGGATCCTTGCCGGTCAGCTCCTTGACCTTGTCGCGGACCGCGGGCATGCGGGTCATGCCGCCGACCAGCACGATGTGGTCGACCGACGCGTCGGCGTCTTTCAGCGCCTGTTTCACCGGTCCGACCGTGCGGTCGAGCAGGTCGCTCGTCAGCTCGTTCAGTTTCGAGCGGCTGAGCTTCATGTCGAGGTGCTTCGGCTGCCCCTCGACGGCGGTGATGAACGGCAGGTTGATCTGCGTCTCCTGGGTCGAGGAGAGCTCGATCTTCGCCTTCTCCGCCGCCTCGTAGAGACGCTGGAGCGAGTTTTTGTCGGCCGCGAGGTCGACGCCCTGGTCGCGTTTGAACTCGGCGACCAGCCACTCGACTATCGCTTTGTCCCAGTTGTCGCCGCCCAGGTGGTTGTCGCCGGCGGTCGCTTTCACCTCGAAGACGCCGTCGCCGATTTCGAGCACGGAGACGTCGAAGGTGCCGCCGCCGAGGTCGAAGACGAGGATCGTCTGGTCGGTCTTCTCTTTGTCGAGCCCGTAGGCCAGCGAGGCCGCGGTCGGCTCGTTGATGATCCGCTTGACCTCGAGCCCGGCGATCTGCCCGGCGTCTTTGGTCGCCTGCCGCTGGTCGTCGTTGAAGTAGGCGGGGACGGTGATCACGGCGCTGTCGACCGGCTCGCCGAGCTTCGCTTCGGCATCGGTCTTCAGCTTCTGCAGGATCATCGCGCTGATCTCCGGCGGGCTGTACTGCTTGCCGCGCACGTCGACGCGCACGTCGCCGTTCGGTCCCGCCTCGATCTTGTACGGGACGATCGTCTCCTCCTCGTGCACTTCGGACTCCTTGCGGCCCATGAAGCGCTTGATCGAGAAGATCGTGTTCTCGGGGTTCATCACCGCCTGGCGTTTGGCGACCGTCCCGACCAGCCGCTCACCGCTCTCGGTGAAGGCGACTACTGACGGAGTGGTGCGTCCACCCTCGGCGTTCTCGAGAACGGTCGGCTCCCCGCCCTCCATGACGGCGACGCAGGAATTGGTGGTTCCCAGGTCGATTCCGATCGTTTTTGCCACTTTTGCTGCTCCCTCCAGGAGTTTCGTTGTCTAAGCCTAAGAAATCTAAGTGGCAGTATGGCAGATAATTTAGGACGACTCAAGCGATTCACCGACTTTTCACGCCCCACCCGCCGCCCACCCCCGTGCGTTCGCAGAAATCCCCGCATACCGGGCGAAAGTGCGAACTCATTTGTGGGGCGGGTAGTTTGGGGGACGGGCAACGAGGCGGGAGGGCCTTGGAAAACCCGGTCCGGCAGGACCGCTGATCAGGAGGAGTGTCTTGAATCACGCCCATCCGCGCCCGCGCCTTGCCGCGCCGGTGCTGCTCGGTGCCGCCTTGCTGGCGCTGGCGCTGGTCGTCGCCGGGAGCGCGACGGCGAAGCCGAAGAAGGCCGCGCCGCCGCCGACCGAGGTGAAGGTGATGACCCGCAACGTCTACCTCGGCGCCGATCTGACCCCGGCGATCCAGGCCAAAGGCGTCGGCAATTTCGTCGAGGCGACCGGAGAAATCCTACGCCAGGTCACCGCCAACGACTTCCCGGTGCGGGCCAAAGGCCTCGCCAAGGAGATCATCCAGAAGGACCCCGACCTGGTCGGGCTGCAGGAGGTGGCCGAGTGGCGCACCGGCCCGCCCAGCCTCGAAACGCTGCTCGGCGGCTCGGCGCCGCACGCCGAAACGGTCCGCTACGACTACCTCGCCGAACTGCTGAAGCAGCTGAACAAGGGCAAGAAGCGCTACCGCGCGGTGGTCGTCAATCCGGAGTTCGATTTCGAAGCGCCCGCCGACGAGAACGGCATCCCCGGCGACGGCCCGAACCAGCTGATCGCCAACGCCGAGATCAACGGCCGGCTGACGATGCGCGACGTGATCCTCGCCAAGGACGGTGCCGGGGTGCGAGTGTCGAACCTGCTCAAAGGCCACTTCAAGAGCCTGATGAGCGAGGAAATCTCCGGCGCCAAGGTGACCGTCGTGCGCGGCTGGGCCGCGCTCGACGCCACGGTGCGCGGCTCGGCCCCGTTCCGCTTCGTCGACACCCACCTCGAATCGTTCGACCCGCAGACCGTGGTGCCGAGCATCCGCGCCCAGCAGGCGGCCGAACTGGTGGCCCCGGGCGGTCCCGCGACCAGCAACCTGCCGGTGGTCCTGGTCGGCGACCTGAACTCGGACACGAAGACCGAAGTCCAGCCGGGCGACGGCCAGGCCTACCGCGTCCTGGTCAAGGCCGGGATGCGCGAACGCAGCACCTACAAGCCGCTCGGCTGCTGCCTCGACACGGCGCTGCTCCCGGTCGGCGATGGCGGCTCCGCCGCGCAGATGAACCACAAGGTCGACCACATCATGACCCGCGACCCGAAGCAGGTGAAGGAGGTCAACTCCTCGGTCACCGGCCGGTCCCCCCAGAACGGCTTCTGGGACTCAGACCACGCCGGCCTCTTCAGCACCCTGAAGATCTACTGACGCTCGATGTTGATGGGCCGGAAAGCGCTGAGATAGAGCGCTTTTCGGCCCGTCGACCGACGGCGGGGGGCCTAGCCCTCGCCGGCGGTGGCGGCGACGAATTCGGCGACTTCTTTCTGCTGCACTTCGTTGAGGATCCCGGGAGGCATACGGCCGGGAGTGTTGCTGTCGACGCCTTCCTTCTGGGCGTTGACCACGCGGCTTTCGATGCCTTTGATCGTCTTCTCGTTGCCTTCGGTCGGCCCGGTAGGGGCGAGCAGTTCGTCGAGGTCGGGGCCGTAGTCGCCGTCGGTGCCCGCCGCGTAGAGCGTGTGGCAGGTGCCGCAGTTGGTTTCGAAGAGGGCCTGGCCCGCCTTCAGGTGCGCCGGGACCTTCTGGGCCCCGGTGTTCGCATCGCCGCTGCCGCGGAAGGCCAGCCACGGGATGACCACCGCGAGGACGAAGACGAGGACCCCGAACGTGATGAAAGTGCGTTTGCTCATGGTGAGGCGGCGCGGATACTAACCTGCGGCACCCCCAGAGGCGGGCTCGCCACGATCCGGCGCCGGCCAGGCCGCTGCCCGGGCGCCGTTCCGGTCACCCGCCGGCGATCAGCTCGCGGTGGTCGAGGTCCCGGTACCAAGGGCACATCCGGCGCAGGTCGCACTCGCCGCAGCGCGGCTTCGGGCGGCAGAGCGTGCGCCCGTGGCGGATCAGGTTGACGTGGATCTCGTAGGCGTCCTCGGGCGGCACCACGGCCAGCATCTCGTCGTGGGCGCGCTCCAACGAGGCCTTCGCCGGGAAGAGCCCGAGCCGCCCGCCGACCCGGTGGATGTGGACGTCGACCGGGATCTCCGGCAGCCCCCAGCTGAAGATCAGCACGCAGGCGGCGGTTTTCCGCCCCACGCCGGGCAGGCCGAGGAGGTACTCGCGCGACTCCTCGATCGGCGCGTCCGCGGTCCAGTCGAGGTTCGGCTCCGGCCCCAGCTCGCGCAGGATCGCCTGGATCCGCGGCGCCTTCTGCCGGGCCAGGCCGCCCGGCCGGATCGCGTCCTCGACCTCGCCGACTGGCGCGTCGCGCACCTCGTCCCAGGTCGGGAACCGCTCCTTCAGCAATTTGAAGGCCCGGCCGCTGTTGCGGTCGTTGGTGTGCTGGGACAGGATCGTCAGCACCAGCTCGTCGATCGGCCGCCGGTTGGGCTCGTTGACCGGCACCCCGTACATCTCCCGCAGCCGTTCCCGGAGCGCGCGCACGCGCCTCCTCTCCGGGCGCCGCCAGGGTTTCTCTTCACGCTTTTTCGGGGAGGTCGTGGCCATTCTTCCTAGCCCTTCTTAAAGCAGGATTACAATCGAGGTTTCATGTCGCGTGCTCTCTCCGCTGTCGGCGCTTGGCTTCCCAAGGGTTGGGGGGATGCCGGGCGCCAGCTCGGGATCCTGGTCGGCGTCGACGTGATCTACGAGCTGGGCCGCGGCCTGGCCGACTCGAGCCGCGCCGACGCGATCCACCACGGCGCCCAGGTGATCTCCTTCGAGCGCTCCACGCACACGCTCTTCGAGCCCGCCCTGCAGAAGTTCTTCCTGCCCGCGCAGTGGACGATCGACACCGCCAACTTCCTCTACCTGAACGCCCAGTTCTCGATCGCCCTCGGCTTCCTCGTCTGGCTCTACCTCTTCCGCAACGAGTCCTACTACTTCGTCCGCAACATGTTCGTGGTGGCGATGTGCCTGGCGCTGATCGGCTACGTCGGCTTCCCGACCGCGCCGCCGCGGATGTTCCCGCATGACGGGTTCGTCGACACGATCACCAAATACTCCTCGGTGAACCACGACTCGGCGATCGCCAAGGTCTTCATCAACCCCTACGCGGCGGTGCCGAGCATGCACTGCGCCTTCGCCCTGATGATCGGCGGGACCGGCGTCCTCGTCTGTCGCCACTGGTGGTCGCGGGCCTGGTGGGCCTTCTGGCCGATCCTGATCGCCTGGGTGGTGATCGTCACCGCCAACCACTACTGGGTCGACTGGGCGCTCGGCTGGCTGGTCGCCCTGGCCGCCTTCGCGATCGCCAAAGGCGCGCTGGCGCGCTGGAAACCGGAGGCCTGGGACTGGCGCCCGCCCGGCGGCAGCCGCGCCGGCCCCCAGGAGGTCGAGGCTTAGGGACGGGGTTGATGGGCCGAAAACCCAAGCCAGGCTTGGGTTTTC
>DATJUK010000073.1:0-33074 GCA_035502495.1 Solirubrobacterales bacterium
TTCGCCTCCTACGTGCTCGGCCGGCTCGACTGAGCGCGTCGTCCCCGTGCCGCGCCGACCACGGCCGCGGCGAGGATCACTTCTTTTGTGACTGCTTCCTGTGCTGCGGCTTCTTCTTGACGCACCTGGCGACGCCCTTGACCTTCTTCTTGACCCGGCCTTTCTTGCACTTGAGCGGCTTCGGCGCCGGCTTGGCCCGCGACGTCGTGTCGGCGGGCGGTGGGGTGGCGGGTGGCGGGGAGCTCGGCGGCGCCTCGCAGGAGCCGACGCAGCTCGGGGCCGTGCCGCCGCCTCCGGTCGAGGCGGGTTCGAAGGTCGCGTTCATCGCCATCTCGCGCGGCGCGTAGGTGACCGCTTTGGCGGTGCCGCCGAGGCCCGGCATCGGCGGTGGTTCGGCGCAGCCGCCTCCCAGGCATCCCGAGGTCCAACCCGTCTGGACGTACCAGACCGGTCGCACGGTGCTGGTGCTCGGATATTCGACCCGCACGCCGAGGTAGCTGCCGACCGGGACAGCGATGTCGCTGGTGAAGGAGTGGAGGACGTTTCGTTCTTCGGGCCCGGTCGGGACGACCGCGGGCAGGGGTTCCTTCGGGCCGATCGCGACCACGGTGAAGTTGCCGCCGCCCGCCGCGGTCAGCGCGTAGAGCTGCGCGGTCGCTTCGGGGCCCACCTGATCGGTGTAGAAGCGCCAGCTCGTGATCGTCCCGGCGCCCGGCGTCGCCAGCACCTGTCCGGCCGGGGCTTCCATGTTGAAGAGCAGCCTGCCGCTCTGGCCCGCGGCGGCCTGGGCGCCGGCGGGGTCCGGGTTCGGTTCTTCCGGGCCGATCGTCTGCCCCGCGAGGGCCGCCGCGGCGCTCACCAGGAGGGTGGCGACGAGGGCGAGAAGGAGGGCGATCAGGCGGCGCACGCGCGGCAGCGTATCCGCTCCCCGCCCCCTTCCCGCCGGGCTTTCCTACTTTTCCGGTCCGTCCTACGTGGTTTCGCGTAGCGGGTCGGGCATCGGGCGGCAAGGCCCTAGCCGCGACCCTGGGCCCGCGTCCGGGCCGCCTTCTTCGCCGAGGCGCTCCGCTTCCGTTCCTGCCTCTTGCGCGTCCGCGCCGCCTTGCGCGCGGCCTCCTTGCGCTTTGCCGGCCCTTTGTTGATCCGGTCCTGCACCTCGGCGGCCGCGCTGGTCAGGTCGGAGATCGCGCGCCTCGCCGCCTTCGGTGCGTTGCGCCTGCCCTCGGCGACGGCCTGGGACACCTTCCTCGCCCGGCTCTTCCTGACCCCCAGGTCGCGTAGGCGCCGGAAAAGCTCCTCGTCTCTCTTCTTGGCCATCGGGTCCCTCCTGGTCACGCAAGGATCGGGTTTCCTCCCGGTTCCCTGCGTGTCGCGAGGTCAAACCGGACGGGTCGGCCGCCGCCGCGCCCTCAGGCCTCCTTCTCGGGCGGCGCCGCCTCGAAGGAGACCAGGTGGACGCGCATCGACCAGGTCTCGGTGCCCTCCTCGCGGGCCTCCAGCCGCTCCCGCGCCCTTCTCTCGATCTCGAGGCACTCGTCGGTGATCAGCGCGAGGCGGTCGTGGAGCTCCTCCAGGGCCTCGCGGTCGAGGCGCCCGGCCAGCCGCACGAGGTGGCGGTCGGGACGGGAGTCGAAGGTGCCCGCCTCGAGCGCCTCCTCCATCTCGATCTCCATCAGCCTGACTATCTCCGCCGATTGCGATTCGCGCTCGGCGCGCTCGATCCGGGCCCACTCCGGCGTCGGGATCACCGGCATGACCGAGAGGTAGAGCGTCTCCCCGTCCTTCGTCTCGCCCGTCGGCTGGAACAGCCCGAGGGCGACGAACTCGGCGACCCGCGCCTCCGCCTCGGCCGCCGGGATCCCGGCCTCCTCGGCGATCTCGGCGACGCTTCTGCCCTTCGTGTGGCCGAGGCTCATCGGCATCTGGCCGCCGGCGATGCCGAGCTCGGTGTTGGCGACGGTGCCGTAGAGGTCGGCCGGCGAGCGCCGGTAGGCGCGCCCCGCCGCCGCCCGCGTCGCCTGCGCGGCGCCGATCAGCGGCGCCAGGGCGATGTAGGTGCAGATCGGCCCCAGGGCCGGGAGGCCCGCCGGCCCGGCCTCCAGGAGGCGGCGGCGCATCAGGGCGAGCAGCCCGCCGAGGGTCGCCTCGACCGCGATGCCGCCCAGCGGCGCCCCCGGCGGCGCGGCGGGCAGCGTCCGCAGCAGCGTGCGCAGCGGCCGCAGCCCGGCGTGGCGCCTGCGCAGGGCCGGACTGCCGCCTTCCTCGCTCGCGACCAGCAGCAGGTGGGCGAGGTTGGGACGGGAGGCCAGCAGGGCGAGGACGGCGCCGATCGCCGCGCGGAGCCCCTCGGCGGGCACCTCGTGGCGGTGGTAGGCCGGCAGCGCCACGGCGAGGAGCTGCGCGCAGCCCGCGTCGATCGCCCCCAGCATCAGGCCCTGGCGATCGGGGAAGTTCGCGTAGAGCGTGCGTCGCGACATCTGCGCCCGCTCGCCGACCTGCTCCATCGTCACCTCGGCGAGGCGCCCGCCGGCGAGGAGCGCCTCGAAGGCCCGCAGGGCCCGTTCGGCGTGGTCGCTGGCTTCTGCTGCCTCCGGGCGCCGCTCGGGCGGGCGGGCCGCCGCCCGCAGGGTCCCGCTCGGCGCCTCGAAGCCCGCCAGGAAGGCGAGGAGCCCCGGGGTCACCTCGGCGAGGCCCGCGTCCTCCCGCATGAGGCTCCGGCGCAGGAGCTCGAGCACGGCCCCGACCGCGGCGCTCGCCATCTCGGCAGGCATCTCGGCGTGCGCGGGCGATCGGGCGAGACGTCCGCGCAGGAGACCCTCGGTCCGGCCGATCGCGTCCTCGAGCAGGGCGGCCGGGCGCTCGCCGGCGACGGCGGCCTCGATCAGGCACATCCGCGCCGCGGGAGCCTGCGCCTCGACCGCCGCCGCGAGGGAGCGCAGGCGCTCCTCGGTTCCCTCCTCCGCCTCGATCGCGGCGCGCAGCTCCGCGAGCGCCGCGCCGAGCAGCCGCTCGAGCGCCGCCACGAAGGCCGCCTCCTTGTCGGGGAAGAGGTCGTAGAAGCTCCTGCCCGACACCCCCGAGATCCGTTCGATGTCCTCCAGGCGGGTGCCCTCGTAGCCGCGCTCGGCGGTGCTCGCGACGATCGCCCCGAAGATCCTCGCCCGCTGGTTCTCCCGCGCCTCCGCCCGGGACTGCGCCCTCCCCGGCCGGAGCCGCTGCTGCCGGAGGGACGCGGAGTCTCCCCAGGGCGTCGCGACCATGGCGCGGAACCTATCCGGCCCGCCGACCGCCGCCCGGTCGGGGCGCAAAGGTGGGCAAAGATGGGTACGGTTCAGTGTCCAAGGACAGGCAGAGGGAAGGGGAAAATCGGCGGCCTAGCGGTTTACCGGAAGCATCTCGACCGATACGATCCATTTTCTCCATATCTCTCACATTGACATGAAAACGTCGGGCTGTCTATCCTGGGGTTGGAAGTCAGGGAATCCTCCGGGGACAAGGGGAGAACGATGGAAGCCGTAGCCGCCGAGCCATGCCCGCCGGGCACAGGGGATCGGAGCGAGGATGGGGATCGGAAGTTCGCGCCGGTCGCGCTGCCGCCGCGCCCCGACCCCGACCCGCTTCTCGACCCGCTCTCGCTCGCCGTCGTGGCCGAGGTCTCCGAGTGCGGCTACGCGGCCGCGAGCCTCGCCGGGGTGCTGCGGCGGGCGGGGGTGACCGCGGCCGAGTTCGAGCTCCGCTTCGACGACCTCGACGACTGCGCCCTCGACACCCTCGAGCGACTGATCGCGGCCTTCGAGCGCCGGGTGGCGCGGGTCTTCAACCGGGGGCCCGACTGGCGCAGCGCCCTCCGTGCCGCCGCCTATGAGTCCGCCGACTGGCTCGAGGAGAACCCGGGGACGGCGCCCTTCGCGATGACCGAGGCCCTGCGGATGGGAAACGAGATCGCGCGGGTGCGCCGCGAAGGGCTCTTCGAGTTCTGCGCCGCGCTGATCGAGTCGGGCCGCGAGGCGGCGCCCGACCCCGGGTCGATCCCTGCGGGTGCCTCCATCCACGCCGCCGGCTCGATCCTGAACCTGCTCACGCACCGGCTGCTCGAAGGCGCCTCGGTCTCCTACCACCAGGGCGCCCGGGAATCGCTCTACGGGGTCATGCGCATTTACCTGGGGCCCGAGGTCGCCGGCGAAGAACTCCGCAGGCCGCTCCCGGCGCGGGCGCCACGGGTGCCGGCAGGACCGCTCGCCGCAGGATGTCGATAGCGGCCGACGCCAGACGGCCGCACCCGCGTGTCCCCGCGCGAGCGGCCGGTGAGCCTGGTCGAATGCACCATTCCCATCGTCCATCGAGGCCCGGCCAGGCTCCTCGAGACGTCGTAGACCAGGGAAGACGACGCGTGGGATCGAAGGGTTTCTCGAGGATGGGTTGTGGACGCGCCTCGGCGCAGGACCGCGTGGGCGGCGGACGGGGCGCGGGCTCGTGAGGCCGGTCGAGATACCGCCCGCGCCGGCCCCCGACCCGTTCACCGATCCGCTCTCGGTGGCGGTCGTCGCCGAGATGCTCGACCGCGGATATGCCGAGACCACCGTGGCCGGCGTGGCCTCCCGCGCGGGGGTCCCGGTGGTGGATTTCCGACGTCGCTTCCGCGACCTCGACCACTGCGCCCTCGACGCCTACGAACGGGGCGCGGCGGACTTCGAGCGGCGGATCGGCGGCGCCTTCAACGACCATCCCGACTGGCAGACGGCATTGCGGGCGGCGGCTTACGAGGCGGTCGACTGGTTGCGGGAGCACGCCCAGATGGCGCGCTTCGGCAACACCGAGCTCCTGCGGATGCGCGACGAGATCGCCAAGGTCCGCAGGGAAGAGGTCTTCCGCTGGTGCACCGAGCTGGTCGAGCGCGGACGCGAGGCGGCGCCGGATCCGGACCGGCTCCCCGAGGGCACGGCGATCGTCGCGGCCGGTTCGTTTCTGCAGCTCTTCGCCGTGCGCCAGCAGCAGGGAGGCGAGCTCGACCTCGAGGCGGCGGTACGCGAAGCGCTCTACGCGGTCGTGCGGACCTATCTCGGGGAGGACGCCGCCCGCGCGGAGCTGTCCCTGACGCGCCCCTGACCGCCGCCGCCGTCGCCTCAGGGGTCGCACCAGGCGGTGCCGGGAGACGGGCAACCAGGGAGAGGAGCCCGCCCCCCGCACCGACGACGCGGCGCTCCCAGGGAAGAGAGGCGCCGGTACTCGCCTCCGATTGTTCAGGGAGTGAGGCGACCGGAACGGGTCCCGGCGCGGGCAATATAGCCGCTTCGAGGTTTGCCGTCTACAAAAGAGAGAGAAAGTCGGTATCTTCGCCGCCATGCGGATCCGGCGGGGGCCGACCCGATCGAGGTGGTTTGCCATGGACGCCACGCGCAGGCGCAGGGTCATGCGATCTCCCCGACCGGCGGACGTGATCGGGGAGAGGGGTCGGTGAGCCCGCGCGGCTTCGCCCCCCGCCCTCGCCGCGCCGCCGGCGGCAACGGCTACCCGCTACCGCCGGCGCTCTCCCGGCTTCCCGCGGGCGCCGCCCGCCTGCCGCGCGAGTTCCTCGCCCAGGATCAGCGCGACCGCATCCTCCTCGCCGCTCTCGAGATCTTCGGCACCAGGGGCTTCGCCGCCGCCACAGTCACCGACCTGAGTCGCGAGGCGGCGGTCTCGCGGGAGACCTTCTACCGCTTCTTCGACGACAAGTCCGAATGCCTCGCCGCGCTGCATGACGAGCTGCTCGTCTGGCTCGCCGAGGAGGTGCGCGAGGCCGCGGCGGCGGCCGAGGGCTGGGCGGCGGCGGTCCTCGCGGTGACCGCCAGGCTCGTCGGCCTGCTCGCCGACGACATCCGGGTCGCCCGCCTCTGCACGATCGAGTACCTGCTCGGCGGGGCGGAGGTGGTCGGGCGCCAGGAGGCGGCGCTCGCCGAGCTCGCCGCGGCGCTCCGCATGGGCCGGGTCGAGATCGAGCACGGGGAGCGGCTGCCCGACTCGCTCGAGCTGCTGCTGCTCGCCGGGGCCGGCTCCCTCGTCGCCCGCTCGCTCGTCCGCGGCGTCGGTCCGGGCCCCGCCGAGCTGGCCGACGAACTGGCCGAACTGATCCTGATCTTCTACCTCGGCAGCGAGCGCGCCCGGGCGATCGTCCGCGGCTGACCCTCTGGGCCGGCCGCGCCCAGGCCCGGCGGCTCAGACCTTCCGCGACTCCTCGCCCGCCCGCCGGCGTCCGAGGAAGGGCGCCAGCACCATTTCGACCAGCTGCGGCGCGGCAGCGGGGAGCTCCTCGCCGTCGCCGACCGCGACGGCGGCGATCAGGACCGAGGAGATCGCGCCCTGCATCGCCTCGGTCTCGAGCGCGGTCGCCGCCTCGCCCCGGCGCGGGGCCGGGTGCCCCTCGGTCAGCTCGCCGACCACCGCTGCCAGGAACCTGCGCCCGCGGGCGGCGAACTCCCCGCCCGCGCCCGGTGGCGCGACCAGGCCGAAGCGGACGAGGTCGGGGTTGGCGGCGAGGAATTCGAGCAGCGTGGCCACCCGCGCCCGCACCGCGGCGGCGAAGCCGCGCGCCCCGTCGCCGGCCTCGGCGAGTGCCCCCAGCAGATGGCCTTCGAAGAGGTCGAAGGACGCCTCGAAGCACTCCTCCTTGGTGCTGAAGTAGCCGTAGAAGGTGCGGCGCGAGACCCCCGCGGCGGCGGCGATCTGGCTCACGCTGGTCTCGCGGAAGCCGTGCGCGGAGACCGCGGCGATCGTGCCCGCGATCAGCCGTTCGCGCTGGTTCCTGGTGACGAACTCGCGCGAGAGGCCGTGGCGGCCGGGTGGCAGGCGCCTCAGTTTGCCGTCATCGTCGGTTCCGCTCTCCCGCCTCGCCACGCGCGCAGGCTACCGGGAATCCGCCGCCCCGGTTCCGATCGTGTTCGCATTGGGCACGCCCCGTCTCAGCCCCGCAGTCCGACCGGCGCCGGGTCCTCGCCCCGGACGGTGTTCGGCGACGGTGCGGGGGCGGGTCTCAGGAGTGCGCGCGGATCGCCTTCTCGGCGCCCGTCGCGCCGAGATAGGGCTCGAGCACCATCCGCGCCATCAGCGGCCAGAGCTCGCCCGGATCCTCGATCCGGCCGGCGGCGAGCCGGCTCTGCAGGAGCCAGGCCAGGCCCGAGACGGTGGCGTCCTCGAAGCTCGCGGGAAGATCCTCGGCGGCACCCGCCTGCGAGCGGCCTTCGCGCAGGAAGGCGGCAAGCGCCTTCAGGGTCGCGTCGTAGCGGCCCAGCGCCCGCTCGCCGCCGGTCTGGGCCTCGAGCAGGACGAGACGCGCCGCCATCGGGCGCCCGGCCGCGTACTCGACCGCCGCCCGCACGCCGCAGGTGGCCGTGGCCGCCCAGTCCGCCTGGGCCGGGACAGCCGCCGCGATCCGCTCGCGGGCCTCGGCCTCGACCAGGTCATAGACCGCGACGAAGCAGTCTTCCTTGCCCTCGAAGTCCTTGTAGAAGCTGCCCATCGAGATCTGGCCGCCGGCGATCAGGTGATCGACGGTCGCGGCCTGGTAGCCGCGCTTGGCGAAGACGTCGACGAGCCGCTCGAGCGCCCGCGCGCGGCGCTCCTCGCCACGCACCTTGCGCGAGAGTTGGCCGCGATCGACGGACTCGCGGGTGAGTGCCGGGGGCATGTCTGCCACGGGAAAGAGCATAGTCCCACCGCGGCGGAAGCGGCTACCGAATACCGACGGTCCCCCTATCGTTTGTAGACAGCCGACCTCACTTGCGCTACAGTTCCCGCGTCCGCCTGGGGGCGGGCAGATGAGCACCCGTAACGGGAAGGCCTCGGACAGGGCCGAAGGTGGGACCTTCGGAAGGGCGAGGCAGGAGGAGAGATTTGATGGATCAGGGCTGGGGCAGCAGGGGCGACGGCATCGTGACCGTCGCCGGTGGCGCGGCGATGCCGGGCCCGGAACTTCATCTGGCGATGCGCAGCGGCCGGCGGGCCGTACCCGCCTTCATCGCGGGCGCCGCGCCGGCCGCGCCCGCATCGGACTTGCGTGGTGTCGACAAAGGAGGCGAGCGGTGAGAGGTCGAGGAAAGATCCTGTTCGGGCTGACGGCGCTGCTGGCGCTGTGTGTCTTCGTGGCGACGGCTTTCGCCGACAGCCCGCCGACGATCACCACCGATCCGGCCACCGCCGTCACCGCGACCACGGCCCAGCTCTCCGGCACGGTCAACCCCGAAGGAGGGCCGTCGGAAACCAACTGGCACTTCGAATACACGACCGAACCGAGCGGCTTCTTCTGGTCGACCGGGCCGAGCGGTGAATTCGCCGGCACCGAAGCCGAAGGCACCGACCCGGTCGACGTCGGCGGGACGATCGAAGGTCTCGAACCGGAAACGAAATACACCTTCCGGCTCGTCGCCCAGAACGAATTCGGCGTCAACTTCGTCCGCACGCCCGAACCATTCCCGACCTTCACCACTCCGGCCGGCACGCCCGAAATCCAGAACGCCGCGGTCGCACCGCTCGCAGACGAAGCGCTCTTCGACGCCGAAGTGAATCCCCTGGGCAAGGCGACCTACCACGTCGAGTACGGCGCCACCACCGCCTACGGTCACGTGACCGCGAGCCGGCAGCTGAAAAAAGGCGCGACCGCCGTGCCGGTCGAAGTCGGGATCTTCGGCCTCTCGCCGAACACCACCTACCACGCCCGCCTGGTGGTCGAAAACGCCGCGGAAACGGTCCGCTCCGGCGATCAGGAATTCACCACGAGGAGCCCTGAAGCCGGTGGGCTGCCCGACGGGCGCGTCTATGAGCAGGTCTCCCCGCAGATCAAGAACGGGAATGATGCCGGCGCGACGTCGCCCTCGACTGCGCCGAAGTACGCCATCGCGACCGCAAACGGCGAAGGCATCCTCTATGGCGTGCGGGGCCCGATGGGCGCCGCACATCGCGGCCTGCAGGACTACGCGATCGGGCACAGGACGGCTGATGGGTGGACTTCCGAACCCGCCACTCCGGCCGGCTCGGCGGAACGCATCTACGCGCTCTCCTACGCGCCCAAAGACCTGCTCCCGTCGGCCGATCTGAGCAGGATCGTGTTCGGGGCCTTCGGCAGCTACGTCCCTGAAAATCCGGAAACTCTCAATACCTCTGCGGGGCTCTACCTGGGCCGGCCGGACGGAGCGATCGAATGGCTTACCCGGCCCCGGATCGCGGATCCGAACCCGGCTCCCGGCGAAATCCCCAACCTGAGCATCATGGAGCCGGCGGGCGCCTCGCCCGATCTCAGCACCGTCTACTTCTGGTCCGGCCCGACGCTTCTTCCCGAAGACGCCGCCCGGAGCGCCCTCTACAACCCGAACGATCCGGAAGGGGCAGGACCATACGGTCTGTACGAATACACCGACGGCGTCCTCAAGGAGGCCGGCACGCTGCCGAACGGTGAAGACAGCGCCGGAGGTGCGGCTCCAGCCGCCCAGGGTGGGTACTTTCGCGTGAGCGGAAACCTGGCGAATCCCAATACCGTCGGCAATCAGGTGTCGCGGGACGGCTCGACGCTCTGGTTCGTCAGTCCAGACCCAGGGCCGCTCAGCGGTGGCGTAAAACAGACGGAGCTCTATGTGCGCCACGGCGGACGCTCCACTCTCGTCTCACACGATCAATCCGGTGCACCGGCACCATCGGGAGTCTCCGGCGTCGAAGGCCGCGCCCCAGGCGCGGACCCGGCCCCCGACATCTACGCCTATGCCTCGCCCGACGGCTCGACCGCGATCTTCAAATCGGTCGATGCCCTGGCTCCGGGCGCGCCGAACGACTCGTCGGTAAAGAGCTACATGTACGACCGTGCCGATGACACCGTCACCTACCTCCCGGGTGTATCGGGCTGGGTCGTTACGTCCTCGGATGACGGTCAAAGATTTCTGTTCGGCGACTCCGACCATATCGCCGTATGGGATCACGGGACGGTTACCCAGATCTCGTCTGTGGGTGGTTCTGAACTCGCGCCTGCCAGGGCGACCGGCGACGGGTCGGTCTTCATCTTCTCTACCCAGGCCCAAATTCCGGGATTCAACAGCGGGAGCATGGTCCAGATCTACCGGTACGAGACGGCAACGCAGAAGACGACTTGTCTGTCGTGCCCTCCCGACGGGGTGACGCCGTCTGGATACGCACATTTCATGAGCTTCTCTGGGGAAGGGCAGGTACTGGGAAACCGAGGGATGACCACCGACGCCAGCCGTGTCTTCTTCGACACCCCGGATCCGCTGGTCGCGCGTGACACCAACGGCAAACGCGACGTCTATGAGTGGGAGGAAGGACACGTCTCGCTGATCTCCACCGGGCGCAGCAAGGAAGACTCGTTCTTCCTCGACAACAGCGCCGACGGAAGAAATGTGTTCTTCGCGACCACCGAAGGCCTCGTCCCAGGCGACACCGACGAAGCCTACGACGTCTATGACGCCCGCGTCGGCGGCGGCTTCGGCAACGGCGAAGAATCCGCGCCGTGCCAGGGAGAAGCCTGCAAGGGGGAACCCGGGTCCCCGCCGACGATCGGCGCCGCCGCGAGCTCCAGGCTCAACGGTTCCGGCAACGTCCGCCCGGCGACCGGCGTCGGCATCAGCGGGATCCAGAAGATCTCCTCGTCTGATCTGGCGAGGCTCGCGAAGGGCGGCAAGGCCCGGCTCCACCTGAAGGTGAGCGGGCCAGGGAACATCAACCTCACCGGCAAGGCCAAGGTCGGGAAGAAGACGCTCCGCGCGGTCTCGGCCTCCTTCAAGGCCAAGAAGGCCGGCAAGGTGGCGATCCCCTTCTCCCTCACCAAGGGCGCCCTCTCGGCACTCGGCCGCCAGGGCCGGCTGCCGGTGTCCCTGACCGTCCGCTTCAAGGGCGCAGGGGCAAAGGTCGTGAAGTTCACCGTGCGAGCCGCCGGCTCGGCCAAGGGGGGTGCGCGATGAGCCGCCTACCCGGACACCTCAGTGAACCGATCTCGGCAGACGACGTGATGGAGGACAGAGTGCTCGCTCCCGACAGTTTCATTCGCAACGCCTCCGGAGCCGCGGCCCCGGGACAGAGGTCCAGCATCGGCAGGGCGGCGACCCTGTCGGTCGGGCTGGCGGCCTTGATCGTCGCCTTCCTCCTGGCGAGCGCGGCATCGAGCCGCGCCGCCGAAGTGACGATCACCCCGGGCAGCTTCGGCACCGCGCTCAGCACCAACCAGGCAGGCGCGCACCCCGACCTGCGCACGACGTTCACCCTCGAAACGCTGCCCAACAACGAACCGCTCGGCGGCACGCCGAAGGATCTCCACGTGGAATTCCCGCCCGGCTTCATCGGCGCGGCGAACGCGACCCCGACCTGTCCGATGGCGCAGGTCCTGAGCTTCTCGAACCCGTGCCCGCTGGGCACGGCGGTCGGTGAATTCAACGCCACGCTCTACTACTTCGGGCTCAAGTTCCCGCTCAGCGGCCTGGTCTACAACGTGGCGCCGGACCCGGGCGAGCCCGCGGCGCTCGGGTTCTTCGCGCTCTATCCGGTGCGGCTCGACACCGGCATCCGCTCCGAAACCGACTACGGCCTGACGACCTCCTCCTTCGACCTCACCGAGGGCGCCTCGCTGATCGGCATCGACATGACCCTCTGGGGCGTGCCTGCCGACCACAACGGTCCCGGCGGAGGAAAATTCGATACCGCCGGGCGCGAATACGGTGGCCCTGGCACCTCACCCCGCCGGGCGTTCTTCACCAACCCGACCCAGTGCGGCGGCGGGTCGCTGACCTCCGGGCTCTCGATGGACACCTGGCAGTCGCCCGGCGTCTTCGCCAGTGCTTCCTATGACATGGGGCCGATCACCGGCTGCAACCGCCTCAGCTTCGCGCCGACGATCGACGTCCGGCCCGACACCAAGGCGGCCGGTGCCCCGGCCGGTCTCTCGGTCGACATCGACGTCCCGCAGAACTCCGATCCGAGCGGCCTCGCCACGCCCGACGTCAAAGGCGTGACGGTCGCGCTGCCCGACGGGATGCAACTGTCGCCGGGGTCCACCGACGGCTCGCTCGGTTGCACCGATGAACAGATCGGGCTCCATACGCCCGGGCCGGCGACCTGCCCGGACGCATCGAAGATCGGCAACGTCGAAATCACGACGCCGCTGCTTGACGACCCGCTCAAGGGCACCGTCTTCCTCGGCTCGCAGGAGTCCTCGGATCCGGCCTCGGGCCAGATGTTCAGGATCTTCTTCCAGGCCGAAGGATCTGGCGTGCGGGTGAAGCTCGAAGGATCAGTGAAGGTGAACCCGGCGAACGGGCAGATCACGACCACGTTCGCCGCCAACCCGCAACTGCCCTTCGAACACCTCGAGTTGAACTTCAACGGTGGCCCGCGGGCGGTCCTGACGACGCCCGATACCTGCGGCACCTACCGGACGCAGACGGAGATCACCTCCTATGCGGGCGGGGCGCCGGTCGACGAAGCCCCGAGCTTCGTGATCGACCAGAACTGCGACCGCTCGGGCTTCACCCCGAGCCTCGAAGCCGGTACCACGAACCCGATCGGGGGCAAGTATTCGCCCTTCACCCTCACCGTGCAGCGCCAGGACGGCCAGCAGAACCTGGCGGCGATCGGCGTGACCCTGCCGAAGGGCCTCCTGGCGAAGCTCGCCGGGGTGCCGCTCTGCGGCGACGGGGAAGCGGCCGCCGGGACCTGCGGCGAAGCCAGCAGGATCGGCTCCGCCACGGTGGCGAGCGGCGAGGGCTCGGCGCCGATCTGGGTCCCCCAGCCCGGCAGGCCGCCGACCGGCGTCTACCTCGCCGGTCCGTATAAGGGGGCTCCCTACAGCATCGTCACCAAGGTGCCGGCGCAGTCGGGGCCCTTCGACCTCGGCACCGTCGTGGTGCGCTCGGCGCTCCAGGTCGACCCGACCACGACGCAGGTGAGCGCGGTGTCGGATCCGTTGCCGCAGATCGTCAGCGGGGTGCCGGTGTACTACCGCACGGTCAATCTCTCGATCGACCGGTCGGACTTCATCGTCAACCCGACCAACTGCGAACCGTCCCAGGTGACCAGCTCGCTTACCTCGGCGGGCGGCTCCAAGGCCACGCCTTCGGACCGCTTCCAGGTCGCCGACTGCGCCGCCCTGGCGTTCGCGCCGAAGCTCGCCCTGGCGTTCAAGGGCGGCATCAGGCGGACCGGCCACCCGGCCCTGACCGCGACGTTGACCCAGCCCGTGGGCGAGAACTCGAACATCGCCGGGACGACGGTGATCCTGCCGAAGTCCTCGTTCATCGACCAGGCCCACGTCAGGGACACCTGCACGAGGGTCCAG
Organism: Solirubrobacterales bacterium; assembly: GCA_035502495.1. Classification (GTDB taxonomy): domain Bacteria; phylum Actinomycetota; class Thermoleophilia; order Solirubrobacterales; family 70-9; genus VAYN01. Next base: position 13,304 of record DATJUK010000073.1, read on the forward strand.
TTCAACGAAGGCAAGTGCCCGCAGAGCTCGATCCTCGGCACCGCGACCGCCTGGTCACCGCTGCTCGACAAACCGCTCACCGGCCCGGTCTACTTCCGCTCCAACGGCGGCGAACGCCGGCTGCCCGACATGGTGGCCGACCTGAACGGCCAGATCCACGTGATCCTGGTCGGCTTCATCGACTCCAAGAAGGTGGGCAAGGAAACCTCGCTGGTGAGGACGCGCTTCGCCTCCGTGCCCGACGCGCCGGTGTCGAAATTCGAACTGAGGCTGAAGGGCGGCAAGCGAGGCCTGATCCAGAACTCGGCCGACCTCTGCAAGGTGAAGCCGAAGGCCGAAGTGAAGATGGCCGGCCAGAACGGCAAGACCCATGACTTCACCGCGCCGATCCAGATCAGCTGCGGCGGCAACAAGTCGAAGGGCAAGAAGAGCTCCGCCCACTAGACCGCCCCCAAGCACCGACCACCCCTGCACCCCGGCGGGCCTCGCGGCCCGCCGGGGTCGGTCGGTTCGCGGTCGCACCATAGGTAGGGGGACCGCCCGGCGCCGGGGCACGAGCGAGCCCTCGTCTCGAGGCCGGGCACCTTCCGGCGTCCTCGGCGCCGCCTGCGCGGCCCTCGACCTTCCTCAGGCGTGGGTGGCCTTGCCCGACCGCCGGACCCGCCGGCACAGCCGCGAAGCCTCTCGAAGCTCGCCACCTGGCCGACGCTCCCAGCCCGCTTCCCCGCACAACCGCTCTACCGGCTTCAAGCGAACAATCTCCTTTTTGTAGACGGCATCCCTCAGATACTGCTAAGGTATGCGAAGTCCGTCGGGGGACGGACGGGGAGGCGAGGACCACCTCGGTGGTGCCAAGGGGCTCCCCTTGAATCTCGGCAGGAGGAGAAGACAGGTGAAGACGGCAGGGGCACACGCAGCCATCGGCTGCGACCAGGATCCGACCGCGGGGCGGCTCTCGCCGGTGCGGGCATCCGTGGCGGCGCAGGCCGTCGGTGGGCCGGCCGCCCTCACCTGGGCCGAGGCATCCATGACCCGGCGCCGCGAGGCGGCGAAGGAGGAGGAGCGATGAACCGTCGGTTCGCAGGAGTCTCGTTGGTGATGGCCGTCGGGGTGTGCGCGGCCCTCCTCGCCCTGACGGGGGTCGCCGGGGCGGCAGCGCCTGCCGTGAGCATCGGCACCGCGACCAATCCGACCTACACGACCGTCGAAGTCACCGGTTCCGTCAACCCCAACGGGGGCTTCACCATCTGGAACTTCGAAGTCTCCCAAGACGGCGGCGCGACCTGGACCCCCGCGAGCGGCCAGAACGTGGGCGGCTTCTCCGAAGGCTCGGCTCTCGAACCGCTGTCTGGAACGATCGAAGGCCTTCGTGCGGGAGTCACCTACAAGGTACGGCTCACCGCTAACAATTTCTCCGATCCGGTCGTCTCTTCGGCGGAGCTCGAATTCTCGACCGAAGCGATCCCGGCCCCGAGCGCCAGCATCGACCCGGTGACCGAATTCGCCGCCACCACCGCTCACGTGACCGGCAAGATCACGACCAACGCGCCTGCCGGGAATCCTCCCGCCGCCGACGTCCATTGGTACCTCGAATGCACGCCAGGATGCCCGGGCAACGAAGGGAACGTCCCTGCGGCTACGGGCGAAGAAGACATCGACCTCACCGTCCACGGCCTCCATCCCTCGACCGAATACCAAATCAGCCTGGTCGCGAAAAACGCAGGTGCCCCGGTGAGCGCCGGACCGGTCTCCTTCACGACTGATGACCTGCCGGCGCAGACCGTGACGATCGAACCGGTCACCGTCTTCGACGCGACCACGGCGCACTTCGTCGGTCACATCAACCCGAACAGCCCCGGGACGGGGGACCCCGAAGCTTCGAATGTCCACTGGCACTTCCACTGCGAGCCGATCGCCTGTCCGGCCGCAGAATCAGGTGGAGAAGTCGCGGCGGGGACGAGCTCGGTCGAAGTAGACGCCGACGCAGCTGGACTGGAACCCAATTCGACCTACGAAGTCACCCTGGTGACCAGCAACAACGGAGGTGGCGAAGTAAGCGCAGGGCCGGTCGACTTCACCACGGTCGCCACGTCCCCTTCGGTCGAAACCATCTCGGCCTTTGCGCTAGCCGGCGGGACCCAGGCGCAGATTGGCGGACGCATCAACCCCCACAACTCGCCCACCACCTGGTGGGTCGAATGGGGGACGACCGCGAGCTATGGCAACAGCACGCCGCATTCCGAATCGGCAGGTTCGGGCGGCGCCGAAGAGATCAAGGCCCAGCAGATCGCCGGCTTCGTCCCGGACACCACCTACCACTTCCAGATCGTCGCCGAAAACGCGACGGGCAAAGTCGAAGGTGGGGACATGATCTTCACGACTCCCGAAGTGGCCGGTCCCGAACCGACGGGCAGCGAATGCCCGAACGCCGAATTCCGTACCGGGCCCTCGGCCCAGCTCCCGGAATGCCGGGCATATGAGTTGGTCACCACGCCTGACATGCTTGGTGGATCAGCCGAACCGCCCCATGCCGGGCCGTTCGCCTGGAGTGCGGTCTCGACCGATGGGGAACGAGTGTTGTGGGATACCACCGCAAACCTCCCCGACACCGACGCAACCGGGACCGTCAATACGTTCCTCGCGAGTCGCACGTCCTCAGGATGGGCCTCGACCTTCGTGTCCCCGCCAGGTTCGACGATAAACAAATTTGCATCTCCACCCACCCGGACGCTCTACGTGACGCCGGACCTAAAGAGAATCATCTATGACGCGCCGAGCGCGACGGTCAACCCTGCGACCCAGACGTTCGGCAGGAACCTGCTTCTTCGGGAGCAGGACGGGTCATGGGTCCGGCTGTCCTCTCCATTGCCGGGCAAGCCGGCCTACGCTGGCGGAAGCTTCGTTGGTGCATCGAGCGACGCCTCCACCGTCTACCTGCAGGAATCCGCGGGTGAAGCAGAGGGCATCTATAGGAGAGTGGACGGCGACACGACCCTTATCAGTCTCGACGAAGATGGGAACCCAATCCCGACGTCATCCGAAGGAGTTGTGTCAGGTGTCTCTAGCGATGGCGTCAGGGCTCTACTGCAACCCACCGGCCGAAGAGAACTTCTCCTCTACGATGCGGCCTCGTCCTCGCCTCACCCCCTCAAAATCGCCGGCGACGGTGGCCTTGGTGGTTTCGATTTCCGTGGGTGGTTGAGTGCAGACGGCAACAGGGTTCTGATCCGGACCGCCGAACAACTGACGCCCGACGACATCGACTCCAGCTATGACCTCTACGAATACGACATCGCCTCCAAAACCTATCGGCGCCTGTCGGCGCCTTCCGGGGATCCCGCGAACCCTGGGCCGGGGAACGGCAATGGTGACGCCACTGAAGTGGCAATGTCGGACGACGGAAGCTCCGTCTATTTCGTGTCTCCAGAAAAGCTGGACGGCGACCGGGGTATAACGGGCGAGGAGAACCTGTACCTCTCTCGCGGTGGGACGACCAGCTACATCACGACTCTCGGATCGGCAGACAATCTCTGGGGAAGCCTCAATCCGGCGTCTCCTGGAGTCAACGAACGTGGTCGGACGCTGATTCCCGATGGATCGGGACTCCTCTTCGAGTCGCGCCGACGTATCACTGCTTACGACAACGCTGGCCGGACCGCGATCTATTTCTACGACCAGAAAAGTGGTCAGCTGAGGTGCGTCTCATGTCGGCCCGACGGCCAACCGCCCACCGGAGATTCAGTGCTGAAGTCGCCATCCATCCGAGTCCGAGGGGTGACTCCGGCGAACTCCGATCTTCACGGTGAAGAGTTTTACTTCGAAAGCACTGACCCGATCCTGCCGACCGACCACAATGACATGCCTGATACCTACGAGTTCGATTCCGCGACCGGCGAGACGTTCCTGATCTCCTCCGGCTCCTCTTCGGTTGAATCAACATATCTAGGGAACAGCATCGACGGGCGCGACATCTTCTTCGTCAGCCTCGACAATCTCACTGGCGACGGCAGAAATCGGGGCGCCTTCAAGGTCTTTGATGCACGCTTCCATGGAGGATTTCCCGTGCAGCAAAGCAACCTGGCGCCTTGTGAGGGAGAAGCGTGCCGCCAGGATTCCGGAGCGCAAGCCGTGGGAGGCTCGCCGCCCACTGAAGGGTTTGCTGGCCCAGAAAATCGTGTCGAAACGATCCGCCAGATGAAGGCCGCGCTCAGGGCCTGTGCGAAGAGGAAGACCGGGAAAGCCAGAAGAAAGTGCAAGGCCCACGTCCGGCATCGCTTCGGGGTGCCCGCGACCCCGACCACGGGCGGTCATGAAGGACGCAAGTCCCACAACGGACGCAAGTCCCACAACGGCAAAGGAAATCACTGATGACGCGTACGTCCGAGGTCTCACGTCGGGTCGCCCACTTTTGCGCGGTCGCCGGTGCCATTGCCGCCGTCTTTGCCGTCCTTGCGTCCTCCGCGACCGCTTTCTCCTTTCGGCAGCTTTCGGTCGAATCCAGCTCGCTCCAGGCAGGTGCCCACGCCGACCTACGCACCGTCGTGGAAATGTCGGGCGAAGATCTGGGCGGAGGACTGTTCAGACCCGAAGGCGTTCTCAAGGACCTCGATGTTGCTCTGCCGGCAGGCATCGTCGGCAATCCCGACGCCGTCCCCCAGTGTTCACAGGTCGATTTCGCCGTGCTTAGGTGTCCTCACGACACGCAGGTCGGCGTCGCCAATCTCGGCCTTCTGAGTGTCCTGGGGGAAAGCACGGAAACCTTCTTCCGGATTCCTTTCCGTGTCCCAGTGATGAACCTTGTGCCGCGCGATGATGGAGTCACTGCTGAAATGGGCCTCACCGTCGGTGTATTCGTGCACTTGGTGATCTCTGTCCGCACCGACGGTGACTATGGCCTGACCGTCGAGTCGCGCGGAATCTCTACTCAGTTGCCCGTCATCAGCGTCGACCTGACGACCTGGGGCGTCCCGGGAGATCCGATTCACGACTCTCAGCGGCTCGACATGAATACCCTGGAACCAGTCGGGCCTATCCCGGGGCTCAGGGAAACCCCCTACCTCACTGCGCCCACGAGCTGTCTTAGCCCACGTGAAGTAAGAGCGATGGCCCACTCCTACGAAGAGCCCGACACCAATGTCACCGCTACCGCGGTCATGCCGCAGGTCACCGGTTGCTCCTCTCTGCGTTTTGAACCGACCCTGAAGGCCAAGCCCACCACCGACCGCGCCGACAGCCCCTCGGGTCTCGAAGTCGACCTTGCGATGGCCCAGGACGAAGATCCCCACGGCAGGGCGACCGCGGCCCTGCGCGACGCCCACGTCACGCTCCCGGAAGGCCTGGTGGTCAACCCCTCCTCGGCCAACGGCCTCGAGGCCTGCGCGCCTGAACAGATCGGGATGCTGACCCCCGTCGGGGAACCGAAGGTCCACTTCGACCGCGAATCCCCGACCTGCCCCGCGGCCTCCAGTCTCGGTACGGTCGAAGTGGAAGTGCCCAGCTTCAGCGACCCGCTGAAAGGGACCGTCTACCTGGCGAGCCCTTACCAGAACCCCTTCGGTTCGCTCTTGGCCCTCTATCTGGTGGCCGAAGGCCATGGCCTCGTGATCAAGCTGGCGGGTGAAGTGAAGACGGACCCGAAGACCGGGCGGATCACCACCGTGTTCTCCGAAAACCCCCAGCAGCCGGTCGAGCACCTGCGGCTGGGCCTCTTCTCGGGCTCGGGCGCGCCGCTCCGTACGCCGGCGTCCTGCGGTACCTACTCGACCACCTCGGTGCTGACCCCGTGGTCGGCGCCCGAATCGGGGCCGCCTGCGACCCCGTCGGACACCTACGCGATCGACCGCGGGCCGAACGGCGATTCCTGCAACGCGCCCGCCGTCTCGCCGTCATTCGAAGCGGGGTCCAGCTCGCCGATCGCGGGCGCCAACTCGCCGTTCGTGATCGACCTGAGCAGGCCCGACGGCTCCCAGGAACTCTCCTCGCTGACGGTGAAGCCGCCGGCGGGGCTCCTGGCCCACCTGGCGGGCGTCCCCTACTGCCCCGACTCCGCCCTCGCGGCGGCGGCGGGGAAGAGCGGGGCCGAAGAGCAGGCGAGCCCGAGCTGCCCGGCGGCCTCCCAGGTCGGCACGGTCTCGGTCGCCGCCGGCGCGGGGCCGAAACCGTTCGTCGCCCCCGGCAAGGTCTACCTCGCGGGCCCCTACAAGGGCGCGCCGATCTCCTTGGCCGTGGTCACCCCGGCGGTCGCGGGGCCCTTCGACCTCGGCACCGTGGTCGTCCGCAACGCCTTGTTCGTCGACCCGACGACGACCGAGGTGACGGCGCAGTCGGACCCGATCCCGCAGATCCTCGAGGGCATCCCCCTCGACATCCGCGACATCCAGTTGAAGCTCGACCGGCCGAGCTTCACGGTGAACCCGACCAGCTGCGACCCGACGGCGGTGACGGGGAGCCTCCTCTCCACCGCCGGCCAGAGCGCCTCGCTGAGCAGCCGCTTCCAGGTCGGCGAATGCGGCCGCCTCGGCTTCAGGCCCAAGTTGAAGCTCTCCTTCCGCGGCCAGACCAAGCGGACCGGCAACCCGGCGGTGCGCGCGGTCCTGACCGCGCCCGAAGGGCAGGCCAACATCGCCGCCACCACGGTGCTGCTGCCGAGGTCCTCGTTCATCGACCAGTCGCACGTCAACGGGCCCTGCACCAGGGTCCAGTTCAATGAAGACGCCTGTCCGGCGAGCTCGATCCTCGGCCGCGCGGTCGCCTGGTCGCCGCTGCTGGAAAAGCCGCTGGAAGGACTCGTCTACTTCCGCTCCAACGGCGGTGAACGAAAGCTCCCCGACATCGTCGCCGACCTGCACGGCCAGATCCACGTGACCCTGGTCGGCTTCATCGACTCGGTCAAGGTGGGCAAGGAAGGCTCGCGGGTCAGGACGCGGTTCCTGAACGTCCCCGACGCGCCCGTCTCGCGCTTCGAACTGGCGCTCAAGGGCGGCAGGCGGGGCCTGATCGAAAACTCGCAGAACCTGTGCAAGACGAAGCCGAAGGCGGACGTCTACATGGGCGCCCACAACGGCAAGATCGCCGACTCCAAGGTCCCGATCGCCACGGCGTGCAAGAAGAAGAAGGCCAAGCGCCATGGCCACGGCCACAAGCCGAAGAAGGGCGGGGGCAAGGCCTAGCGGGGCCCGGGCCGGCCGCCGGCCGCCCTGCCTCCCGTGTCGGTAGACCGACAGCGACGCCGGCGCCCGCTCGCGGGCGCGGCGTCGCTCCTCCTCGCGCTGGGCCTGCTCCTGGCGCCGGCCGGGGCCGAGGCCGCCCCGCCGACCGCGCTCGCCGAAGCGGCGGGGGAGGTCGGCTACACGAGCGCCCGCGCCCACGGCCTGATCGACCCCGGCGGCGAGGAAGCCTTCTACCGCTTCGAATACATCGCCGGCCCGGCCTATGACCGGAACGTCTCGGCCGGGATCGACCCCTTCACCGGCGCCACCGCCGACGGCTTCGGCCGCCTCGCGCCCGCGGCGGGCGCGGTGGCGGTCGAAGCAATGCTGGGCGAAGCGGGCGGGATCGAAGCAGGGGTCGAATATCACCTGCGCCTCCTCGCCGAAGGCGCCGAAGGGACCGCGATCGCGACCGCCCCGAGCTTCACCACGCCGCGGCCGCTCGAACCGATCCCCTGCCTCGGCGACAACTGCCAGGTCCTGCCGCCCGAACCGCGCGACCCCGCGCTCTCGACCACGGTCGCGGGCGTCGGCAACCCGAAGGTCCACTACGTCAGGTACGGGTCCGGGCACAAGAAGGCCAAGAAGCACGCCCGCAGGCACAAGCGAAAGAAGGCGAAGAAGGGCGGGCATCGCTCCTCGAAGGGCCGCGCATGAGGCCGGCCACCCTCCTCCTCGTCGCCCTCCTCGCCGTCGCGGGCTGGCTCTCGCTGTCGGCGGGGACGCCGGGCGCCGACGCGGCCGGCATCGGCTTCCTGCCCGGCGAGGCCGGGTTTCGGGTGCGGGCGATCGCCGACGGCGGCGCCACCGCGACCCAGGCGGGCCTCCATCCCTACCAGCTCGACCTGGGCATGGACTTCGGCGGCGGCCTCGACCCGCGCGAAGTCGCGGTCGACCTGCCCCCGGGCCTCCTCCTCGACCCCGCCGCCGTCGGCGCCTGCGGGCGGCGGGAATTCGCCACGCCGCGGAGCTCGCCCTTCGAGGCGAGCCGCTCGGGCGAGAGCTGCCCCGACCTGAGCCAGATCGGCACCGCCGAACTGCGCACCTCCGGCGGCGGCGCGCCGCTCCGCTTTGGCCTCTTCAACCTGGCGCCGGGGCCCGGTGTCGCCGCCGCGATCGGCTTCGCCCCCTACGGCAGGCCCGTCGTCTTCGACATCACCGTGCCCGAAGGGCCCTCGGGGACGCAGGCGCTTCGCCTGCGCACCCGCGAACTGCCGCCGCTCCTTCACGTCACCGGCCTCTCGCTCTCGCTCTGGGGCGCGCCCTGGCGGACCTCCCACGACGGCGAACGGGGTAACTGCCTCGACGAGGCCGAACCGACCTTCCCCTGGGCCAAATGCGAGGTCCAACTCACCCAGGGCCAACGCGAAGTCGCCTACGTCAGCCTGCCCGCGCGCTGCGCGCCGACGCTCCCCTTCACCGCCATGGTGACCGCGTGGCAGGAAAGCGCCTCGGCCGCCGCCCAGGCCCTCAACCGCGACCCCGGCGGCCCGCCGCTGCCCCTGGGCGGCTGCGGCGCGCTCGAACCGCAGGCCACCGTCACCGGCCTGCTGAACGACACCAAGGCCTCCTCGCCGTCGGGCTACCACCTCTCGCTCCTCGGCGAACCGGCGACGCTGACGAACCCGGCCCGGCTCCTCACCCCCTCGGTCCGCCGGCTCACCCTCGCCCTGCCGCCGGGGGTCTCGCTGAACCCTTCGGTAGGCGCCGGCCTCGAAGGCTGCAGTCCGGGCGGGTTCGCCGCCGAGACGGCCGCCTCCGCCGCTGGCGAAGGATGCCCGAACGGCTCGAAGATCGGCGAATTCTCGGCCACCTCGCCGCTCTTCGCGGCGAAGGAACGCTTCGCCGGATCGATCTACCTGGCGACGCCGGGCCAGAACCCGTCGGGCTCGCTGATTGCCTTCTATCTGGTCGCCAAGCTGCCTGCCCGCGGCGTGCAGGTGAAGTTGCCGGGGCGGATCGACGCCGATCCCGTCAGCGGCGACCTCACCGCCGTCGTCGAAGATCTTCCCCAGCTCCCCTACACCGGCCTCGAACTCGACTTCCGCGCCGGCCAGCGGGCCCTGCTGGTCACGCCCGCGAGCTGCGGCCCGGCCACCAGCACGGTGACGATGACGACCTGGGCCGAAGGGACGCGGCCGCTGACCGGCTCCGTCGACTCCCCGATCCAGACCGGGATCGACGGCGGGCCCTGCCCGTCGGGCACGCCGCCGTTTCACCCGGGCGTGGTGGCGGGCGGCTACAACTCGAACGTCGGCTCCTACACGCCCTACTTCGTCCACATCACCCGCCGCGACACCGAATCGGAGCTCACCTCCTACTCGCTCGACCTGCCGAAGGGGATCACCGCGAAGCTCGCCGGCATCCCCTTCTGCCCCGACGCGGCGATCGCCGCCGCCCGCTCGCGCAGCGGCACCGAGGAGGCGGCGAGCCCCTCGTGCCCGGCGGCCAGCCAGGTCGGCCGCACCCTCTCGGGCTACGGGGTCGGCAACGCGCTCACCTACGCGGCGGGGGCGATCTACCTGGCCGGGCCCTACCACGGCGCGCCGCTCTCCCTGGTGACGATCGACCCGGCCACGGTCGGGCCCTTCGACCTCGGCACGATCGTGATCCGCTCGGCCTTCCAGATCGGCCCGCTCACCGCGCAGCTGCGGATCGATCCCGGCGCCTCGGACCCGATCCCCCACATCCTGGGCGGCGTGCCGCTCCACCTGCGCGACGTGCGGATCTACATCGACCGGCCCGAATTCACCCACAACCCGACGAGCTGCGAACCCTCGCGGCTCGAATCGACCCTGACCGGCTCGGGCGCGGACTTCGGCAGCGCCGCCGACGACCAGAGCGCGAGCGCGACGAGCTACTTCCAGCTCCTGAACTGCCTCACCCTCGGCTTCCACCCGAAACTCGGCATCCGCCTGCGCGGTGGCTCGCGCCGCGGCGCCTTCCCCTCGCTGCGGGCGACCTTCGCCTCGCGGGGCGCCCAGGACTCGAACCTGAAGCGCCTCGAGGTGACGATGCCCCACTCCGAGTTCCTCGCCCAGGCCCACATCCGTGCGATCTGCACGCGCCCGCAGTTCGCCGCCGAACGCTGTCCCAAGGGCTCCGCCTATGGGCAGGCGGTCGCCTACACGCCGCTCTTCGACGCGCCGCTCCGCGGCACGGTCTACCTGCGCTCCTCCGACACGACCCTGCCGGACATGGCCGCGACGCTCCGCTCCGGCTCCATCCGCATCGACCTGAGCGGGCGGATCGAACCGGCCAAGGGCGGCATCAGGGTCTTCTTCGACGAACTGCCCGACGCGCCGATCTCGCGCTTCGTGATGACCCTCTTCGGCGGCCGGCGCGGGCTCCTCGTCAACTCCACCGACATCTGCGCCTCGCCGCCCCTGGCGACGGTGCGGGCGCTCGGCCAGAACGACCGCGGCGCCTCGTTCACGAGCCGCCTGCGCGGCGAGTGTGGCGGCAAGCGCCACGCGCACAAGAAACACCACCACCAGAAGAAGAAGCAAAAGCACCACAGGCAGCACCGGGCGACCAGACAGAAGGGATCGAGCTCATGAGATCGCCGGCCCGTCGCGCCAAACTCATCGCGCTCCTGGCGCTCGCCTGCTGCGCGGCCGCCATCCTGCCGGCGGCCGCGGGGGCCGCTCCGGGGGACCCGCTGTTCGTCCTGCGCCCGATGCCGCAACCGGGTGGCCTGCCGCCGCTGATCCCGCCGCCGGCGGCGAAACTCGAAGGCCCCTGCGGCCTGGCGGTCGATGCCTCGGGCGACTTCTACGTCGCCGACTACTACCACCACGCCGTCGATGTCTACACGCCCGATGCCGAATACGTCACCCAGATGGCGGGGGAGGACCCGCTCGACGGGCCCTGCGGCCTCGCCCTCGGGCCGGGCGGCGATCTCTACGTGAACAACTTCCACCGTAACGTCGCCCACTTCGGCCCCAGGTCGGGCTTCGGCGCCGGGACGCTCCTGGCCGGCGTCGGGGTCGACGCCTCCCATCCGACCGGCGTCGCCGTCGACGGCTCGGGGGCCGTCTACGTCGACGAGCGCGACCGGATCGCGACCTTCGACCCCGCCGGGGTCGAAGGCGAGCCGATCGGGGTCAGCGGCATCGCCGACGGCTACGGAGTCGCGGTCTCGGCCTATCCCGCGACGGCGGGCTTCGTCTACGTGCCCGACGCCGCGACGGAGACGGTGAAGGTCTACGACCCTGCCGCGAGCCGCACCGAACCCGTCGCGCAGATCGACGGCTCGGCCACCCCGGCCGGGCGCTTCGTCTCGCTGCGCGACTCCTCGGTGGCGGTCGACGACGTCACCGGCACGGTGTACGTCGTCGACGACCTGACGCCCGAATACAGGGAGGGCCACGAAGGCGTCGTCTACGCCTTCGGCCCCTCCGGCGCCTATCTCGGGCGGCTGAAGTACAGCGTCCAGACGGCCCTCCCCGCGGGTCTCGCCGTCGACAACTCCGCCGGCGCGACCCAGGGGCGCGTCTACGTCACCTCCGGCTACAGCGAACTCGCGGCCGTCTATGCCTACCCGCCGGGATCCGCGGGTGCCGCGGCCATTCCGCTGCCCGCCGCGCCGGGCGTGGCGGGCGTGGCGAGCGCCGCGCCGGCGGCTCCGGCGGCGACCGCGCAGCCCGCGGCGGCCACCGCCGCGGCGCCAGTCTCCTCACCGGCGTCCGCGTCCACGGCCGAACCTGCGATCGGTGCCGCCGCGCCGGCTGCCGCCGCCGCCCGGCACAAGGCACGCCGTCACGCCCGCCGCGCTCACGTCCGGGCCCGCCGTGCACACGCCGGCGGCCACCGGCGTCATCGCCGGGCGCACCACCACTCCGGTCGAGGTCGGCGCCGATGAGGTCGCCGTTCGCACGTACGCTCGTCGCGCTCGCCCTCCTGGCGCTGCTCGCCTCGGCGGCGCTCGCCCACGCCGAGGTGGTGCAGAGCGGCCGGCTGCGGGTCGAGATGCTCGGCCAGATCACGCCGAAGACCCTGCCGCGCGACGGCGCGGCGCCGATCGCGGTCGAGGTCGGTGGGCGGATCGAGACCACCGACGGCAGCCCGCCGCCCCAGCTCCAGGTGCTGACGGTCGAACTGAACCGCGAGGGGAGGATCGACTCGGGCGGCCTGCCGCTCTGCCCGTACGAGGCGCTCGAACCCGCCTCGACCTCCCGCGCGCTCGCGGCCTGCGGCCAGGCGCTGGTGGGGAGGGGGAGCTTCGAGGCGCAGATCGCCCTTCCCGGCCAGCCGAGCTCGACCGCCGAAGGGACGCTCCTCGCCTTCAACGGCCGCCGGGGCGGCAGGCCCGTCCTCTTCGCCCACATCTACTCGCCCCATCCCTTCCCGACGTCCTTCGTCATCGTCTTCTCGATCAAGCGCCTGGCGGCCGGCCGGTTCGGCTACGCCCTCACCGCCCACCTGCCCGCTGCGCTCGGGCGCTGGGGCAGGCTGACCGCGATCGAGCTGCGCCTCGACCGCCGCTACTCCTCGGGGGGCGAACGGCACAGCTACCTGAGCGCCGGGTGTCCGGCGCCGAGCGGCTTCGGCTCGGCGAACTTCCCGCTCGCGCGCACCTCCTTCGGCTTCCCCGGCGGGGTCACCCTGCGCGGGACCCTGACCAGGGTCTGCCACGCCCGCGGCCGCTGATCGCGCCGGCCGTCGACCGCGTCGCCGGCGCCGTTGACGAGTGGCGTGGCGGTAGCGCCGACACCGGCAGCTGAGCGCCCGCCCGTCGTCAACCTGGAGTCGATGTCGGAGCTCGCCTCTAGGTCGCTGCTTCGGTCAGCTCGAGCGGAGCGGCCTCCTCACCTTGGACCGGCGCGTCGTCGAAGGGCTGATGGTCGGCTAGCGCTGCGGCTTCGCCTTCCTGAACCGCAGCGCGGTCGAGATGGTGTGCGACTGGGGGACGCCGCCGACCCGCAGCTTCACCGTCAGCGTCGCCTTTGCGCCCTTCGTGTGGAGCAGTGCTTCGAGGCGCTTCATCGTCGCCTTCGGGACCTTGATCGCGAGCTTGCCCTTGGCGTGGGCGGCGAGCTGGAGCCGCACCTGGGGAAGGGTCAGCGAGACCGATCTGGACTTCGCCTTGCCGTTCGGTCGGGCGAAGGCCTGCCTGCCGAGGACTCCCCAGTAAAGGTTGATGGCGGCGGTGGCCATGATGCTGCAGGGGGCGCTGGAGACGCAGGTGATCGGCATCTCGACCGTCTCGGGGCGGCCGAGCCCGATGTTGAAGGCGACCACGGTCACGGTCGGTACCGATACGGCGTCGGCGGTCGGCGTCTTCCCCGGGGTGGACGGGCCGTGCTGGAGTGGGGGCGATCCGAAGCTCTGGGGACCGCCGCCGCCATCCGCTCCACCGCCGGAGCCGCCGGTTCCGTCTCCGTCTCCGCCGCCACCGTTGCCCGCGCCCCCGGTCGTCGCCTCGTACCGATCTTTCCCGACCCGCCAGGTCACGGTCGCGTCGCCCTGGGGATCGGCGGCGATCGCCAGATATTCGGGCGCGGACGCCGCCGGCTGGCCGGGGAGGAGCGTCCAGGCGTGGCCGTCGAAGGCTCCGGGCGCGCCCTGCCAGGCGTAGACCCGCTGGGTGCCGGTCCCGCACGGCGCCGCTCCCTGGCCTTCGGCGAGCACGTCGGCGACCGTGAAGGTGCTCTGGCTGACCGCGAGCACGGGCGAGCGACTGCCGATCGCGACTTCGTTCTCGGTCGATCCCGCGGCGGCCGCCTGCCAACTCCCGCCCGGCGCCAAGGTGTCGAGGTGGAGGGTGGCGGCGTTGCCGCCGTCGGCGCAGGTGTGCGGACCGGCGTAGTCGCGCCACAGCACGACGACGGTCCCGTCGCCCATCACCCCCGCCTGCAGCGCGCTCGCGTCGAAGCTGCCGGCCGGGGTGGCGATCGTCGTCGCGGCGCCGAAGGAGCCGCCCGGTTGGCGAAGGGAGACTTCGAGGTGGCCGGCGGCCTTGTTCCACCAGACGGCCGCGGCGACGCCCGCGCGGTTGGCGACCACCTGCGGCTCGACTTCGATGTCCGGGCCGACCGCGGACGCCGCGCCGAACGCCCCGGCGGCGCTCGCGCGAGTGGACTGCTGGAGCTGGTAGTAGACCTTGCCGCCGGATTCGGTGGAGGTCGCCCAGGTGAGGACCGCGGCTCCGGAGGGGTCGAGCACCGGGTGCACGACGCTCAGGAAGGTGACGCTCTGGGCCGGGTTGCCGGGGAGCGCGGCGGCCGGGCCGCCGAACGAGGAGCCCGACGACGGGAGTTCGGCGATCTGGAGGTGACCGGCGGCGTCGACCCACTCGGCGAGGCCGGCGCCGCTGCTCGACACCGACACGCCCGCCGGCGGATAGGTCTGGCTCGTCGAGTGCTCGTCGGTGACGGCGAAGGTGGTGGCGGCATCCGCCCGCAGCGCGGTGTGGACGTCATGGGAGGCGTCCATCCCGACCAGGACTTCCGTCCCGTCCGGGCGCGTGGCGGAGAGCGGGAGCAGGAAGGGGAGTTCGAAATCCGATCCGAAGACGCCGCCGGCGGGACGCGAGCGAGCGTGGTAGACGCCGCCCGGCAGGCCCGGATCGGTGTCCAGCTCGGTCAGCGTGCCCTGGTCACCGTAGGAGAGCGCGGCGTTGTCGTTGCCGGTGAAAGCGGGCGGCACCGCGGTCCAGTCGGCGTTCGCCGCGGGCGCCGCGACGAGCAGCGCGGCGAGCGCCGCGGCGAAGGCCGTCGCCCGGATGCGAGAGTTCAAAACACCACCTTGGTCCGGTACGACTTGCAGGCCGCCTGGGTGTGCTTGCCGAGCTTCGGACCGTAGCCGTCCGGCGATTTGACCACCACCACGACGGACCGTCCGCTGAGTTCACTGTTACCGGACAACAGTCGCCATTCACCTTTGCCGTTCGTTTCGGTGTTGGCGTCGAAGCTGCCGTCGGCGGAGGAGGCTTCGATGGTGACGTGCGCCTTGCGCTCACACCAGGAGACCGGCGAGGTGACCTTGCCGACCAGGAAGCCGGTCGGTTTGCCGTCGGCCCCGAGTTCGGCTTCGACCGTCGTCTTCACCGCGAACTTCTTCACCGTCGCCTCGGCTGACGCGACCGAGAGCGCGGACAGGACGAGCAGCACGACACATACACCGATGCGAGATCTCACCTTCTCCTCCAGACGAGCATGGGGACGATGGCGTCAACATAGACGCGCCGATCGCGCTCCCGCGCGCGTCCCTCACTATCGATTACGCGGTTTCGCGCATCGGAGACGACCGGCCGCCGTGGCCGTCCGGCGCGCCATCAGCCGCCCGCCGCCGCCCAGGCGGTGGCGATCGCCTGGGCACGGTCGCGGACGCCGAGCTTGGCGTTGATCCGCTGCACGTGCTTGGCGACGGTGCGGGGGCTGATCGAGAGCTCCGCCGCCAGCTCCTCGGTCGAGCGGCCGTGGGCGAGGCCGTGCAGGACCGCCGCCTCGCGCCCGGTCAGGCCGAGCAGGCGCAGGGCGTCGGGCGAGAGGGCGCGCCCGGGGCGCCCGAGGACCAGCGCGGTGCCCTCCCCGGCGCGGACGCGGCGGACCAGCAGCGTCTCGCCGTCGACCTCGATCGTGCCCGTGCCCCGGCCGGCCTTCGCCCAGCCGCCCAGCGGGCCGCCGGGCGGCCGCCCCTCGCGCAGGTCCGCCTCGGCGGCCGGCCCGAGCAGCTCGCGGGCCGCCTCGGAGGCGAGGCCTACCGCGCCCTCGCCGTCGAGCACCACGATCGCGGTGCCCTCCGCCTCGAGGCCGGCGCGCAGGCCGCCGATCGTGGCGAGCAGGCGCTCGCGCAGCTCGGCCGCGCGGTAGGCCTGGATCAGGTGAGGGCGGGCCAGTTCGAGCAGCCCCAGGTCGCGGGCGCCGAAGTCGCGGCCGCCGCGGCTCAGCACCACCGCGATCGTCAGCTCCGGGGTGGAGGGCAGGACGAAGGCGACCTGGTGGGAGATCCCGAGCGGGGTGTAGAAGTCCTCGAAGATCGGCAGTCGGCGCAGCTCCCGCGCGGGCGCCACGTCGGAGAAGCGGACAGCGCGCCCGTCGCGGGTCGCCAGGTAGCGCTGCAGCAGCGGGTTTTCGGGCGCGTGCCGCTCCCAGGCCGCCGTCGCCCAATCCGGCAGCTCGGGCTCGGCCAACGTCGCCACCGGCGTCGTCCCGGCGAGCTCGTTGTAGGAGGCGTAGGTGGAGGGGACGAGGCGGCGGAAGCCGGGCAGGATCGCGGCGCGGAACTCCTCGCGGTCCTGCGCGTCGTAGGCCTCACCGACGAAGTCGAGGACGGCACGGAGGTCGCTTTCGCGCAACTGCGCCATCGTCGGGCGAGCATAAGGTACGTACGCGTAACCGCGTAGATGGAACCTCGCGAAAACTTGGCATCCACCGGGGCGAATAGTTGAAGAAAGAGGTGTGATCGCGTCGGTTCTTCCCGGCGGTCTCCGGCGTTCGGCGCCCTTACGACAAACGGTGAGTGTGTGCAGGTTCTGACGGGGCGGACCGGGTCGCCCGGGTCAGTCCCACGCCCGGCGCGCGCTCAGCAGAAGACCGCGAGGTGGAACGACGCGGCCATGGCGTGACTTTCGTCGTTCGTCGTGATCACGTCGAGGGATTCGTCGTCGCTCGGGTCGAGGCGCACGGCGATCTGTCCCAGCGGCGGCAGGAAGATGCCCGTCTTGCCGCTGGCCAGGGTCGCCTGCCAGTCGCACTGGCTCACGTTCCGTTCGAAGAATTCGACCTGGTATTCCCCCGGCTGCCGTTCATGGGTCGTCGAGATGCCCTTGCCGCGGACGAATTCCCCGTTGCTGTCGACGACCGCCCAGAGTGCGGTGGCGGGAGGGCCGGTTTCTCCCCTTTCGCCCCGCGCTCCGGCATCGCCGCCAGGGCCCTGGGGCCCGGGGGCGCCTTTGTCGCCTTTCGGCCCGGCGGGGCCCGCGAGCATCGACTTCGCCGCGCCGCTGAGTTTCGCCGGCGTCACGGCTTCCTTCTTCAGCTGCTTGGCCCCGACGCTGTTCTTCGGCAGCTTGATCGCCGCGTAGCTCGCGCCGCCCAGGGCGACGAACAGGGCGATCGTCGCCATCACGTTGGCGTAGGTCAGTTTTCGTCCGCTGCGGTGCATCTGGGGTCCTTCCGGAGATATGGGCGGGAAGGACGAGACCGCAGGAGCTTCTCATGAGCCCCTGGCCCGAGGGGCGCGACGGACCCGGCGTGACGAACCGGCCGATCTGTCATAGGATGGCGGCGTGCCTCGGTCTCGTCCCGTTCTCGTGGCGCTCGTCTGCCTGCTCGTCGCGGTGCCGTTCGCATCGGCGGCGAAGCCTGCGCGGGCTCCGGCAGGCCCGACCCAGGCGGTCATCGTGAAGCTGCTGAAAGCTCACTACCTGGGGGACGACCCGGTCAACTATCCGTCCGCGACCTACACCTACGTGGTGCACAGCGTCGCCCGCGCCTCGGCGCGCCTCGGCAACCATTTCGCCGACGGCACGCCGCCGAACAAGAAGACCACCGTCTACCCGGTCCACGCCACCTCCACCCGCACGGTGGAATACGACGGCAGCAGGACCATGACCAACTACGACGCGAAGTACGTCTTCTTCAAGGATGAATTCCATGAATGGACGTTCGTGATCAAGTCCGAGCACAGCACCATCACCCACTGACCGTTCGCCCGTCGTCGATGAACTTCCTCCACCGACGACTCACCTACGCCAACGTCGTCTCCACGCTTTGCCTGTTCGTCCTGCTCGGAGGCAGCGCCTGGGCGGCGACGCAGTTGCCGAAGAACAGCGTCGGCACGAAGCAGATCCAGAAGGAAGCCGTGACGCCGGCGAAGCTGAGCCAGGCGGCGAAGGCGGCGATGACCGGCCCGGCGGGGCCGAAGGGAGAAACCGGCCCGCAAGGCGCCGCGGGGCCCGCGGGGGCGACGGGCGCGAAGGGCGCCACCGGTCCGACCGGGCCGGAAGGCGAACCGGGCACCGCGAACGTCATCTTCTCGAAATGGACGACCGCCACGCCGGGGACCCCCGAGACCCTCGACAACACCCTTGCCAGGAAGGCGACCATCAGTGCTCCTAGCCTGACTGCCGCGGTGCTCGAAAGCGCCTCGATCGTGGTCTATTTCAGGATCGGTTCGCTGTACTACCAGCTGCCCTATCACAGTGAAGCCGCCGAAAAGCCGAACACGATCTACTACTCGCCCGGCGTCGGCACGATCACCATCTGGCGCGCCACGGACGGCTGCAAAGTCGAATCCTGCCTGGTCCCCCTGGCGCTCGGGCTCCAATATCGCTACGTGATCATCCCCGGGGGCAGGGCGGCGGACTAGCCGCCGCGGGGCCGTGGCTCGCGGCGTGCTGCGGGAGCCGATTTGCGAGGTTCGCGAGGGGGCGGCTTGGACGGCCGCTCCGTTCAGGAGAGGATGGGCGGGATGTCCGACCTCCGTGAAAGCGACTTCCGGGCGGCGCTCGACTTCGTCGGCGAGGTGCACGACGCGCAGGATCGCGACGAGTTCCGGGCGCTGATCCTGCCCGGCTACCGGACGCTGGTGCCGGCGCTGCACGTCTCCTACAACGAGATCGAGGGAGACGGGCGGGTGGTGGCGGCGATCGTCGAACCGGAGCTGCCCGCCTGGGCGGTCCCGGCGTGGGAACGGTACGCCGGGGAAAATCCCCTGCTGCGGCGCTACCTGCGCACCCGCGACGGGCGGGCGCTGCGTTTCTCCGACGTCTCCTCGCGCCGGGAGCTGCGGAAGCTGCCCCTCTACCGGCACTTCTACGAGCCGCTCGGGGCCGAGCACCAGATCGCCTTCATCCTGCCCTCCACGCCGAAGCTGACGATCGGCGTCGCCCTCACCCGCTCGGAGTCCGACTTCAGCGAGCGCGACCGCCGGCTCCTCGAGCTGACCCGCCCGCACATGATCCAGGCCTACCGCGCCGCCGAGCTGCGCGAGCAGCTGGCGGCGACGGTCGGCGGCCTGCGCTCGGGGCTCGACGCCGACGACCGCGCGATCGTCCTGCTCGACCCCGACGGCGGCGTCCGCTTCGCCTCGGCGTCGGCGCAGGAGATCTTCGCCG
The DNA here is from genome assembly GCA_035502495.1 of Solirubrobacterales bacterium. GTDB lineage: Bacteria > Actinomycetota > Thermoleophilia > Solirubrobacterales > 70-9 > VAYN01. Next base: position 32,576 of record DATJUK010000073.1, read on the forward strand.
AAGGGCCCGACGCGCCGGTGGAGGGAAGGCAGGCGCCGCGCGTCCTCACCGAGTGGCTCGGCGGGGCGGCGCGCAGCGGCACCCTGCGACTCGACGGCCGCACCGTCCTGGTGCGCCGCCTGGTCAGCGACGGCCGCACGGTCCTGCTGCTCGACGACCCCGACCGGGTGCTCTCGCTCTCGGCGCTGCGGGCGCTGGGCCTGACGCCGCGAGAGGCCGCCGTGCTGCGGGAGCTCGCCCTCGGCGCCGAGACGCGGGAGGCGGCGGTCCGCCTCGGCATGGCGCCCAGGACCCTGGCCAAGCACCTGCAGCGGGTGAACGCCAAGCTCGGGGCGGTGGACCGGGGCCAGGCCGTCGCCACCGCCTGGGCCGCCGCCGCCGGCCCCGCGGCGGCGAGGAGCCCGTCTACGCGCCCACGCGTATAGGCGATCGGCGCGCCGTCAGGGATGGGTCGCGGGCGCGGCTAGGTTGCGCCGCATCCGCAATTCACCGGGGGAGT